>DASWGU010000257.1:0-6483 GCA_036393555.1 Gemmatimonadaceae bacterium
GTTCGTCGCCCCACAGGTCTCGCTACCCGCTTCTTTCGGCGAGTCTCTCACGAGCCTCACCTTGCGGTTCGCTCGGGTCGTTGCGACCAACTCCCCAGAGGACTTCCACCTCCAAGTCAGTGTTCATGCTGGGCACACAAACGAAAGAGCCCCGCCTTTCGGCGGAGCTCCCTCGTTCAGAAATGTGCCTTCCGTGAGCTTAACCGATCGGGCTCAGGAGGGCACTGCCGGTCTTGATGCAGGCGGCAGTGAACAGGCCCGTACCGACGCTGGTGTGCGCGGCCGAGATGTAGGTCAGGAACCGCTGGAACCCGTTGTCCGGAATGGCACCCGGGACCGGCGTTGTCGTCACGGTGCTGCGCCAGACCAGCGCGTCACCAGCGTCGTTACCGATCAGCGGATCGTTCGCCAGCATGCCGGCGGCAATGACGTCGACGCCACCCTCGACGACTTCGTAGATGTCAACCCGGTCGCAGAACGACAGGCCGACGGAAGACGCCGCAGCATCCTGGGCCGTGATGGAGTGCGTACCGCTGTGCGCAATGATGCGCCAGTCGATCATCGACGTGTGGTACGCCGGGGCAGCGGCACGCAAGGACAGCTGCGTGACGAGCACCGGAGCAACGAGCGGAACCGCAGCCTGCTGCGCTGCGACGTCACGGATGTTCGCCGTAACACCGCTGTTGACGACGCCACTGGTGTAAGCAGCCGCACCAGCGCCGGTCATGACGTTACCACTCGGCGGCGTGGCCGGCGGTCCCGGCACGAAGGCCGCGGCCGAGGCGAAGTCGTACACATCGATGTAGTAGTTGATCGTCAAGTCCTGCCCGTTGAGCACGTTGGCAAAGGCGCCATCGAACGGCGTGCCGAATGCCGGGGTCGAGTAAGCCTGCGCCCCGTACGGGTAGGTGACCGGTGCCTGACCCGGCGTCGGACCGTACGCCAGCGTGACCTGACCCTGCCACAGCTCGAGGTCGTCGTTGGCGGAGAAGCTGTAGGTAGCCGGCTGGCCGCCCGCGTACAGGCCGGTCTGGAAGCCGATACCCGTGATGTTCGGAAGCGCCTCGTCGATCGCCATCCGCAGCGCCGCAATGGAGCCGGCGAGCGGCGGTGAACCAGCACTGTTCGCCAGACGGGCATTGCCCGCGCGATCAGAGACGTATCCGTACCAGGTGTACTCACCGACGCGTACACCCGCGGCGAGGGCGCAGTCCATCTGCTGACCCGCGCTCTGGACGTAGTTGTCGACGAGGATGGTGGTCATTGCGAACGTTGAGAAAGCCAGGCAGTTCGCCGTGCCGCCGGCGTTGGCACGCTGGATCTTCTGCGTGAGCGCCGTGGCATTGTCGAGACCAGAACGGCTGTCGATCGCGTCGATCAGGATATTCTCTGCACCGCCATCCGGGCCGGCGCCATCCCAGTCAGAAACCGCGAGACCGCTCGCGCCGGTACCCGGCGAGACACCGCCCGTGACCGCGTTCGCCGCATAGATCTGGGTATCCAAGCCCTGCCATACCACACCGGCAGAGGCCGAGTTGGCTCGATCGCCGTACTGCGCGTCGAGCACGACCAGGTCGACACCGAAGACGCTGGTGTTGGCGCTGGCGGTACCCAGGTTATTCAGAATGTCGCTGGTGGCATCACCGCGCAGAACGTACGGCGACGGAACCAGCGTCTCGGGCAACGGAATGCCTGCGGGAGTGGCTCCCGAAGCAAACGTGACAGGAATCGTGAGTTCGGTGATCGTCGGCGGGGCCGTCAGGCCCGCACCGGGTACGCCACCGCCAACACCGGCGTCAGTCGCGTTAACCGTGTAGCTGGTCGGCGGCTGGGCTGCGCTGCCACCAACGGCGGCCGTCGCGAGCAGAACGCCTGCGGAGCCGTCGCCATGCCAGCCACTCGCACCCGGCGCAACAAAGACCGGAACGGCGGTGGTCGGACCAACGTTGTCCTCGTTCGTCGGCACCAGCGCCCAAACCGGATTACCAGGCACGAAGCCCGCGGTAGCCGCCGTCATGAACGTCGTCGGAGACGCCGTCAGAGTATAGGCCGGCACGTAGGCGATCGCGACCGTGTTGGCGATGTTCTGCGTCGCCTCGACGCCCGTGCAGGGGAACGTGGCTGCCCACGGAGCCGCGACGGCCGCAACCGCGCCGCACATCGTGGACGTGTACGTGATGCTGGCAACATTCGCCGCGCCCGAGTACAGCACCGGATGCGGACGGAACGTGAAGCCACCCTGCCACCAGACGTTCGGGGCACCCGCCGCCTGCACCGCGGACGTGCCGGTGTGGTTCAGGCCGGGGTCACCACCGGTCGTACCGAGCGTGGCGTCGAAGTACACGACGTCAGCGTTGGTGAGTGTGAACTTGATGGTGTTCGACGCATCCGGGTTCGGACCGGCAACCGGGAAGAGCTGGGCCTGGATGCACTCGAGGCCGTTGAGCCACTTCGGCACGAAGTTCGCATCGAACTCGGCCGTGTTGATGCTCAGGGTAATCGGGGCGCTCGGAGCGCCGTTGACGCCGAAGATCTGGCGGGCGGCTTCCGTGTACACGACGGCGGCGGAGGTGCAGCTGCCACTGAGGTCCGGCTGGCCCAGGAAGACCGCCACCGACGCGATCTGCTGGTTACCGGACTCGATATTCAAAGTCGCTTCGATCTGGCCACCCGTCGCGGCGAGGTTGACCGGGCCGGCAACGCAGCCGGCCGGAATACCGCCGAGGCAGGTCGTCGTAAGCGATGAGATGGAAACCGATGCCGCCTGGATGTTCACCGTGACAAACGCGGTGAGCGAGTTGGGCTGGAGATTGTCACCCGATCCCGACGCCATGATGGTGATCTGCGCCGAGCCGTTTCCGACCGCGGTGATGGTCGGGTTCGGGCCGCTCGAGGTCACCGTGGCCACCGCCTCATCGCTGGACGAGTTGGCGTACGTGACCGTGGCACCGGCCGCAGCCTGGTGCGTTGTGGTCACCACCTGCGTGGCACCCGGAACGGCGTTCCACGCGGTCGGGTTGACCGTGAGGCTCTGAAGTGCCGGACCGAGGGTGGTGATGGTGATTGCCACCGACGCCTGCATCTGGTTGGAGATAAGGCCCGTCCCGCTGCCGCTCGCCGTGATTGTCACGACGCACGTGCCAACGGTGACGGCCGTGACGGTCGGGTTGGCACCGTCGGCGGGACCCGTGCAGTTCGCGTTGTTGTAGGTGTTCGCGAACGTGACGGTGGCACCCGGGGACGCGGTGAAGTTCGTGCTCACCGCAACCTGGTTGCCCGCCTGCACCGACGCAGCGGTCGGGTTCACCGTGAAGGACAGGATTGCGTTAGGCAGGACGGTCGGAGCATTCACCGTGACCGAGGAACCCGCCGAATACGCCTGATTGCCATTGGAGCGCGCGGTGATCACCGCGTTCCCGGGGTCGACGCCCGTCACCAGCCCGGTCGACGGACCGACCGTCGCCACATTCGCGTTCGACGATGACCAGGTCACCGTCAGGTCGAGATTCTCGACCCCTTCCCCACCGTTGGTCTGCACCGACGCCGAAATCTGGGTCGTCTGCCCGTCATCGATCGTTGCGGTTGCAGGGGATACCGTGATCCCGGTGATCGCCGCTGCGGGCGGTGGCGTCGGTTCCTGGATCGATACATCATCGCCGCAAGCGGCGATTCCCAGGATCGCGCCGGTCGCCAACAACGACCGATACAGTTTCCGCATCCTTTCCCCCTTCTGGAGTGTGTTTTCCTGCTGTGACAACAAGCCCGCTTCCAGTTTACGACTGCCGTGTGCGGAACCTGCACCGGCACACAAGTCGACAAAGACCGTCGTGCGGCCTTCGTCCAATGACAGAAGACCCCACTACGCTTTTTGCCGTCACTTTCTCCCGCTCGCACCGCCGAGCGGATTCCGACCCGTCGAATTCAGCGCGTGAAAATAGGTGTCACTGAACAGAGGGTCAAGAAGACAACGGTTACTCAGGCCGTTCCCACACCAAGACATACGCCCCCTGCGGCGTCCACCCGGTACCTCGAAAACGACCGGCCATCTCCCGCCCTTTCCGCGGAACAAATGTTCCTCGAAAGACCCACACCAGAACAAATCGGGAACTGAATCGAACTTCGACGGTGCCACGCGCGTTTGAGTGGCCTAACCTCCACCCGACCTTTCCGACGAACTCCCCCAACCCGGCGTCACCAGGTGAAACAGCCGGTGACCGCGACGTAACGCCGAGCCATTAGCATCCTCCTTCCCACGGGTCGGCGCCCGGCCACCGCCGGACGCACACAAGACTCGCAGTTTCTGTAGGGCTCCTTCTCCCGCCTCCCGTCTCCCATCTTGCAGCCATGGCCGAGCCGCGCGTCTACACCCGTTCGACCGAGGTTGGCCCGGGAGTCGCGCGCGACTTCTCGCAGGAGCTCAATCCCGAGCAGTACTCTGCCGCCACCTTCCACTCGGGCCCCTTGCTCATCGTTGCCGGCGCCGGGACCGGGAAAACCCGCACGCTGGTCTATAGAGTGGCCCACCTGCTCCAGGTGGGCGTCCTGCCCGAACGCATCCTCCTTCTGACTTTCACCCGCCGGGCGGCGCAGGAGATGCTCTCCCGGGCCGTGGAGCTCGTGGGCGGCGACAGTCGGCGCGTCCACGGCGGCACCTTCCACGGCACCGCCCACCGGCTTCTCCGACGCTTCGGACCGGCCGCCGGCCTCCCGGGAGACTTCACGATCATGGACCAGGCCGATGCCGCCGACCTGGTCCAGCTCTCCCGCGCCCAACTCGGCTACGGCGATACCAAGCGCCGGTTCCCCCGCAAGGAAACCCTCCACTACGTCTACTCCCGCCACATCAACACCGGGATTCCGGTCCCGGACATCCTCGCAGACGAATTCCCGCGCTTCGTGGAGTACGGGGACGACTGCGGTCGTATCTACGCGGACTTCACCCGGCGGAAGTCGGAACGCAACCTGGTCGACTACGACGACCTGCTGGTCTTCTGGGCACTGCTCCTCGAGCACGACCCGGCCCTGGCCTCACGCATCAGCGGGCTGTACGACCACGTGCTGGTGGATGAATACCAGGACACAAACGTTCTCCAGGCGCGGATTCTCCGCGGCATGTGCGGCAGCCACCGGAACATCACGGTCGTGGGCGACGACGCCCAGAGCATCTACTCGTTCCGCGGCGCGAGCTTCCGGAACATCATGGAGTTTCCGCGGGAATTCAGCGGCACGACCATGGTGGCGCTGGAGCAGAACTACCGGTCCACGCAGCCCATCCTCGACACCAGCAACGCGCTGATCTCGCGCGCCGCCGAGCGCTTCACCAAGAACCTCTGGACCCATCGCGAGGGCGGCGAGCGACCCTGGCTGGTGACGACGCGCGACGAGCAGCAGCAGACGCGCTTCGTGGTAGAGCGCATCCTGGAGTTGCACGAGGAAGGGATTCCGCTGCACGACATGGCGGTGCTCTTTCGGGCGGCGTACATGTCCGCCGACCTCGAGATCGAGCTGTCAAACCGGAAGATCCCCTTCGACAAGTGGGGCGGCCTCAAGTTCCTCGAGGCGGCACACGTGAAGGACGTCCTCGCCTTCCTGCGTGTGATCGAGAACCCCCGGGACGAAGTGAGCTGGTTCCGCCTCCTGCAGCTCCTCCCGGGGATCGGCGAGGCGACGGCTCGTTCCGCCATCGAGGCGATGGCCGCAAGCGCGTGGGCGCTGGAGGCATTCGACCGGTTCCACCCCCCGCCCCGGGCTCGTCAGGCGCATGAGCGTCTCTCGGAGCTGCTGGAGCAATTGCGGCGCCGGCCATCCGCCGAGAAGGAGGTGGCGACCGACATCGGCCGGGTGCGAGTGCTGTACGACGACATCCTCCGCGAGCGGTATGACCGCGTGGAGCCGCGCCTCTCCGACCTGGACCAGCTCCAGGTAATTGCCGGCGGTTACCCGGATCGCGGCGCGTTTCTCGCAGCCATCGCCCTCGAGCCGCCGCAGGGGACGCAGGACCTCGCCACCGGCTCGACCGACGAGGAGCAGGACACCCTGGTCCTGAGCACGGTGCACAGCGCCAAAGGGAAGGAGTGGGACGCGGTGTTCGTGATCTGGGCGGTGGACGGCTGGTTCCCCATGGCGCGATCCATCAACGACGAGGACGAGCTGGAGGAGGAGCGCCGGCTGATGTACGTAGCTCTGACACGGGCGCGCGACCACGTCGCCGTCACCTACCCGCTCAACGCCTACTCCACGCGCCGCGGAGCGGACTACACGATCGACCAGCTCTCGCGGTTCATCGATCCCGGCGTGAGAGAAACGATGGAGCGGGTGGTCCCGCGCTTCGAGGACGAGGCAGCGCCGGCACCCAGCGAGCCCGTTGCTCCGCTGGACCTGCGGGAGCTGATGCGGCGGAGGTTCGAGTGAGGTGCGACGTGTGAGGAGTGAGGAGTGAAGAGTGAAGAGTGAGGAGTGATGAGGAGTGAGGAGTGAGGAGGA
>DASWGU010000258.1:0-11186 GCA_036393555.1 Gemmatimonadaceae bacterium
CGCCAGCATGATTCCGGCCGAGGACGCGGAACGCCATCGGTTGTTGTGGGTGCGCGTGCGGGGAGTGACCGATGTTCATTGATCGCGTCACGGTGCGGGTGACGGCTGGAACCGGCGGATCGGGTGCGACGTCGTTCCGGCGCGAGAAGTTTGTGCCCATGGGCGGCCCCGATGGCGGCGGCGGCGGTCGCGGTGGCGACGTCATCGTTCGCGGCGATCGTAACCTCGGGACGCTGCTCGACTATACGTACCGCGATTCATGGGAAGCCGAACGCGGTGAGCATGGGCAGGGCTCGAACCGGACTGGACGCTCCGGACAGGATGTCGTGCTCCCCGTTCCGCCCGGCACGGTGATCCGCGACCATGACACGTCGGCGTTCGTGGGTGAGGTGCTCGCGGAAGGCGAGGAGATCGTCGTCGCACGCGGTGGGCGGGGCGGCAGGGGAAACAGCGCGTTCGCGACCGCCACCCACCAGGCTCCACGCGAGTGGGAGCCCGGTCGCGAAGGGCAGGTACGCACGCTGGAACTGGAGCTCAAGCTCATTGCCGATGTCGGGCTCGTGGGCAAGCCGAACGCGGGCAAGAGCACGCTGTTGTCGGTCATCTCCAAGGCCCGGCCGAAAATCGCCGATTATCCGTTCACGACCTTGTCGCCCAACCTGGGTGTGGTGCAGCTCAGCGATCATCGCACGTTCGTGGTCGCCGACATCCCGGGGATCATCGAGGGCGCATCCGAGGGGAAGGGACTGGGCCTCCAGTTCCTGCGGCACATCGAGCGGACGCGAATCCTCGCGTACCTGATCCCGATCGACGCGATGGACTGGCAGGAGGAGTACGATCAGCTCCGGCATGAGCTGGCCGCGTACTCCGCCGAGCTGGCGGCCAGGCGCCACTGGATCGTCTTCACCAAGCTGGATCTCCTCGGCGAGCCGTACATACCGCCCGTGCATGCACCGGGATCACTCGGTGCGTTCTCGATCAGCGCCGCGGGGCGCACGGGCCTGGACGAGATGCTGGAAGCGTGGTGGTCGGAACTCCTGCGCCTCAGGGCTGAAGCGGAGAAGCGTGAGCGGGACGCGGCGCTCCCCTGACGCGGCTTCGCTGCGCGAGGGCCTGGCCTTCGCGCTCCTACCGAAAGTCGGGTGCGTGGCGTTCCGCGCAGCAGTCGAACGGTGCGGGTCCGCGGCTGCTGCGTGGGGCACGACCGCGACGACTGACGATCGGCAGCGTGCCCTTGCCCGCGCCGATGAGATGATCGTCCGTTCCGCGGAGGCCGGGGCGATGATCCTCGTCCTGGGGGAACCGGACTACCCCGAGCCGTTGATGGATCTGACCGATCCGCCGGCGTTTCTCTTCGCTCTCGGGGCGATCACCCTGGCGGCGAACCGGCGCGTCGGCATCGTGGGGACGCGGAATTCGTCCGCGAGTGGTGAGCGGATCGCTCACCGGATCGCCGCGGAGTGCGTGCGCGCCGGCGCAACGGTGGTGAGCGGGATGGCGCTGGGCATCGACGCGGCCGCGCATCGGGGGGCGCTGCAGTCAGGCGGCGGCACCATCGCGGTGCTGGGCGGCGGCGCCGACCTGCCGTACCCGCCGGCCCACGCTGCGCTGCACGAGCACATAACGAGCGACGGTCTCGCGCTGTCCGAGGCGCCCCTGGGGACCCGTCCGGTCAAGGGCGCCTTCCCGCGGCGCAACCGGATCATAGCCGCATTGAGCGACGTGCTGGTCGTGGTGGAGGCTGGTCACCGGAGCGGCGCGCTCATCACGGCGAATCAGGCGCTGGAACTGGGGCGGCCGGTCGCCGCGGTCCCGGGACCCATCGACTCGCCGCGGCACGCCGGGTCGAACCAGTTGCTGGCATCGGGCGCCCTGTTCGTCTCGGCGCCGGAAGATGTCCTGCCGATGGCGCGGCTCTCCGCCGCGCCGCGGGCGACCGATTCCGCTGTGACCAAAGCCGGCGGCACGCGGGGATACCATCTGAAGGAAACGAAACCGAAGGCGGAGCCGAGGTCGCCGGCGGAGCAGGCCGTGTTCGACGCAGTGAACCGTGGCGCTTCGGATCCTGACGTCATTGCCCGCATCACCGGCCTCCCGGCATGCGAGATAGGTTCGGCGCTGTCGGCTCTGGAGCTGAGCGGAGATCTGCGCCTCGATCCGGGCGGCGGAATTGCCCTGGCGCAGTGAACGCCTCGGCGGACCAACGTCTGCGATGGTTGGGGGCGACGACGCCCCCCTGTGCAGCGCCGTGTCGGTCTGGAGGTCCTGAACCGGTGCCGTGGGGATGGGTGTCGGGCTTTCAGGCCGGCCAGCTGAGTGCTCAGAACCGGGTGCCGGAACTGGGTGACACGTGCTGGCGCTGGGGTTGCCTCAGCACCAGCTCCAGGACCAGGAAGCAGGTCGAGCATCCAGCACTCACGACTCAGGCCGGCCGCTGAGTGCTCAGAACTGGCTGCTGGAACTGGGTGACACGTGCTGGCGCTGGAGTTTGGCTCAGCACCAGCTCCACTACCAGGAAGCAGGTCGAGCATCCAGCACTCACGACTCAGGCCGGCCAGCTTAGCTTGCAGTGTGGTCCCGCGACACGTCTACGTTCACGTTCCCTTCTGCGCCCGCCGCTGCGTCTACTGCGATTTCGCCATCGCGGTCCGAAGGACGGTACCGGTGTCGGAGTTCATCGAGGGGATCGAGCGCGAGATGGATATCCGGTTCGGGCCGGGAAGGGGAGAATCGGAGCGAGGCGATCCGGCTGGAGGCGAACCGCAACCCGCAGTATCAGGACGAATCGATACCCTGTACCTGGGTGGTGGAACGCCCTCGAAGCTCGGCGCCCCGGGTATCGGCCGGCTGATCGACGCGATCCGCGCGAGATGGCCATTCACCGCCGATCCAGAAATCACCATCGAGGCCAATCCGGAGGACGTCTCGCCGAATGCGGCCGCTACCTGGCGCGAGCACGGTGTCACGCGTGTGTCGTTAGGTGTACAGAGTTTCGATGACGGTGTCCTGCGGTGGATGCACCGGACGCACGACGCGGCCCAGGCGGTCCGGGCGGCGGGTTCCCTGCGCGAGGCGGGGTTCGAGGACTGGTCCATGGACCTGATCTTCGCCCTGCCGCCGGAGGTGAACCGATCCTGGTCGGCAGACCTGCAGCGCGCGCTCGAGCTGGAGCCGAGGCACATATCGTGCTACGGCCTCACGCTGGAGCCGCACACGCCGCTGCTCCGCTGGCGCGAACGGGGGCACCTGCACGAGGCCGACGAGGAGCGCTATGAGGCCGAGTTTCTCGAAGCCGATCGGGTACTGGGTGGGGCGGGATTCGAGCACTACGAGGTGTCGAACTACGCGCGGGACGGACGCCGGGCCCGCCACAACAGTGCCTATTGGCGTCGCGTTCCCTACGTGGGCCTGGGTCCTTCGGCGCACGGGTTTGACGGACTGGTCCGCACGTGGAACGTTCGTGACTACGTCGCGTGGCGCCAGGCGATCGGCGCTGGGCAGTATCCGGTCGCCGGGCGTGAGGAACTCACCCCGGAGTCGATTGCGCTGGAGGAAGCGTACCTGGGCCTTCGCACGTCCAACGGAGTGCGCCTGAGTGACAGTAATCGCCAGGACTTCGGGCGCTGGGCACGTGAAGGCTGGGCTGATGTGGAACAGGAGTCGGCCAGACTGACACCGGCTGGGTGGCTCCGACTGGACAGCCTTGTGTCCGACTTGACCAACGTCCGAAGTCGTTAGTATATTTACACTTATGGCGTTGCCTGAGCTGTCTGATCGCGAGCGTCGCGTGCTGGAAGCCGTCATCCAGAGTTATGTGGAAACCGCGGAGCCCGCCGGCTCGCGAACGATCTCCCGTCGCTTTGGTCTGGGGGTGTCGCCGGCGACCATCCGCAACACCATGAGCGACCTGGAGGAGAAGGGATACCTCTTCCACCCACACACCTCCGCGGGACGCGTTCCGACCGACAGTGCCTATCGGTTGTATGTCGATTCCCTGATGGGTCCCGCGACGCTCTCCGCGCAGCAAACCGATCGCCTGGCTGAGGAAATCGCCGGCGGCGGGTCGGCGATCGAGGCCATACTGCGCCGGGCAGCGCAGAGCCTGTCGGTCGTCGCGCAGGAACTGGGCGTGGCCCTCGGACCGCGGCTCGATCGGACGGTGCTGCAGCGGCTGGACGTGGTCCGGGTTTCGCAGGAGCGGCTGCTGCTGGTGCTGACGTTAGGTGGGGGCGCGGTACGCACGATTTTCGTGGAGGTTCCCGGTCAGATCGCGGAGAGCGCGCTCGCCGAGGTCACGCTGGTTCTGAACGAGCGCCTGAGCGGTCTGACGCTTCGCGACATCCGCTCGTCGCTCGGCCGGCGCCTTCGGGACGGCGGTGCCCAGCCGGGGACGCGGGAGCTTCTCAACGTCTTCGTGCAGGAGGGCGACGTGCTGTTCGACGTTCCCCTGGCGCCCGCCAACGAGGACGTGGTGCTGGGCCAGGCGTCGATCCTGGCGGAGCAGCCCGAATTCGCCTCGGGAGACAGCATGCGCCGGCTCCTGGCGCTCACGGACACGCGTGACCAACTGGCCGAAGTGTTGCGGCGCCGCTCGAACACGCCGGGCATCAGCATCACCATCGGCGCGGAGCACGACGATCCGCGGCTGGATAACCTGACCGTCGTGACGTCGGCGTACCGCACGGGTGCGCTGTCGGGGGTGATCGGCGTCATCGGTCCAACGCGCATGCCGTACGACAAAATCGTCGCACTCGTCAGGCATACGTCCCTTCTCGTCTCCGACCTTCTCGACTGACCGATACCTCACCCATGGCCGACTATTACAGCGTCCTGGACGTCCAGCGCGGCGCCTCGGACGACGATATCAAGCAGGCCTATCGCAAGCTGGCAATGAAGTGGCACCCCGACCGCAACAACGGGTCGAAGGAGGCCGAGGAACGCTTCAAGGAAATCACCGAGGCCTACGACGTGCTGCGCGACGCCAACAAGCGCGCGGTCTACGACCGGTTCGGTGAAGCGGGGCTGCGCGGCGGCGGTGCGGGTCCGGGCGGATTCCACCACGTGGATCTCTCCGAGGCGCTCAACATCTTCATGCGCGACTTCGGCGGCTTCGCGGGGTTCGGCGACCTGTTCGGCGGTGCCCAGGTCCGCCAGGCGGGGCCGCGCGCCGGCCAGGACGTGAAGATCACGGTTGAGTTGACGCTGGAGGAGGTGGCGGAGGGCAGCCAGAAGACGTTCACACTCAAGTTGCTGGACCCGTGCGACAAGTGCGACGGCGCCGGCCTGGAACCCGGCACCAAACCACAACGCTGCACCACGTGCAATGGAGCGGGTGAGATCCGCCGGGCACAGCGTTCGTTCTTCGGGCAGTTCGTCAGCGTGATGCCCTGCCCAACGTGCCATGGCGAAGGACAGATCATATCGTCGGCCTGCAAGAAGTGCCGCGGCGAGGGCCGGCTGCGCGGCGAGCATACCATCCCGGTGCAGATTCCGGCAGGTGTTTCGACGGGCCAGTACATGACGCTGCGGGGGGTCGGAAACGCCGGACCGCGCGGCGGCCCGCGCGGCGACATCCTCGTGGTCTTCGACGTGAAGGAGGATCCCCGGTTCGAGCGGGACGGTGAGGACCTGTACTGCGAGGTGCTGGTGTCCTTCCCGCAGCTGGTACTGGGTGCCGACGTGACCGTTCCCACCGTGACGGGTTCCGTGAGCGTGCGGGTTTCACCGGGAACGCAGAGCGGGCAGGTCCTCCACCTGCGGGGTCGGGGGCTGCCCCGGGTCAACGGGAGCGGCAGCGGTGACCTGCACGTCCGGGTGCAGCTCTGGACGCCCAGCACGGAAGCGATGTCCGCGGAAGAGCAGCAGCTCATCGAGCGGCTGGGTGAACTCTCCGGCGCGCCGCCGCAGCAGGCGCGGGAGAAGGGGTTCTGGACCCGCATGCGCGAAGCCCTGGGCGCGTGAACTGGTTCAGCCTGCGCGTGGAGCCGGCGTCGCAGCGCGACGAGGCCCTGGCGGCTCTCTTCGCCGTGGGCGCGCAAGGCGTCCACGAGGATGGCGCAATGCTGGTGACTCACTTTCCGGCGGAAGCGGACGCACGGGCCGCGGAGCGGGCCATGGCCTCCGCCGCGCCCCTGGCCCGGTGCGTGATCGAACCCACGGAATCTGTCGACTGGAGCACGGCGTGGCGCGCCCGCGCCACTGTAGTGGCGTTAGGCAGGCTCGCCATCGCCCCGCCGTGGTTGGCGGACGGACTGGACGCCGCGAGTACCGTCGTGATCGACCCGGGCATGGCGTTCGGAACGGGAGACCATGCCTCCACCCGCGGGGCCGTGAGGCTGCTGGACATGGTGGCGCGGCCGGGAATGGTCGTGGCCGATCTCGGCTCGGGCAGCGCGGTGCTGTCCATCGCGGCAGCCCGACTGGGCGCGTCGCGCGCCTGGGCGATCGAATCCGATCCGGATGCCCAGGGCAATGCTGCCGCGAATGTGGCGCGCAACGGCGTGGATGACGTGGTGCACCTCCTGGAAGGTGACGCCGCACTGCTGCTGCCGCTCGTCGCCCCGGTCGACGTCGTCATGGCCAACATCCTGTCGTCCGTGATCATCCCGATGCTGCCGGTGATGGCGCAGGCGCTGGCCGGCGGGGGGTCGGCGATCCTCGCCGGCATCCTGGTAACTGAACGGTCGGCGGTGCTGGAGGCCCTGGGTCGCTCCGGCTGGCATCTCGTCCGCGAGGACATCGAGGAGGATTGGTGGAGCGCGCTGATCGATCGGCCGTAGCGACGTTCTTCTTCGCAGACCAGGCACTCGAGCCGCATGCCCAGCTGCTCCTGGGCGAGGCCGTGGCGCGACACCTTCGAGTGCGCCGGTTGGGAACGGGCACGTTGGTCGCGCTGGTGGATGGGGCCGGCCAGAGGGCAACGGGAATGGTCGTGCGCGACGCCAGGGACGCCGTCACGGTGGAAGTCGAGACGGTGGAGGGCGTCCTGCCCCTGCCGCCAGTGCATCTCATGCTGCCGGTCGCTGACCGCGATCGCATGCTGTGGCTGGCCGAGAAGTGTGCGGAACTGGGCATCACGACGTGGCGCCCCGTGATGTGGAAGCGGTCGCGCAGCGTGTCGCCGCGGGGTGAAGGTCCGATGTTCGCCGCGCGGGTGAGAGCGCGGATGGTCGCGGCGCTGGAACAGTCGGGCGGAGCCCATCTGCCCCAGATTTTCCCGGAAGCGACACCCCAGCGGGCCATTGCCGCCGTTCCGGCAGGCGGAACCAGGCTGGTGCTGGACCACTCCGCTTCCCCGGTCTTCAGCATCGCCCTGTCGGCCCCGGTGACGCTGGCACTCGGACCGGAAGGCGGACTCGAGTCCGACGAGTTGGACGCGCTCACCGAAGCGGGATTCGTTCCGGCGTCCATCGGTCCGGGTATCCTCAGGTTCGAGACCGCTGGGGCGGCGGGCGCCGCCATTGCCCGAGCCGCCCTGCACGCACACGTGGGAGCGCTGCATGTCCAGTGAGTGCCTGTTCTGCCGCATCGTCCGACGGGAGATTCCCGCTGCGCTGGTCGCCGAAGACGAGCACTGCGTCGCGTTCCGGGACATTTCTCCGCAGGCGCCGACGCACGTGCTGGTGGTGACGCGCGAGCATGTCGCCACGCTCGACGCGGTCCGCGATCCGCTCACGATCGGCCGCGTCATGATCATGGCGGCGGCCGTGGCACGCGCCGAGGGAATCGTGGACGCCGGATATCGCACAGTCATCAACACCAACGCGGGTGCCGGACAGAGCGTCTTCCACGTGCACGCCCACGTACTGGGCGGCCGCCGCCTGACCTGGCCCCCGGGATGAGCCGGTGCAGCGCTCTCGGTGACCCTCCGCCTGACGAGGATTCCCACACGATGCGTGCGTCACGCCGCCCATGAACCCGCACGCCCTGGCCGTCCTGGAGTTCGCCAAGGTACGCGACCTGATTGCGGGACGTGCAGGTACGGCGGCCGGTGCCGGCCGGGTCAGGGCGCTCGAACCCGTGTCGGACCTTGCCTGGGTGGGGGCCGAGCATGCCCGGGTCGCCGCGATGCGCGCGATGGTCGAATCCGACCTGGGCTGGCCCAACGAGCCGATCCCCGATCTCGACGCGGCGTTCGACCGGTTGCGCCTGGTGGGCGCGTCGCTGCTGGCGACGGAACTCCAGTCCGCGGGCCGGCTGCTGGCTTCGTCGCGACTGACCAAGGCCGCGCTGCGACACCCGGATCGTTCTCCGCTGGCGGTGGGCCTGCTGCAATCGTATCACGATGCCCTGCTTGTCGATGCGGCGGCGGAGCAGTCAGTGGCGCGTGTGATCGCCGACGATGGCACCCTGCGGGACGACGCCTCCCCGGCGCTCCGCCGCTTGCGGCGCGAGCTGCGCGAGTCGGAAGGGAAACTGGTGGCACTGCTGGAGCGGCTCCTCGGCCGGCTGGAAGCGCACCAACGTGTGCCGGACATGTCCGTCACGATTCGCAACGGCCGGTACGTCATCCCCGTGCGCCGGGAAGGGCGTGGGGCGGTGGGTGGCATCGTGCACGACAGCTCGAATACCGGCGCGACGCTGTTCGTGGAGCCACCGGCGGCCATCGAGGCGTGCAATCGCATCCGGGAGCTGGAGGCCGACGAACTGCGCGAAGTGGATCGGCTGCTCGCCGAGCTCACCGAGCGACTGCGCCCGCTCGTAGACAACCTCGTCGCCAGCCGTGACGCGCTGGCAGCGCTGGACTCGCTTCAGGCGCGCGCACGGTTCGCCCTCGATTTCCGGTGTGCCCCGGTGCAGCTCCGGCCGCCCGAGAGCGGAATCAGGTTGCGCGGCGCCCGGCATCCCCTTCTCATGGAGCAGGGCATCGACGTCGTGCCATTCGACCTCGAGATGGCAGCACACGAGCGGACGCTCCTCGTATCGGGCCCGAACACGGGAGGCAAGACGGTCCTGCTGAAGACCATCGGACTCCTGGCCGCGATGGCGCAGGCGGGCCTCCCCGTTCCGCTCGCCACCGGGAGCGCCGTCGCCATGCACGACGACGTCTTTGCCGACGTGGGCGACGAGCAGTCGATCGAAGCCAGCCTGTCGACCTTCAGCGCGCACCTGAAGAACATTGCGGAACTGCTGGGACGGGCGACGCCACAGTCGCTCGTTCTGCTGGACGAGCTGGGCTCCGGAACGGATCCGCTGGAGGGCGCGGCGCTCGGCGGCGCCGTGGTCGAGGCTCTCACGCAGCGTGGGGCGACCACCATTGCAACGACACACCTCGGAGCCCTCAAGGAGCTCGCTGGCGAGATCCCCGGCGTGGTGAACGCGTCGCTCCAGTTCGATGCCGAGCGTCTGGCGCCGACGTATCTCCTGTCGAAGGGCATACCCGGACGTTCCTACGGGCTTCGCATAGCCCGACGACTGGGCTTGCCGGAGGAGATTCTCGCCCGCGCCGAGGCGCGGGTGCCCCAGGTGGAGCGGGACGTGAACGCACTGCTGGAATCACTGGAAGCACGGGACAAGGCCCTCTCGGCGCTCGAAGGCGAGGCGACAGCCTCCCGCGAGTCGGCTAGAGAAACCGCCCATCGGCTGGCGGAGCGCGAGGACGCGTTGCGGCGACGGGAGATCGCGTTCGAACGTGAGGCTCGGCAGGATACCCGACGGTACCTGCTGGAGGCCCGGCATGAGGTGGAGCGGGCGATTCGCGACCTCCGGAGCGCGGCAAGCGTGGAGGCGGAGGAGGCAGCGAAGGAGGCTCGCCAGCGCATCGAGCGACTGGCCGAGAGTCACCGCAGCCGTCTGAACGACCTGGACCAGCCGCGGGAACTGGCGGCGGGTCTCAACCAATCGGTCGATCCGGCGCCGGGAGAACTGGTCGTCGTTCACAGCATGGGTGGCCGGGTGGGACGGGTGATCGAGCGCCGTGAGGACGGGCTGCTTGTGGCGCTGGGCGCTGTGAAGATGACCATCCCCGTCACCGCGCTGAGCGTTGCGCCGCCAGAGGCCAGGCCATCGGCTCCGGCGCTCCGCGGCGACCTGCCTGACGAGAACGTCCCGACCGAAATCGACCTGCGCGGAATGCGGGCAATCGAGGTCGACGAGGTGGTGCTGCAGGCGCTTGACGCGGCCATCCGCGCCGACCTCCGGTCGCTCAGGGTCATCCACGGCAAGGGTACCGGCGCGCTGCGCGATCGAGTAACCGAGATGCTGAGGAAGGACACCCGGGTCCGGGCATTCCGCACGGCGGCGTGGAATGAAGGGGGGGCCGGAGTTACCGTGGTGGAACTGTGATACCGGACGAAGAGGTCGAACGCGTCCGCGAGGCGGCTGACATCGTCGGCATCATCGGCGAATCCGTCGCGCTCAAGCGCGCGGGAACGGGATTCCGCGGGCCGTGCCCGTTTCACCAGGGCAGGAACCCGAACTTCTCGGTGGATCCCCGCCGCCGGATCTACCACTGCTTCAAGTGTGGCGAGAGCGGTGACGTCTTCACCTACCTGCGCAAGCGCTTCGGCCTGGACTGGCCATCGGCGGTGCGCATGGTGGCGGAAAAATCCGGCATCGAGATCCACGAAGTCTCGGTTCGACGGGAGGGCCCCGACCCCCGGGAACCGCTCTGGGAGGTGAATGCCGCGGCAGAGGAGCTCTTCCGGCGGATACTGCAGGAGGATCCACTCGGTCAGCCGGCGAGGGACTATCTGGCCGGACGCGGGATCGGCCTCGATCTGGCGGATCGCTTCGGACTCGGATTCGCGCCGGCCGGGCCGGTGCTGAGTGAGCGATTGGGCGCGCTCGGCTTCGACGACGCCCGCCTGCTGGAGGCCGGGCTGCTCGCCGAGCGGGAGGGCGCCACGGGCGTGCGCCCCCGGTTCCGGGCCCGGTTGATGTTCACGATCTATGACCTTGGCGGGCGCGTAGCTGGCTTCGGCGGTCGGGTCCTGGGATCCGGCGAGCCGAAGTATCTGAATTCGCCGGAGACGCCCGCGTTCACGAAGGGGAAAATGCTGTACGGGCTGAACTGGGCGCGGAACGCCATCCGGCGGGCCGATCGCGCCCTGGTTGTCGAAGGGTACTTCGACCTGCTGCGCGTGGCGGCGGCCGGCGTGGAGGAAGTCGTCGCACCGCTGGGGACGGCGCTGACATCGGAGCAGGCCGCCCTCATCGTTCGGTCCTCGAAGAACGTTTTCCTCCTG
>DASWGU010000259.1:0-13052 GCA_036393555.1 Gemmatimonadaceae bacterium
TGCTCGCCTATCTGCTGGACTACCACCGGCGCGAGGACAAGGCGACCTGGTGGGAGTACTACCGGCTGCGCGAAATACCGGAAGAGGACCTGTTCGACGAACGCAAGGCAATCGCGGCAATGGAGTTCGTTGCACGGATCGATGCCGGCGGAGTGACGAAGGCCGGGAAGCCCAAGGGACGCGTGGTCGATCGCTACCGCTATCCGGACCAGGAGATGGAGATCGAACGTGGCGACAGCCTGCGCACGCCGAACGACGGCAAGGACTTCGCCGACGTCGTGGCCGTCGACCGGCTGGCCCGGACGGTCGACATCAGCAAGACGCGTCAGAAGGCGGACATGCATCCGACCGCGGTCTTCGCGTTCGAGTACGTCAAGGTCGATGTGATCGAGGATTCGATCCGCCGATTCGGTGAACAGATGGCCGCGGCGGGGTCGCTGGAGCAGCTCCCTCGCACCGCCGCCGGTGAGCTGCTACTGCGCCGCCCGCCACACCTCGGGACCGGAGGGTTCGTCAGGCAGGGCGGCGAGACCGAGGTCCGGTTCGCGATCCGCGCCGGCCTGGACCTCGACCATTCGCTCCTGGCAATCCAGGGGCCGCCCGGCGCGGGAAAGACGTTCACCGGCGCCGAGATGATCTGCGCCCTGGTGAAGGCCGGAAAGCGGGTTGGCGTCACGGCAAACAGCCACAAGGTGATCCGCAAGCTGCTCGCCGAAGCGTTGCACGCCGCGAGACGGAAGCGCATCGCGTTGACGGCGGGCCACAAGGATGGCGACGAGTCCGCGGGCGACGGCGAACCGGCTGACGGCGTCCGGTCGTTCAAGGACAACGCGACGGCACTCACGGCGCTCCAGTCCGGGGACGTCCAGGTGCTCGGCGGCACTTCATGGCTCTGGTCGCGAAGCGACTTCGCCGGTGTGGTGGACGTGCTGTTCGTGGACGAAGCGGGCCAGATGGCGCTGGCCAACGTAGTCGCCGTGGCGCAGGCCGCGAACAGCGTCGTGCTGCTGGGCGATCCGCGCCAGCTCGACCAGCCGACACAGGGTTCCCATCCGGACGGCGTGGCCACGTCGGCGCTGCAGCACCTGCTGGGCGAGCACCAGACGATGCCAGCCGGGCAGGGGATCTTCCTGCCGAAGACGTGGCGCATGTCGCCACGGCTCAGCGCGTTCACGTCGGAACTGTACTACGAAGGGCGACTCGTCTCGAAGGACGGACTCGAGCGTCAGGTCCTGGTGAACGCGGGCGAGTTCAGCGGCTCGGGGCTCTGGGCCGTGGACGTGGCGCACGACGGCAACCGGAACCACTCGACCGAGGAGGTCGCGGCGATCGCCGATCTCGTCAGGCGCCTCACGAGTCCCGGTGTGGAGTGGTGCAACGAGGAGGGCGCGACGCGGCACGTGACGGTGGACGACATCCTGATCGTGGCGCCGTACAACTCCCAGGTGAACCGGCTCATCGAGCACCTCCCGCCCGGAGCGCGCATCGGGACCGTGGACAAGTTCCAGGGGCAGGAGGCGCCGGTGGTGATCTACACCATGGCGACGTCACGGCCGGAGGATGCGCCCCGCGGGATGGAGTTCCTCTACAGCCCCAACCGGCTCAACGTGGCCACCTCGCGCGCCCGGTGCGCGGTGATCCTGGTGGCCAGCCCGCATCTCTACAGTCCCGAGTGCCGCAGCGTGAGGCAGATGACACTTGCCAATGGACTCTGCCGGTTCCGGGAACTCGCGCAACCAGCTGCGATGTGATGCAAGGCGGGACGCGAGCGCTGTCGTTTCCTGCCGTCTCCTGCGCCATGACCCTGCTCGTCGATCCCGGGAATCGCTTCGGACCCACTGGAAAGCGACGCAACCGGCTTTTCGTCCATGGCCGGTACCTCGCGATCCTGAACGAAGGCGCGGAAACCCGGTAAATTTCCACCGCAATGGGTGAAACGCGCGTCGATCTCCTCCATCTCCTTGAAGACCTCGCCGATGCGTACCCGGGCGGTCTCGAGGAGACCATTCTCACGGAAATCGTCGCCAACTCGCTGGACTCAGGCGCCACCAGCATCTCCATCGCCACCGATCCCGTCGCGGCGACCTTCGTCGTGACGGACGATGGGCGCGGCATGCGGCGCAGCGACTTGCGCCGATTCCACGACATTGCCACCAGTTCGAAGGAACGCGGCGAGGGAATCGGGTTCGCCGGGGTCGGGATCAAGCTCGGACTGCTCGTGAGCGCCGAGGTGCGCACCGAGTCGCAGCGCGGCAAGGAACACGTGGCCAGTTCATGGGCACTCGCCGGAAGGAAGCGCGCCCCCTGGCAATGGGTCGATCCGGTCGGGCTGGTGAGCGAACGCGGCACCGCCGTGCGCCTCCATCTGCACAATCCCCTCTCTCCGCTCCTCGATGACGCGCTCGTCGAGCGCACCCTGCGTCGCCACTTCGAACCGCTTTTCGATCCGCACTTCGATGAGATTTTGAGCGCGCACTATCCGAACGGCATCCGCTTCATGATCAATGGTCGCCACGCGCAGCGTACGCAGCCGGAAGACAGCGACCTCGCGCCGCTTTCCGTACGACTCGGCCGCAAGCGGAAGCCCGCGGCGTACGGATACCTTGTCCGCCAGTCGGCGCCGTTGTCGGAGGACGGCCGCGGCGTCGCGGTGAGCACCTATGGCAAGGTCATCAAGCGCGGCTGGGACTGGCTGGGCGTCACTCCCGACAGACCGGATGCGATCGCCGGCCTGGTCGAGGCGCCGGGACTGGCGTCGAGCCTTACGCTCAACAAGGCGGACTTCCTGCGCGCCGGACCACGGGGCGCCGTGTACCTCTCCTATCGCAAGGCGCTGCAGGAAGCGGTCTCGCAGCAGCTGGCGCGGTGGGGCGGCGAACGCGATGGACGGGAGCGGGCGCGCAGCCGGGCCGCCCGCCCCGTTGAGCGCGACGTGGAATCCGTGCTCCTCGACCTGGCCGAGAGCTTCCCCATGCTGGCGATGCTGGTGGAGCGCCGCAGCGGGGGTCAGCGACGGCTCCCCATGGGGCTGTCCGGCGACCCGGGAGCCGGTCAGCCTGAGCTTCTGCCTCCCGAGTCCGGCCATGGGGAAGCGGTCGTGAACCCGACAGCCGCGCCTGACGAGTCGACTCCTCCGATCGCGGAACCCGGGGCCCAACCCGTTGCGCCTGACGAGAGCCTCCCGCCGACGACCGCTCCGCCTGATGGCGGGGGGCCGGGACCGCAGGAAGCGCCTCACGCTGCGCCACTGGAACTTCCCACCAAACGTGGCCCACGACGCCCCACGCGTCTGGGCCTGACGATCCGGTTCGAGTCGCTGGAAGGCGATCTGGAGCTGGGGCGGCTGGTTGAGACGACAGTCTGGGTGAATGACGCGCACCCCGCCTACACGCGCGCGGTCGCGTCACGCTCCGAGTCGTATCACCTGGCGCTCGCGGTGGCGATGGCTCTGGCGAAAGTGGCCGTGGAGCCGCCTCAGGAACACGAATTCGTGGCGGCGTTCCTGGGACGCTGGGGGGAGGCCGCAGGTGGCGGCGGGAAGGACGGCGCCCGGAGGCGCCGCTTGCGCTAGCGCGACTTCCGCGCGGCGGCCGTGATCAGCAGGATGCCGGCCACGATCGCGACACCCGCGACGGCCGGTGGCAGCGTGCGCTCCTCCTTCACGCTCGCTTCGATCGACCCGATGTTGATGCTGGACTTCTCCGTGGTGATGCCCACCCCCGCGAAGGCCAGGACGCCGACGAGAACCAGGAGGCCACCCAGTACCCCGAGAATCGTTTTCATCGCCGCTCCTGAAAAGTGTCGCCCGCCGTGCACGCCATTCACTTGCCCGCTGGATGTTAACTCGGAACCGCCGTCGGAGCGGTCGGCATCGGGGTGGTGGACGCCTCGGCTGGCGCGGCCATCAGCTGCCGCACCCGGATCCCCCCGGCAGCCATCAGTGCCACCGCCAGCACCACCGCCACCGTCACCACCTTCCCGAAGGTCGCGGCACTCAGCCGCCGGATGCCCCAGACGGCCACCACCACGCCGGGAAGGGCGCCGATCGCAACCCCGCCGAGCGCCCTCGCGATCTGGTCCCAGCCCATGCCGCTCGTCTCGGTCAGGCGCGCGACGATGCCGCCCGCGGTGGCGCCCACGATGATCGTGGCGAGCGTGAAGGCGACGCCGGCGACGAGGCGCCCGGGTCCACGGTCCTGAGTCACATTGCGATGATACGCGCGAAGCCGGAATGCGCAATCAGCCACAAGAGTGATGGCTCTGGCTGAGCGCCACGTCCGCCGCTACGATCCCGCATGCACCAGCGCGTCCTGCCCGGCGCCATCGTCTGGATCCTCGCCCTGCAGTTCTTCGTGGTGCAGGGCATAGTGATGGCCGCGTGGACCACGCCGTTCAGCCTGGCCCACAACATGATCAGCGATCTGGCGCGGGAGACGTGCGGGCCGCTCTTCCGCGCACCGGGCATCGAGGTCGCCTGCTCGCCGCAGCACGCGCTGATGAACGCATCGATCCTGCTGAACGGCCTGCTGATCCCCTTGGGCGCGTGGCTCACCCGCGGTCGATGGCCTGACTGCCGGCCCATGCGCATCGCGCTGGCGATGATCACCCTGACGGCTCCCGGGCATTTGCTTGTCGCGGGATGGCCGTCAGACACCGGTCCCGTCATGCACATGATAGGCGCGGGAAGCATTCTGGCGCTGGGCAACCCGGGGCTGATCGTGGCCGGCTATGCGGCGTGGGGTGAGCGACGGACCGCAGCGATAATCTCCTTCCTGCTCGGCATCGGCGGTGTCGCAGGAACGATCCTCTTCCTGTATGACATCGGTGTCGGCATCGGGCTGGGCGGTATGGAACGCGTGGCGTTCTATCCGATCACGCTCTGGTGCGGAATCCAGGGTGTGATGCTTCTTCAGCGATCAGCACCCATCGCCGTGGAATTCAGCGTCGAAAGCTGAGTGGGTGGAACGACCGGCGACGATTGAAACCGGCCCCCCCACTCGACCGTACGGAGCCCGTCGCGCGCCCTGACGCCCGATTCTCCTCGAGGCCCCGAGCCCCTCGCCCTGTGAACTTCCGACTCGCGCTCCGGCAGCTCGTCCGACGTCCGGTCTTCGCCCTCAGCGCCATCCTCTCCATCGCGCTCGGGCTGGGCGTCAACACGACCATCTTCAGCGTCGCCAACGCCATCCTGCTGCGACAGCCGCCCGTCGAGCGGCCGGACGAGATCGTGCGCCTGTACCTCAATGCCCACAGTCCGTTCCGGTTCGAAGCGTACCGCTTCCTCAAGGAACGCAATACCGTCTTCACGCACGTGATCGCCGAGGTGACACGGGTCGTGTCGATGTCCACGGGCGGCGACAGCGAGCGGGCCACCGTCGGACTGGTCAGCGGCGACTACTTCCCGGCGACGGGACGGCGGCCGGCGTCAGGCAGATTCTTCGCCGACCAGGGCCTCGATCAGCCGTCGGCCGTGCCCCAGGTGGTGTTGAGTCACGCATACTGGACGGGACGCTTCGGCGCGGATTCCTCCGTGGTGGGCCGGACGATCCGGTTGAACGAGCGGCCCTTCGCTATCAGCGGCGTCGCCCCGGAGGGCTTTACCACCGCCCAGGTGTTCTGGGCACCCGACCTCTACGTCTCGCTGGGCGACACACCCACCCTGCTGGGCCGCGGCCCGGAGGTGCTCAGCGGCAGCCTGTACCTCACGGCACGATTGCGTCCCGGCGTCACCCGCGACGCGGCAGATGCCGCGGTGCGGCTTCTCTTCTCGCAGTTCGCGGCCGGTGATTCGGTCATGCTCGCGAGGCAGACCTGGCGCGTCGCCGACTCGCGCGGGATCACGGCTGAGGTCCGCGGGCCGGTCGGCGTGGCGTCCGGCTTTCTGCTCGCCATCGCGATCATGGTGCTGGTCGTGGCCTGCTCCAATGTGGGCAACCTGGTCCTGGCGCGGAACGCGACCCGGCGCCGGGAGATCGCGATACGAGCCGCGTTAGGTGCACGCCGGTCGCGCATCGCCGGACTCCTGCTGACCGAGATCATCCTGCTGGCGGCCGGCGGCGCGACAATGGCGCTGCTGGCCACGCGCTGGAGCGCCGGTTTTCTGGCCGGCCTTGTCCCGCCGGAAGCCGGCATGCGCGTCGACACGGCGGCCGACGCACGCGTCTTCGCGTTCACGCTCGCGCTGGTCGGCCTCACGGTACTCGTCGCGGGCCTGGCCCCGGCGCTGCAGGCGACGCGCACCGACCTTACGTCAGGCCTTCGCGACGGCGCGCCGGGCAGCGGCCTGCGCGGCACCAGGATGCGGCGCGCCTTCCTCGGCGTGCAGGTGGCCATGACCACGGTGTTGCTGGCATGTGCCAGCCTCTTCCTGCGCAGCCTCCAGGCGGCCGGATCAATCGCCGTCGGCTTCGACAGCGCCGGCATCGTCAACGCGCGGCTCGACCTTGGCGAGGAGCGTACCGGTGAAGCCAATGTCGCGCTCGTCGACCGGCTGGAGCAGCGACTGGGCGGGCTGCCCGGTGTCAACGGCGTGACCACGGCGTCGATCGTACCGCTGGCGGCGGAGAACTCCGGAACGGAGGTATACCGCCAGGACGCGCCGGATGACCGCGGGCAATCGACCTACCGCGCCACGGTCGGTGCCGCGTACTTCAGCACGATGGGCATCCCGCTCGCGGCCGGGCGTGAGTTCAACGAGACCGACCGCTTGGGCGCGCCACCGGTCGCCATCGTCAACCAGACCTTCGCCGAGAGGTACTGGCCCGGACAGAACCCGCTGGGGAAACGGGTGAGCCTCAGCGGCACGTCGGGACCATGGTTGGACGTGGTCGGTGTGGCGAGGAACATCAGGTACCACAGCCTGGGCGAGTCGCCTCCGATCTACGTCTACACCAGCTTTGCGCAGCAGCCCAGCCGGAACCTTACCGTGCATCTCCGGCTGGCGCCGGGCACAACGACCGCGTCGATCGCGTCCGTCGTGGTGCGCGCCGTGCGGGATCTCGATCCCTCCCTGCCGCCACCGCTCGTGCGTCCGCTGGAGGACGAGCAGCGGATCGTCCTGCTGCCGGCGCAGTTGGGCGCCGGACTGACCGGCTCGTTCGGGACGC
The DNA here is from genome assembly GCA_036393555.1 of Gemmatimonadaceae bacterium. GTDB lineage: Bacteria > Gemmatimonadota > Gemmatimonadetes > Gemmatimonadales > Gemmatimonadaceae > JABWBJ01. The sequence continues at coordinate 7,107 of DASWGU010000259.1, forward strand.
TCGCGCTCCTGCTCGCCGGTGTCGGGATCTTCGGCGTTGCGGCCTTCGCCGTCGCACAGCGCACCCGCGAGATCGGAATCCGCTCCGCACTCGGCGCCCGCAACGCCGACCTCGTGCTCGGCGTGCTCTCCGACACGGTGCGCACCGTGGCGATCGGCGGAGCCGTGGGATTGGCGCTCGCGCTGGGGTTGTCGCGACTGCTCGCGAGTCAACTGTATGGCATCGGTGCGCTCGATCCGGTCACGTTCGCGGGAACGCCGTTGCTGCTCGCCGCGGTCGCGGTGATCGCCGCCGCCGTCCCCGCGCGGCGTGCGATACGGGTGAATCCCGTAGACGCGCTCCGGGCAGACGGCTGAGGCCACTGGCAGGGCCCCCGGCCGAGCGACCCGTCCCGAACCTCTGGCCACGACGGCGCGCGCTGACGACTATATGGGTCGCGTCCGATGCCGGACGCCAGCTTCGTTGGAGAGACGGTCATGTTCACCACGCTTGCTATTCGCAGCGCCGCCATCACGCTGGGGCTCGTCGCACTGATCGCAGCGTCACTAGCCACGCGCGGCGATGGCATGCTCCAGGGTGTTCCACTCGACGCCGACGACATCGGCGGCGTGGTGACCGGACCCGGCGGGCCCGAGGCCGGCGTCTGGGTGATCGCCGAGACGAGCGACCTGCCGACGAAGTTCGTCCGCATCGTCGTCACCGACGATCGGGGCCGGTTCGTGGTGCCCGACCTGCCGCGGGCCAACTATTCGGTCTGGGTCCGTGGCTATGGACTCGTCGACTCGCCGAAGCAGCAGTCGCTTCCCGGCCGTACCTTGAACCTGACCGCCGTCGCCGCACCGGACGCGAGGGCCGCGGCGCAGTACTACCCGGCCGGCTACTGGTTCTCACTCCTGCAGGTTCCTGCGGCGAGCGAGTTCCCCGGCACCGGTCCCAACGGCAATGGACTGAGCACCGGCTTCACCAGCCAGGCTGCGTTCCTCCGCGCACTCAAGTCGGGCGGGTGCTGGGCCTGCCACCAGCTCGGCAACAAGGCAACGCGGGAGATTCCTGCGTCGTTAGGTACGTTCGAGTCGCACGCCGCCGCATGGGACCGCCGCGTCCAGTCGGGGCAGGCCGGCGGCGGGATGACGACGAGCCTGAACCAGTGGGGACGGCAGCGCATGCTGTCCATGTTCGCCGACTGGACCGAGCGCATCGCCGCGGGCGAACTTCCGCCGACGCCGCCACGGCCCACGGGGATCGAGCGCAACGTCGTGATCACGCAGTGGGACTGGGCAGACCCCAAGGCCTACTTGCACGACGTGGCGTCGACCGATCGCCGGAATCCCACCGTGAACGCCAATGGTCCGCTCTACGGCGCGCTCGAAGCCAGCGCCGACTACACGCCCGTCCTGGATCCGGTGAAGCACGTGGCCAGCAGGATACCGCTGACTGTGCGCGATCCGGCAACGCAACCCACGTCGCCGCAGATGCCGGCGCCGTCACCATACTGGGGTGACGAGCCGATATGGACGAGTCGCAACAACGTTCACAACCCCATGCTCGACCACCTGGGGCGGGTGTGGTTGACGTCCGCCGTGCGCCCATCCGACAATCCGCCGGTGTGTCGCGCGGGATCGGATCATCCGTCGGCCCGACTCACACCCGTGAACCGCGCCGGCCGGCACCTGGCGGTCTATGATCCGAAGACGCAGAAGTTGACGCACATCGGCACCTGCTTCAGCACCCATCACCTCATGTTCGCCGAGGACGCCAACCACACCCTGTGGACCAGCGGTGGTGGGTCCGTGGTCGGTTGGCTGAACACGAAGCTGTTCGACGAAACGGGAGACGAGGAACGCGCGCAGGGATGGACGGCGCTGATCCTCGACACCAACGGCAACGGTCGCCGCGACGAGTACGTCGAGGCCAACCAGCCTGTCGATCCGGCAAAGGACAAACGCATCGGAGCGGGCTTCTACGGCGTCTCCCCGGCGCCGGACGGCTCGATCTGGGGTTCCTCGTTAGGCTTCCCTGGCTCGGTCATCCGCCTGGTCCCGGGTACCAATCCGCCGGCAACGGCACTGGCCGAGTACTACGAGGTGCCCTTCGCCAATCCGGGGGCGTCGGTCCAGAGCGCGTTCTCGCCGCGCGGCTTCGACGTGGACCGCAACGGCGTGGCCTGGGTCGCGCTCGCCAGCGGTCACATGGCGAGCTTCGATCGCCGCAAGTGCCGCGGTCCGCTAAACGGGCCGACAGCGACCGGGCAGCACTGCCCCGAAGGATGGAGCTTCTACACCGAGCCCCTTCCGCAGATGAAAGGCGTGACGACCCCGGGGAGCGCCGAGGCGAGCTATTACACCTGGGTGGACCAGTTCGACACGTTCGGGCTGGGCCGCAATGTGCCCATCAACACGGGCAACGGATCCGAGGGGCTGCTGGCGCTCAAGGACGGACAGTGGGTGGTCCTGCGCGTGCCCTACCCGATGGGCTTCTTCACCAAGTGGGTGGACGGGCGCATCGACGATCCCGGCGCCGGCTGGAAGGGTCGGGGCCTGTGGGCGACGGTGAGCACGCGCGCGCCCTTCCATATGGAAGGAGGCAAGGGAACGACCAGCAAAGTGATGAAGTTCCAGCTCCGACCGGACCCGCTGGCGAAGTAGGGCAGAGTCCGACTCTGTTCGCGGGTCGAGGCGTCGCAGTTCACCCGATGGGTCAGGGCTGCGCGCGGTCCGGGCCTCGCATCTAACTCGGGGAGCCGAGAGAACTCGGGCGCCTCGAGTCCGGCTCTGGACTCTCGCACAACTCCGACGTTCGTGCATCGGTGGTACCCCTTGCGTGCCAATGGGTCAGGCTCCATACTCTGCCATAGGCACACAAGGGGAGAGCGTGGCTCAATCGAATCTCGACATCCTCCGCGGCACCCTCGACCTCCTCATCCTCAAGGCAGTGAGCTGGGGATCCATCCACGGCTACGACATCGCCCGCTGGATCGAAGGGGCCGCCGACGACGTCCTCCGCATCGAGGAAGGGACCCTCTACCCCGCCCTGCACCGGCTCGAGGCCAAGCGGTGGCTCTCCGCCACCTGGGGCCTCTCCGAGCACAATCGGCGCGCCAAGTTCTACTCCCTGACTGTCGCCGGCCGGGCCCAGCTCAAGGCAGAACAGCACAACTGGACACGCTTCGCCAACGCCGTCTTCGCTGCACTCGCCGCTCCGCGAATCCAGGGCTGAGGGGCTGCCATGCAACCCAGTGACGTTCCCGCCTGGCGGCGGCTCATTCGATTCCGCGATCGCGATCGCGACATCTCGGACGCCGTCGACGACGAGCTGCGCTTTCACCTGGAGATGCGCGCGCAGGAGCTTGCGCTACGTGGCATGAGCGACGCGGACGCGCACCGAGCGGCCAACGCGCGGTTCGGTAACATCGATGGCGTCCGGCAGGCCTGCGAGCAAATCGGGCTCGAGCGCGCCCGCGCCGAACGCCGTCGGGCCTCCCTTGTCGACTTCGGGCAGGACATCGCGTACGCCCTCCGCGTCCTGCGACGCCAGCCACTCCCGGCTGCGATCATCGTGCTCTGCCTGGCGCTCGGTATCGGCGCGGCGACGACCGTCTTCTCGGTCGGCGACGCGCTTCTCCTGCGGCCGCCGCCGTTCCCCAACGGACCGAGGCTCGTCGTCATCGGGCCGGCGCGTTCGGCGGATGGACGGCCAGGGGTCGCCTCGTTCGAGGACTTCTTCGATTGGCGTGCGCGGCAGCGCACGTTCGACGAGATCGGCGCGATCCAGCGTGAGACGTACGCCGTCAGGGCCGATCACACGACCCGGATCGCCGGAGCCGCCGTGACATCAAGCCTGTTCCGGGTGCTCGGGGTCCGGCCGCTGCGCGGCCGTCTGTTTGCCGCCACGGAAGACGTTCCCGGTGCCAGCGGCGTTGCCGTCGTCAGCGCGACGTTCGCGGATCGCGTGCTGGGCGGTGTCGATCGTGCGGTGGGTACGACGTTGCGATTGACACACCGATCGCTCGAAGTCGTCGGCGTGCTGGATGCTGCATCGCAATACCCGGACGGCGTGGAGGTGTGGACGTCCATGCCACGCGTGCCCATTCCGGAGGAGCGGCATTCCCGGTCAATGGAGCTGATCGGAGCGCTGCGGTCCGGCACTACGCCCGACGCGGCGCGCAGAGATCTGGCCGCGGTGAACGCGCAGCTGGTCCGCGATGGCGTGGACCTGGACTCGAAGGTGGTGACTGCCGTCGTCCCGCTCCGCGATCGATACGTGGGGGCCGCCCGGCCGGCCTTTGCCGCCATCGCGGCCGCCGCCGCGCTGTTGCTGTTGATCGCCTGTGCCAACGTGGCCAGCCTGCAACTGGCCCGTGCCTCGGCGCGCGTGCGGGAGGTGGCCGTCCGGTCTGCACTGGGTGCAGGCCGGGGCCGACTGATCCGGCTTCTGCTGACGGAAAGCGTCATCCTGGCCATTGCCGGCGGCGCGGCGGGTGTCTGGGCCGCAGTCGTTTCGACCGGGGTGGTGACGCAATCGATCCCCACTCGACAGGCGCCATGGATGACGCCGTCGATCGACCTTCGCGTGCTGGGGTTCACGCTGGCGGTGGCGACGCTGTGCGGTCTCATCTTCGGGCTGGTCCCGGCGCTGCGCCTGGCAGGTCTCGCGCCCGCGCACACGCTTCGCGGCGGCACTCGCGGTGGACTCGATCCGCGTCGGCTGGCGCTGCAGCGCGGCTTCGTCGCGATCCAGCTCGCGATGTCGCTCGTGCTGCTCGTCGGAGCATCCATGGCGGCGCGGAGCTTTCAGCGACTGACGACGCTCGACCCCGGTTTCGATCCCACCGGCGTCGCGACGTTTCGCGTGTCCCTGCGGGACGAGCGCTATGCGCCCGCCGAATCGCGTGCGCAGTTCGCCGAGGACGTCGTGCGGGAGCTGAAGGCGCTGCCTGGTGTGGCTGCCGCCGCGGCCGCCTCGCATGTGCCGATCGCGGACTGCTGTTCGCGCTTCGGGCTGCACGTGGAAGGAGAGCCACGCGATCGCACCAACGAGCATCTGATCACGGGGAACGTGGTCACCCCGGAGTACTTCCGCGCACTGGGAATCGAACTGGTTCGCGGGCGCGCGTTCACCGATGCCGACCGACTCGGCGCTCAGCACGTCGTCCTGATCAACGAGCGGTTCGAGCGTGAGCTCTTCCAGGGATCCAACGCGCTTGGGCGAATCGTGCATCTCGGAAGTCGCGATGCGGTCGTGGTGGGCGTCGTGCGCGACGTGAAGCAGACGAGTTTCACAGACGCACCCGAGCCGCAACTCTACCAACCCCAGTCACAGGTGGCGTGGGACGATCTCACGTTCGCGGTTCGCCTGAGCGGGGGCATGACCGGAACGGCGCTGTTCGAGCACGCGCGGCGGATCGTTGGACGGATAGATGCATCCATGCCGCTCTATCGCCCGGTCCTCCTCACGGATGTGCTGCACCGCGCGGTGACGGCCCAGCGCATGTTTCGCACGCTGCTGCTGGGATTCGCGTTGATCGCTCTGGTGCTGGCGATTGCCGGCATTTACGGCGTGACATCGTACTACGTAGCCCAGCGACTCCCCGATATGGGGATCCGGCTGGCGCTGGGAGCACGGCCTGGGGCGCTGCTCTCGCTGGTTCTCCGGCAGGGAGCTACACTGGTGGCTGTCGGGCTGGCCGCCGGACTCGCGGGCGCCGCGATCGCAGTGCGGTTCTTGTCGCGACTGCTGTACGACGTCAGGGCGGATGAGTCAATCGTTTTCGTATCCGCGGCCGCCGTTCTTGCTCTGACGACGCTGATGGCCTGTCTGGTCCCGGCCCGGCGCGCGACGCGCGCGGATCCGATGGTGACACTTCGGAGCGAATGAGGGCGGTGGGCAGCTCGACAACGCCGTCAGTGGGGCCGTGGGTGAGTGCCGAAGTTCGGGTCGGGTGGAAGC
>DASWGU010000260.1:0-2350 GCA_036393555.1 Gemmatimonadaceae bacterium
GGGCTCACCGGGGTCTTCGATCCGACGCCGGCCCTCGGCGCGTCGTCCCAGCTCACGCTGAGCGTCGGGGCCGCGGTGGCGCCCGGAGGCTACACGCTGACGGTGCGCGGGACGGCCACCGGTCTGCCGGATCGGACCGCCACGCTCACCCTCACCGTGAGCCCGCCGCCGGCCGGGCCGCAGATCAGTCTCTCGTCGTCGAACCTCACATTCAATGTGACGCATGGCGGCGCGCATCCGCCGTTACAAACCATCGGGATCAACAACAGCGGGACCGGTACGCTCAGCGAGTTGAACATCGGCACCATCACGTACGGCCCTGGTCGCTCTGGCTGGCTCCGTGCACCGCAATTGCCCCTCACCACCGGGCCAACGTCACTCGTGGTGCAGACACAGCCGCTGGAGCGGCTGCGGCCCGGAACCTACACCGCCACGATTCCGGTGCAGTCCGCGGTGGCGAGCAACAGCCCGCAGAACCTTTACGTGACGCTGAACGTCGCGGCCGGCGAGCAGTGTTCCACGGCGGGCGCACCGTCGATTTCGCTGAGTCAGACATTGTCTGGCGCGCTGTCGGCGTCCGATTGCACTCTGCCCACCGGAGAGCACGCCGACGTCTATCTGCTGAGTCTAGCTGCCGAAACAGACGTTCAGATCGATCTGACGACCACAGCGTTCACTTCGCGGCTGCGACTACGCGACGCTGCCACCGGCGTCATCTTCGAGCTGGGACGCACGGGGTTCCAGAACGCGCGTCTTACGCGCAGACTGACTGGCGGCAGCTACATTATCGAAGCTTCCGCCAATTCGCCGAGCGGCGCTGGCCCCTATGAGCTGGGTGTCACGACGACGTCGGTTCCGATCCCGCTGGATGGCGACTGGCAAGGCATTGCCAATGATGGCAACACCGTCGCTTACATCGTTCAGCTGAACAGGGTGATCTTCTTCTACGCCGACCTCGGTCGCATCGAGGATCCCGCGGCCGCTGCTTACTGCTACCTCGAGTACGGCGCCTCTGCCAGTGCGGAGATCGTCGCGAACAACTTCCAGATCAACTGGTCCGCAGGAACGTTCCGGACTACCATATCGGGCACGATGAGCAGCGCGAACTCCTCGAGCGGGAATGTGGGCTCCATCATCCTGGACCAGCACCAATGCGGCGGCCGCCCCTGGCTCGCTCAGCTCCCCGCCCGCACCTGGACGGCGGAAAGGCTGACCATCCCGTAACCCCGCCGGCACCTGCGATCGTCCTCTCCTCGCCAATGTCACCCGCATCAGGAGCACACTTCGTGGCTGACTCTGTTGCGGGTCTGGGTGCTCTTTGATCCGCTGCGCCCACGACCCGACAACGCCCACTCGCTTCTTGCTCGGCGTGTTCGGGAGCGCGCTTCGTCGAAATGCACCTTCGAGCCACCGGGCGGTAGATTCCGCCACGGGTGCAGGCATCAGCGGCCGGTAGAGCCGTCGTCTCCCCGCCACTCACGGCTGTGTCATCGGGACGTTCTTGCATTTGCCTGCGTGGTCCGCTTCAAAGATTGCCTGAACCTCCGATGCTTCCAGCGCGCGGTCGAATGGCCGACCAAGCGGGAGGCGAGCCGAGTGCGGCGGTGCGGGAGCGCGTGGACCGGGCACGCGAGATCCAACGGGAGCGGTTCGTCAATCGCCCGGGGATCTACGCCAACGCGCACATGGCACCGCGAGACATCCGGGTGCACTGCCGGGTCTCAGAAACTGCGGACGCCTTGCTGCGCACAGCGATCACTCGTCTGGGGCTCTCAGCCCGCGCCTACCATCGCATTCTGAAAATCTCTCGTACGATTGCGGACCTGGAGCGCGCGGCCGAGTTGGCGCCCAAGCACGTGAGCGAGGCGATCCAATATCGGAGTCTCGACCGGCGGGGGGTGGGCTAGGCTGCCCTGGTGTCACTTACGGTTGCAGAGTTATTCTTGGCGCGCGCTCCCCAGCACCTTCCTTCTCCTTGGAGATGCCTATGCGAACGGATTCGTGGAGTGCGTCTCTTTCCCGCTTTGCGCGAGCCGTCACCGTGGGCACTGGGTGCCTCGTCTGCTTCGCAGCAGGGCCACAACCTCTGGCTGCGCAAAAGACGACCGAGTTCACACCGTTCATCGGGATGTATTTCCCCATGATGGACGTCCTCGACGAGCGGGACGTCGTGGCGGCTGGAGACCGCAGAGTGGTGAAGCACAACCGGGCCGTCGTGTTCGGCGGCCGGGTGGGTGGGACGGTCACCGACCGGGTGTTGTTCGAAGCCGTGTTCGGCTACGCGTCAGGGAAGGGTGAGGTGGTGTACACCGACCCGAGCAACGTGGAAACGCGCACGGAGCCCGGGGCC
>DASWGU010000261.1:0-5320 GCA_036393555.1 Gemmatimonadaceae bacterium
GTCCACCGACCACGCGGATGACCGCCGTTCCCATCGCCCAGGTGCTGTTCCATCCGGCGACCACGGAGGCACCCAGTGACATCGACTCCCGTTCGATGCGCGCCACCGAGCCCGCGCCGATGCGACCGACCGGTCCGACCAGACCCACCTCGGAGGTGTCGGTCACGAGTTCCGGAGTCACCCGCACGGCCACGGTACGTCCGCCCCGCACCACGTCGAGCGTGAGCTCGCGGCCCGCCGACGCCCCAATCCGTTCGGTCACCTGGCTCCACCGCTGGATGGGCGTGCCATCGACGGCCACGATGCTGTCACCGACCTGGAGGCCGGCGGCCACCGCGGGACGACCGGGCACCAGGGAATCCACGACAGCGGGGATGTATGGCCGACCGTAGCCGGCGAAGAGCCCGGTCGAAACCACCAGCGCGAGGATGGCGTTCATGGTGACGCCGGCGACCATGATGATCAGCCGGCCCCACAGCGGCTTCGATTCGAACCAGCGATTCTCGGGCACCGGCTTTGGCCCGAACGGGATCATGGCCTCGGGATCCCAGTTGCGGCGCGCCGAAACGGCGTGCTGCTCGCCGGTGATTGTTGGTGAGGAACTGGCCCCCACGGTCGGGACGCTTTTCTCGCTGCCCCCTTCGAGGAACGCGGTCGCCTCGTCCTCGCGCGACGCCATGCGCACGTACCCGCCCAGCGGCAGCGCGCCAATGATGTACTCGGTTTCCCCGACACGGCGGCGCCAGAGCGCCGGTCCGAACCCGACCGAGAAGCGCGGGGCGTACACCCCGAGCCACTTGGCCGCGATGAAATGCCCCAGTTCGTGCACCAGCACGACGAGGCCGAAGACCAGAACAGGAGCAAGCCAACTCAGCATGCGAACAATCCGGCGACATGGTGACGCGCGGCCGTATCGGCCGCCAGCAGCGCCTCGCGGCTCCCTCCCGGAAGCCCGCCCAGCCGCTCCAGCGCCGATTCGATCGCGCGGGGAATATCCACGAATGAAAGCGACCCGTTGAGGAAGAGCGCAACCGCCTGCTCGTTCGCCGCATTGAACACGGCAGCCGCCGCCCCACCGCTGCGGCCGGCCTCGATCCCCAGGCGGAGTGCCGGGAATTCAGTCATGCGCACGCGTTCGAACGTGAGCGGTGAGGCGGCAACGGGATCGAACGACGAGATCCCTGGTTCGGCGATGCGGTCCGGATGAGTCAGGGAGTACAGAACGGGAAGATCCATGGACGGCACGCCGACCTGCGCCAGCACGCTGCCGTCGATGAATTCCACCAGGGAGTGAACGATGCTCTGCGGGTGCACCACGACGTCGATCGCGTCGTACGGCAGCCCGAAGAGGTAATGCGCCTCGATGACCTCGAGCGCCTTGTTGGCCAGCGTGGCGCTGTCGACGGTGATCTTCCGACCCATCTGCCAGGTGGGATGCCGCAGCGCATCGGCGAGTGTGGCGCGTTCCAGCTGGTCCCGGGTCCAGCCACGGAATGGTCCGCCGGACGCAGTCAGGATGATACGCCGCACCTGGCTGTCGGGCCTTCCCGACAGGCACTGGAGGATTGCCGAGTGTTCGCTGTCCACCGGGACGATTTCGCCGCGTCCCGTGCGGGCAGCGGCCATCACCAGCTCACCCCCCAGGACCAGGGTCTCCTTGTTGGCCAGGGCGACTCGTTTTCCCGCCTGGAGTGCCGCGAGAGTGGCGTCGAGCCCGGCGGCGCCAACTACCGCGTTCAACACGATGTCGGCATCGGGCAGACGCGCGGCATCGACCAGCGCCTCGGGGCCGACGTGCCATCCCTCCGCGGTGTCCCCGCCGTTGGAAGCGAGCGCCACGAACGGAGCACGCGTGGCCGCAGCCTGCTCCGCGAGCAATACGGTGTTGGCGTTCGAGGTCAGTCCCACGACGCGAAAACGGTCGGCATGGCGAGCGAGCACCCGGAGCGCTGTCGTGCCTATCGAGCCGGTCGAGCCAAGGACGGACACGCCGCGCACCAGTCGGCTGCTCACGCGCCTGCGCCTCCGGCACGCGGGAAGCGGCCCCCGGGACACGCGTGGGTCCACGCTCGGTCGTGCTTCAGCCGATGCGTCATCGTCCCGGGGCCGCGAGCAGGAGGCGACCCAGCACCAGGTACGCCACGGGCATCACGAAGTAGAGGCTGTCGAGTCGGTCGAGGACGCCGCCGTGGGCCGAGAGAACCGACGAACTGTCCTTCACGCCCGCCTGACGCTTGAAGAGCGATTCCATCAGGTCGCCGACCTGGCCGACGGCGCTGACGACGGCACCGAAAATGAGCACCGTCCACGGTGCCAGAGCCAGTTGCGCCAGGGGGAGGAGCACAAAGGCGTTGTACAGCCAGGCCGCCAGCGCCGAGATCAGGACGCCGCCAACGGTACCGGCGACCGTCTTGTTCGGGCTGACAACGACCATCAGCTTGCGGCGGCCGATGGCCCGGCCAACGAAGTATGAGGCGCTGTCGCTGACCCACGTCAGCGCGAGGGGGAAGAACACCAGGGCAAGCCCCGCCGCCGGATCCACGATGAATCGATGGTGGCGCAGGGCGTACGCGAACGCCAGAGTTCCGCCACAGTAGAGGACCCCGAACACGGTGACCGCGATGGATTCCAGCGGCCGTTCCTCTGCGGAGCGGCTCCAGAGCACGGCGCCCGTCAGGGCGACGAAGAGCGCGCCGCCGGCCGCCAGCGGCGCATCGATCCACCCGATCCGGACAGCGTGGGCACCTAACGGGAGGAGCACCGCGAGCGGAATCCCGAGGCTGTCGATCGCTCCCGTTCCGCCCTGGCGGGCGAGACGGAACAGTTCCCAGGCGCCAATGCCCGCCAGGAGGGCGAGGAGCAGCGCCAGCAGGAGCCCGCCGGCGTATGCCGCGCCCGCCGCGACCGGGATGCCGATCGCCGCCACCAGTACGCGCCGCCCCAGGGAGCCCATGCGGACGCTCGTCAGGCGGTGACCCGCCCGTATCGCCGCTCGCGCCGCTGGTAGTCGTGGATCGCTTCGAAGAGATCCCGGCGCGTGAAGTCCGGCCACAGCACCGGCGTGATGAACAGCTCCGCGTAGGCCAGTTGCCAGAGCAGGAAGTTGGAGATGCGCTGCTCGCCGCTGGTCCGGATCAGCAGGTCGGGATCGGGAGAATCCGCGGTGTACAGCCGCGCGCTGACCAGGGCCTCAGAGATGGCCTCCGGATCGAGGGAACCGGCTGCGGCCTCGCGCGCCAGCGCGCGGGCGGCGCGCACGATCTCGTCCCGCGCGCCATAGGAGATGAACAGGTTCAGGATCAGCCGGTCATTGATGGCCGTGCGCCGGATCACCTCGGCAACCGCGGCGGCGGCATCCGCGTTCAGCCTCGAGAGGTCACCCAGGACTCGCACCTGGACGCCCCTGGCCTCCAGTTCCTCGATCTCGCGGCCCACGTACTCCACAAGGAGTCCCATGAGGGCCTCGACCTCGCTGGCGGGTCGTTCCCAGTTCTCGCGGGAGAACGCGAACAGGGAGAGGTACTCGACCCCGGCGGCGACGGCCCCTTCAATCACCTCGCGCACCGCGGACATTCCGGAGCGGTGGCCGAAGACGCGTGGCATCAGGCGCCCGCGTGCCCAGCGGCCATTGCCATCCATGATGATCGCAATGTGCCGCGGGAGCCCGCCGTGGCGGCGGACGTCGGCGAGCAGGTCGTCAGCAGACTTCGGCGCCACGGGACGGCGGGCCGTCAGACTTCCATGATCTCGTGCTCCTTGGACTTCATGAGGGCATCGACCTTTCCGATGTACTCGTCGTGGACCTTCTGCAGATCCTTCTCCGCGTGCTTGACGTCGTCCTCGGACACTCCCTCGAGTTTCTTGAGCCGCTCCCTCGCCTCGGTGCGCCAATGGCGGACGCCGACCCGGCCTTCCTCGGCGAACTTGTGCACCACCTTCACGAGGTCCTTCCGCCGTTCCTCGGTCATCTGCGGGAGGGGGACGCGGATCATCGGACCGTTGGTCACGGGATCGAGGCCGAGCTCGGCCTCGCGGATGGCCTTCTCGATGACCTTGATCTGGGTCTTGTCATACGGTGTGACGGTCAGGAGCCGGGGTTCGGGCGCCGCTACGTTGGCCACCTGATTGAGCGACATCATGGTGCCATAGACTTCCACTCGCACGGTGTCGAGCATGTTCGTCGTCGCCTTGCTGGAGCGGATGGACGCGAACTCGTGCCTGGTGGAATCGATCGACTTGTCCATGTGGGCTCGGGCGTCCTTCAGGATCTGCTGGATGCTGGTGCTCACTGGCGCTGGTCCCCCCTCACGAGTGTGCCCACGCGCTCGCCGCGCACGGCCATGGCCACGGCGTCCTTGCGGTGGATGTTCAGGACGATGAGCGGAAGGTGGTTCTCCTTGCACAACGTCACCGCCGTCTGGTCCATCACGCCCAGTTCCTCCAGCATGACGTCGCGGTAACTGATCTCTTCGTACAACGTCGCGTTCGGATCCTTTTTCGGATCGGCGGAGTAGACGCCGTCCACACTGGTCGCCTTGATGATGACGTCGGCCTTGATCTGGATCGCCCGCAGGGCGGCCGCCGTGTCCGTGGAAAAGTACGGATTGCCGGTGCCCCCGGCAAAGATGACGATGCGGCCTTTCTCGAAGTGGCGCAGGGCACGCCGCCGGATGTACGGCTCGGCGAGTTCCTCCATGCGGATGGCCGTCATCACCCGGGTGTCGAGCCCGCGTTTTTCCATCACGTCCTGAAGCGCCAGGGCGTTGATGACGGTGCCGAGCATGCCCATGTAGTCCGCGGCGACTCGATCCAGCCCCATTTCGGCGAGCTGGCGCCCACGCACGATGTTGCCGCCGCCGATGACCATGCCGACCCCGACACCCATGTCGATCACCTTACGGACCTCGTCGCAGAACTGGCCGATCCGCTCGAAGTCGAATCCGGTGCCCCGCTCTCCGGCGAGTGCCTCGCCGGAGAGCTTGAGCAGGATGCGCCGATAGGCGGGCTGCGCACCCCCCGCCATGCTACTCACCCATCCGGTAGCGGACAAAGCGCCGGACGGTGAGTTCACCACCGGCTTTCTTCGACGCGTCGTCGACCAGCGACTGGATCGTCCGGCTCTCATCGCGGACCCACGGCTGCTCCAGCAGCGTGACCTCGGAGAAGAACTTCCGGAGCTGGCCCTCGACGACCTTGTCGAGGATTTTCTCAGGCTTGCCTTCGGCAATCGCCTTCTCCGAGAAGATCCGGCGCTCCCGATCGACGATGTCCGTGGGCACCTCCTCCTTGCGAACCGCCTCCGGTACACGTGGCACTCCCG
>DASWGU010000262.1:0-15760 GCA_036393555.1 Gemmatimonadaceae bacterium
TGAGTCGTGTGTGCTGGATGCTCGACCTGCTTCCTGGTCCTGGAGCTGGCGCTGGTGCTGACCCAAGCCCCAGCGCCAGCACGTGTCACCCAGTTCCAGCACCCAGCCCTGAGTACTCCGCGATCTGGCCTGATTGGTGAGTGGATGCGTCACTCTCCTTCCACTCCTCATCCATCACGCGCTCCGCGTTTCAGGATGGACGCAAGCTAACTGGCCGACGGCGCATGTCGGATGGGAGGCGGGGGACCACGGAGTGTGCGGGTGTGGTGGGCAGTCGTGGCGGCTATCTTCAGTGACGCGTCGACGGACTTCACCGGCGCTGCACAGACAACGATTGACCTGCTGTGAGGTTTCCCCATGAGTGCCCCCATGAGTGCCCCCATGAGTACCCCCATGAGTGCCCCTGTTGCCGAGACGACGTCTCCCGAGACCTCCACTCTCGACCGCGCTCCCCGACCGAACGGCGTGCCCCCGGTAGGCCTGGCGGGATTCAACGGCAGCCGCCGCGTTCCGACGGCCGTCAACGAGCCCGTCCGGACCTACGCCCCGGGATCGGCTGAGCGCGCCAGCCTGAAGGCGAGGCTGGAGTCCATGGCCGCCGAGCGAATCGAAATCCCGCTGATCATCGGCGGCGAGGAGTTCCGGACGGGCAATATGTCACAGGCCGTCATGCCCCATGCCCACGGTCACGTGCTGGCCGACTGGCACCGGGCGACGCCCCGCCACGTGGAGCAGGCCATCGCTGCGGCAAGGGCCGCACAGCGCGAATGGGCCAACTGGGCGTGGGAGGATCGGGCCGGCGTCTTCCTGCGAGCCGCGGAGCTGCTGGCGACGACATGGCGTGACACACTGAACGCGGCCACCATGCTGGGCCAGTCCAAGACGGCGTTCCAGTCGGAGATCGACGCCGCCTGTGAGCTGATCGACTTCTGGCGATTCAACATCCAGTACGCGCAGGAGATCTACGCGGAGCAGCCCATCTCCGGTCCGGGTGTGTGGAACATGGCGGACTATCGGGCGCTCGAGGGGTTCGTCTACGCCATTACGCCGTTCAACTTCACGGCCATCGGCGGAAACCTGCCGACCTCGCCAGCGCTCATGGGGAACGTGGCGGTGTGGAAGCCGGCATCCAGCGCGTTGCTGTCGGGCTATTACGTCATGAAGCTGCTGGAGGAAGCCGGGCTGCCACCGGGAGTGGTGAACTTCGTGCCTGGTGACGCGGTGATGATCAGCGAGACCCTGCTGTCGCATCGCGACCTGGCGGGCGTCCATTTCACCGGCAGCACGGGGGTCTTCAACAGCATGTGGAAGACCATCGGCGCGAACATGTCGCGGTTCCGTTCGTATCCGCGCATCGTGGGTGAGACGGGGGGGAAGGACTTCATCGTGGCGCACCCGTCCGCCGACCCGCAGGCGGTGGCGGTGGCGATTGCCC
Organism: Gemmatimonadaceae bacterium; assembly: GCA_036393555.1. Lineage (GTDB taxonomy): Bacteria > Gemmatimonadota > Gemmatimonadetes > Gemmatimonadales > Gemmatimonadaceae > JABWBJ01. The sequence goes on from DASWGU010000262.1 coordinate 1,436, forward strand.
GCGGCGGTTTCGAGTATCAGGGCCAGAAGTGCTCGGCGGCGAGCCGCGTGTATGTGCCGCGGTCGCTGTGGAACGAGGTGCGCGACCGCACCGTTGCGATCATCGAGGCGATCCGCATGGGGGACGTCCGCGACTTCCGGAACTTCATGGGGGCCGTGATCGACAGAAAGGCGTTCGACAAGATCAGCGAATACCTGGCGGATGCGAAGCGGAATGCCCGCATCATCGCGGGCGGCAAGGCGAAGGGTGATAGCGGCTACTTCATCGAGCCGACGCTGATCGAGGCGCCGTCACCGGACTACCGGCTGATGTGCGAGGAGATCTTCGGGCCGGTGGTGACTGTGTGGGTCTATGATGACGACGAGTGGCACGACCTGCTGCGCGTGGTCGACGAGACGTCACCGTACGCGCTGACGGGCGCCGTCTTCGCCCGGGAGCGCAGCGCGGCGCGCGAAGCGATGGTGACGCTCCGGAACGCGGCCGGGAACTTCTACGTCAACGACAAGCCGACGGGCGCGGTCGTGGGACAACAGCCGTTCGGTGGCGCGCGCGCCAGCGGCACCAACGACAAGGCCGGCTCGAAGTGGAACCTGATGCGCTGGGTGAGTCCCCGGTCGATCAAGGAGACGCTCGTTTCGCCAACGGACTGGCAGTATCCGTTCCTGGCCGCGGAGTAGGCGGATAGCGGGTGGATGACAACGCGAGCTGATCGCAGGGAGTCGGACGTCACGCTCCTGCGATCAGCCAATCGCCACGAGGCGTCGCGTTTGACATCGCCGCGCCCTGGGCGTTGAATTCGGCCGTTGCATCGCGCCGCCCCCAGCCGAGTCCCATGGCTCACGCACCCCGACGCCCTGTGTCGCCGCTTCAGCGGCCTCGCCCGACGGACCCCGATCTCGGGCGCCTCCTTCGCGTGCAGCTCCGCCATGCGCCCGTTGTTGACGTACTGGCCGCCTCGCATGGTGTCCGCGAAGTGCACCTTCCAGTTGTCCCGCTCATGGACCTTGGCCAGCAGCGTGCTGGTCATCGGCGCGGGCGGCGCGGGTCTCAGCGCGGCGTTCGGACCCCCACCAACATTCCGATCCTTCGATTTCCAGGCCGAAGGCGTCGCGGCGCGATCGCCGCTTGGGATAGGCGCTGGGGATTCGCGGCCCGAAGGGCCGATAATTCTGAACAGATTGACCGCCGGCCATCTGGCTGCGTTCTGAAGCTGACTGCGGCGCCGCGCCAGGGTCCGCGGGAAAAAGCGGAGCGAGACATAGCCGGCCAGGGCGGACAGCCGAGGGAGGATCCATGCGCGAACTGAAACCGATCACCAGCGCCGGCGTGCCCGCCGCGCTCAAGAAAGCGAATCGCTACCGCCTGCTGAACGACTCGCTCGCGGCGGAGAGCATCTGCCTGGACGTGCTCACGGTCGACCCCGGCAACGTGGAGGCGATCGTTACCCACGTGCTCTCCATCACAGACCAGTTCCCCGGGGCGCCGGGGGGCGCGCTGGCGCGCGCCCAGGCCGCCGCCGAGGGGTTGAAGGACCCGTACTCGTACGCCTACTACCACGGTATCGTGTGCGAACGGTGGGCCAAGGCCATCGTGCACCGGAACGTCCCCGATGCGGGCACCCTCGCGTACGAGTGGGTCACGCGGGCGCTGGAGTGGTACGAAAAGGCCGAAGCGTTGCGCCCCGCGGGCAATGACGAATCGATCCTGCGATGGAACACCTGCGTCCGGATGCTCCATCGCGACTCGAGTCTCCGGCCGCGTGAGGCGGAGGCGTATGAGCCGGCATTCGAGTGATGCGCAACGTGTCGAGTGTCGGGACGCCCGTTTCCGACCACGAGATCAGGTACGGGTGAAGCGGTCTCTCGACACCGAACACGCCACCCTCGACTGACTCCCATGCGCTATATCACCGCAGACGTCTTCACTTCCACCCGCTTCGGGGGGAATCCACTCGCCGTCCTTCCCGATGGACGAGGGTTGAACGACGCCCAGATGCTCGCGGTTACGCGCGAGTTCAACTACTCGGAAACCACTTTTGTCTTCCCGCCGGACGACCCGCGACACACGAGGCGCCTGCGGATCTGGACCCCCGGTGGGGAGGTGCCCTTCGCCGGTCATCCCACCGTCGGGACGGCATTCGTGCTCGCCGCAATTGGCGAGATACCGATTCTGGGCACCGTGACACGGATCATCTTCGAGGAGAAAGTGGGCCCCGTGCCGGTCGTCGTCCGAGGTGAGCAGGGTGTACCCGTCTTCAGCCAGCTGTCGGTGGCACAGCTTCCGGAGGTGGGTCCACCACTTCCGGCACGGGCGGAGCTGGCCGCCGCCCTGTCGCTCGGTGAGGATGACCTGATGGACGGCGCATGGCACCCGCAGGTCGTCTCATGCGGCTTGCCCTTCGGGCTCGTGCCGCTTCGTGACCGGCGCGCCGTAGCACGCGCGCGCATCCGGCTGGATATCTGGGAGAAACACCTCGCCGGCACGCCGGGTGAAATGGTCATGGTGTTCGCCATGGATGCGGAGGAAGCCGGGCATGACGTGCGGGCGCGGATGTTCGCCCCCGGCCTCAACGTCCCCGAGGATCCGGCAACCGGCTCAGCCTGCGCCGCGCTGGGTGGTTATCTGGCCATGCGTGACCGGCGCGAGGGCACGCTGCGCTGGGTCGTGGAGCAGGGGTACGAGATGGGCCGCCCCAGTATTCTCGATGTCGAGGCCGATCGGAGCGGCGGCACGATCACCTCGGTTCGAGTCGGTGGAGCAAGCGTCCTCGTTTGCGAAGGAAGAATCCAAGTTAAGGGTTAAGGGTTAAGGGCTGAGGGTTGAGGATCACCGGAATCGTCGCCCCCTTGACCCTTGACCCTTAACCCTTATTCACGAACGCCTTGGCGATCCGCCAGCAGACGAGACCGATGATGAAGAAGTTGACGAGCGCCGCCAGGAAGAGGCCGATACGAATCGCTGGGCCCTCGGTCAAACCCGTTGCGGGATTCGTCGTGGATCCCGGAAGACCGATCATGAGCTGCTCCCACCGGCCACCCCCAGCCGTCGCGGTCACCACATTCACCAGGGGCATGATCAGGTCATCCACCACCGATCCCACCAGCTTGTTCAACGTGCCGCCGAGGATCACCGCGATCGCCAGGCCGATGACGTTGTCCTTGATCAGGAATGCCTTGAATTCCTTCCACATCTGCGCGTCTCCGGGTTCGGGGGGCCAACGCGCAAATCATACGGCCAGGGTCAAGAGGAAACAGTCGGCCGCTGCGACCACGATGAGGGCAGAGCGGCGGGGAGCGGAGGTGTTCCATTGACCTCTGACCTCTGACCTCCGACCTGCAGTCTCGGTCAGAATCTGGCTTCGAGATACAGGTCGAACCGGTACCGCTTGGCCGGATGGATGCCACGCGCCAGGTCAGCACGAATCAAACCGTCCATGAAAGACACGCCTACACCTGCCCCCGACATCGGACGGCCCGGCTTGCTCCACAGATTCCGCGGCCCGGCCCAACCCAGGTCCCCGAACAACACGGCGCGCGATGCGGAGATGCCGCGCCCCAGCTCCAGCCGCGCCAGCCAGTAGCTCTCGCCCGACTGCGTGCCCGGACGCTGACCCCGTACCGTCTCGGTGCCACCCAGCAGAAAATGCCGCTGCACGGGCGCGCCGTCGGACACGCCGGCGCCCACCGTCAACGCCGCTGCGGCGCGCGAACCGAGCCCCCTGGATACCGTCACGTCCAGCGCGGCACGGGAATACAGCGCGTCGGTCGCCGTGTCAGCCGTGGGCGCGAACCACCCACCTTCCAGCCTCAGGTCACTGAGGGCACGCCAGCCCTGGGGATCGAGCCCGGCACTGCGCACGTCTCGGATCTGCATGCCGGCGACGTTCGCGCGTTCTGCCACGATGTTCTCGCCGAACCGGCTCGACGTCCCCAGCGCCTTCGCCAGGCTGAACGTCGTCGTCACATCAGCAGGGCCCTGACGCTCGGCAAAGAACCGCGTGCTGAACGCTCCATTGTTGGCCACGCGCTGGAGGCTGATTCCGGTACTCCGGTAGTAGAATCCGTCGTCGCGGCCGAACAGCAGCGCGCCCAGTCCCGCCCCGAACGAGAGGGGATACCCCCACTCGCTGGCCGACTCCAGCCGGCGATGGGCGCCCAGGCGCCAGTTGGTGCGCCCGTTGGTGCGCGCGATGCCAAGCTCCGCGTTAGGCCACCAGTCTCCCGTGCCGATCCGGATGGCGCCGTCGGCATCGTAGCCGCGGCCCAGGGCCATCGTACCCGCTATCCCGGTGGAGAACCCCTCCACGCGATTGTACCGCGTCTGCCCGAGCCCGTGCTGCCAGACGGGCTTCTGCGGCGACCAGGCGGCCTGCAGCCCGAAATCCAGCGCCTTGAGCAACTCGTCGCGTTGGGCTATGCCGAAAACCTCCTCGCCGGGATCGAAGATCGACTCGGCCAGGTCAGGCGAGTTGACCAGGACCGCTGAATCGCAGGGAACGCGCACGCCCAGACGCAGCGTGCCTTCGTACCGATCGTCGTAGCGCGTGTACGATCCGGTTGACGCGCACTCCGCTTCGCGCGCCTTCGCACGCGCCTCCCCACGAGTGGCCGCCGCGCGTGCGATCTCCCGGTTGCGGCGGCGACGCTCCTCCAACGGCAGGTCGCGCCAGGAACCGGTGTCGTCGGGGAACAGGGAGTCGCGCAGCGCCCTGGGCGGTGGTGGAATGGTCGGAATGATGTCCGGACCGTTCACACTGGCGTATTCGAACGACTCTTCGATCCGCACTGGCACACGCATGAAGCCCGCCTGCGCCGTTGCTTCGGCATACTGGGTGCGCGGAAGCCAGAAGCCACCGCCGAACAACCCGTACTCGATGGTCACGGCATCGAGGTTCGCCTTGAGTGGCGACATGAGCACCTTCGCCCAGCCGGGGATGTCCTCTTCCTCCTCGAGTTCCCTCAGGTCGCTCGTCCCTCCGCTACGAGAGGGATCCTGCTTCGCGCGCCGCGATTCTTCGGAAGCGACGGCCCAGATGTCCATTGGCGCGGCGAACCGATAGACCGCCCGTACCAGCTGTCCGCTCACCGCATCGAACCAGAACGAACCGACCGAGAGCCGCCATTCCGGCCGCCTGGGCTCGATGCGCAGCTCACGGAGCGTGAACTTCGCGCCGTCGGACAAGGTGAAGATCAGCGAATCGCCGCTGGCGTACCGGTAGTACGCCTCGGAGCCCTTCGCGATGGGATGGATCAGCTCGCGATCGTCCACCTCGGCACGGGCCAGCCCGTTCCCCCCGATCCAGAGGTCTTCACGGCCGGGATAGTACGGGATGGGCGTCATTTCCATGAAACCGGCGTCCGCTTCCTCGCTTATGGATGGCGCCACCGCGCGTTGTCCCGTGATGTCCACCCAGGCGCCGCCCGCGCGAGACCAGCGGACACGCGAGGCGACCTCCGTGCGAAACAGCAGGCGATTGCGCCCAATGACCCGGAAGCCGAGCCCGACCGATATTCTCTGATACGTCTTGGCGTCGTAGGACTGGAGGCTTGAATCCTGCCGCAGCCGGGCCTCTCGCGCCCGGTAGAGGAGATCGCGAGCGCCCGCGTCGCGGAATGCGGTCCGCTCAAGTTCCGGGGTGACAGAATCCCTGCTGCCGGGCCGCCGATCGCGGCGACTGGTCCGGATTGACTCCTCGATCACCACCTGCAACGAGTCACGCCGTCTCTGCTCGAGACTGTCCTCGCGCGTCGGTCCGACACGCACCGAGACCTGGAGGGCGAGCGAGAGCGTTACGACGGACAACATCGGCATAATCCCCGGGGAGTGCAGCGTGGGTATCTACGCCTGCGGAGACCCCAGGGTTTCTCCGCAGGGTCCGGTGGCCCGGACAGGCATTCCCCTGTACCGGCCAGCATCGACCCTTGAACAAGACTCGGCCGCGTCCGAGCGAGCTGTTATCCACCCGGTGTCTGTCGTCCCGTTCTCGCTGTAGCGGCATCACCCCGGCCCGCGGGACGCATCGGGATTCGGCGCGATCCGCCATGCCCCCGGAGAACCTCCAGGCGCTGCCGGAATTCACGGTTGAGTCGCTCTTCCGCAGCCTGCGGCGCATGTAGCATCGTGATGCACAGCGCGGCCACCGCCACGAGCCACGGCAGTGCCGGAGAACCGGGCAGCCCACCACGACCAGTGCGGCGTGTTTTCAGCCGCTGCACGAGCGCCGGGAATCGGCGTTGCAACCAGACGGTGGTGAAGAGGAGGGCGCCGCCCAGCGCTGCAAGAACCAGTGGAAAGAACGCCGTCGAACGGAAGACTTCCGCGGCGAGGTATACCAGGTACAGGAAGAGCCACAGCACGCCGACGACGAGGTGCGTTCGCCGACCCATGGTCAGCGACGCTGCTACCGCCGCGAGCGCGAGCACCGGAAGCGCGTGATGAAAGGCGCCCGCGGTCGGCCAGAACGCCAGAATCGACGCCGACAACCCCAGCAGCCCCACGGCCCACAGGGGAAAGGCCATGTCCCCGCGTCCCGGCGAGGTGTCGCGCGGATTCTGACGGTCAACCGTATCCGCAATCGCGCACAGAATCAGCGCGCCCGTTGCCATGGTCCATCGCTCCAGCAGCGGACTGGACTCCAGTCCAGCGGCACGCGGGACGTGCATGACAAGGCCAAAGAGCGAAACCGCCACCGGCAGTACGACCGCCACGTACCTCCGCCGCCGCAGGACCAGAAGGGCAGCCAGCGTGGTTGACAGCTCGGCCACCACCCAGCGCGAGGCTTCAGCGGGGGGATAGGCCGAGTACTGTTGTCCCCAGATCTCGGGCGGCCACCATCCGCTCATGGACTGGACGGACCAGACAGCCACCGGGGTCAGTGAGACGGCGATCATCGCCGCGATTCCAGCCGCCTCGGGGAATCCCGAACTCCGCAGCCAGCGCGACGCGAGCGCGAGCGCGGCGGCGTAGCCCGACACCACAGCCAGGACGCCCGGTGCTCCGAGCCAGACCCATCGTTCGGCAAGGAACCAGCCGCTGGCAAACACGACCAGCAAAGCGCCGAGAGCGTACGCGACAGTGACCCAGTCGAAGCCACGCACCATCTCCGCCGACGTCCCCTCCACCTCCACGGCGAGGGATCGCAAGGCCGCCTCCTGCTCGGCGGAAATCACGCCGCGCGATAACGCCAGTGACAGCAGGTCGTTTACGCTTCGAGGCATCGCGGTCGGTGGGCGGTCGGCGACAACCTGCCGGAGGGACGCTGCCGGAGCAAGCGGGGAACGCAGAACTGAGCGGCGGGGTCATCACCGGCTTGCCCATGCTCAACCAGGCGACCAGACTGGGTGTTGAGCTGGAGCGCCAACCGCCGTGCGCGATTTCCCCCGTCACGATCCCCTGCATGCCTCGCGTGAGCCACGTTCGCCGTCTCATCCTGCCCCTGGCACTGGCCTGTGGCGGCTCCGACGCCACGCCTGACGAGGAGGGGGTCGTTCTTCAGCCGCTGTCCGCGTCGCTCGCGGGAGAAACCGTGGGCATGCGCTCTCCCGAGTCGGTCCGTTACGACGACGATCTCGACGTGTTCTACATCTCCAACATCGACGGCGATCCCGCCGGAAGAGATGGCCGGGCGTTCATCGCCGTCGTGCCGGCCGAGACGCTGTCCGTGATGCGGGTGCTGGCGGAAGGTGGACGGGGCGGCGTCACGCTGAACGCGCCGAAGGGCATGGCATTGACGGGGGACACGCTCTGGATCACGGACATCGACGTCGTGCGGGGCCTCCACCGGCGGACCGGCGCAGCGGTGGTGACGATCGACTTTGCGCCGCAGGGGGCCGTGTTCCTGAACGACATCGCGGTCGGGCCGAACGGAGCGCTGTACGTCACCGACTCCAACATCCGCATCGCCAGCGATGGATCGATGACGAAGCCAGGCATGGATCGCATCTTCCGGATCTCCAATCGCGTGGTCAGCGAAGTCGCCCGCGGCGCCGCCTTCGGGACACCCGACGGCATGACCTGGCAGGATACGACCGGCGTCTGGCTGCTGGCGCCCTTCGCCAGCGCCGAGGTGCAGACCTGGATCGAGGGCGACTCGTTGCCCGGGACGCTGGCGGCCGGTCCCGGCCAGTATGGCGGGATCGAGGCGCTGCGCGACGGACGCATTCTGGTGTCGAGCCATGCCGACAGCGCGGTGCACCTCATCACGCACGGCGAGATGACGACGCTCATCGCAAACGTGCGCGGACCGGGAGACATCGGCTACGACCCCAAGCGCGGGGTGATCGCCGTGCCGCGCGTCATGGACAACAAGGTAGACTACTTCCAGTTGAAGGCAGGAAGATAGCTGAGCTGGCAGTCCTGAGTCGTGAGTGCTGGATGCTCGACCTGCTTCCTGGTCCTGGAGCTCCGAGCTCCTCTCAGGACGCGAGAAAGAAGTGGCATCCCGCGCGCTGCGCCTCGAGCGCCGCGAAGAAACCCGAGGGCTGCAGGATCACGCCGGGCACGAGGTATTCCATTGTCGCCGCGCGGGCTTCGCGTGAGGCTACGCCCGCCTTCTTCGCCTCCTTCTGCACCATGAAGCCGAAGGCATAGTTGCAGGCCAGCACGATCCCGCCATCCGCGATGAAGCCGTCGAGCTTCGAGTTGCGCTGGTTGGCCGTCGTGTCCGGTAGCGAGAGGTGCGGGTTGTGCTTCACGAAGCCCTCACTCCCCTGCGCCTTGATCTCCTCCTCCTCGCCGATGGCGTGCCGTTCCCAGAAGGCGTGGTTCATGGCCATGGGGATGGCCGCTTGGCGGATAACAAGAACGGCGGAGGCGTCCTTCGCCGCATCACCATACACCGTGCGGACTATGCGCTTCCAGTCGGCGGCGCGCCAGAGACCCACGCCATCGTTGATCTCCGGGGAATCGAAGACTGCACGAAAATCGCCGGCCACGCGGTCGCGCCAAGACAAGTCCCAGGTCGTTCCCTGCACCGGCTCGGGTGCCGCCGCACCCAGCGCCGACGGCAGCAGCACGCCGCCGGCCGACAACGCCGCCATGTTGCCCAGGAACTGCCGACGGTTCTTAGACATGATCGAGGGAGTCAGAAGGTTCAGGCTTTGTCACGATACGTTTGGCAACACCGACGGACAAGGCCACCCACGTCAGCTTCGGACGCTTCGTCCCGCCCAGATCAGGTACGCCGGTGCGCCGAGGAAAACCACCCCTGTTCCTGTCACTGCAATCAGTGGCTGCGAGATGATCGTGCTCCCGACGAGCGCGATTGCGGCCAGCACGAACAGGGCCGGCGTCCAGGGATAGCCCGGCACGCGGAACGGCCGGGGCACATCGGGACGGGTTTGCCGGAGGACGATAACGGCTGCTGCGCCCATCGCGTAGAAGATCCACCCCACGAACACGACGTACGTCAGCAACTGCTCGAACGTACCGGTCGCCGCCAGCACCGCCGCCCACGCGCTGGAAGCGACGATGGCAAAGGCCGGCGTGCCGAACCGCGGATGCACCTCGCCAAGCCGGCGAAAGAAAAGGCCGTCCCGCGCCATGGCATAGTAGACGCGCGGCGTCGTGATCACGGTGGCATGCGCAGCGCTGTACATCGAGATGAGTATCGCGGCCGCGATCGCCTGCCCCGCCCATGGGCCCAGCACCGCCGCCGCTGCTTCGCCCGCCACGCGTTGGGATGCCGCCACCCCGGCCGGACCCAGTGCCCTCAGGTACGCCAGATTCGCCAGCAGGTAGATCGCCACGAGGATGGCGGTGCCCAGCGCGATGGACCGAGGCAGCGACCGCTGCGGATCCTTCGCTTCACCCGCGACGAAGGTCACGTACTGCCAGCCCTCGTATGCCCACAGGACCGAGATCATGGCCGTCCCCAGGGCGGCGACCAGGGAGACGCTCGCCGTGCCGTCCATCGACAGCGGACTTCCACCCTGGCCGCGGACCAGAAGCACCACGCTCAGCGCGACAATGGCCGTGAGCTTGATCCCCGTCGCCCAGTTCTGAACGACAACGCCTCGGCGCGTGCCGCGCATGTTGACCACGGTCATCAGCGCAATGAGCGCGACCGCAATGATCCGCCGCAGCCAGGGCTCGATGGCACCGAACTGACCCATGTAGTTCGCCGCCGCAACCGCGAGTGTGGCGACGGTTCCCGCGCCGATCCCGAAGAAGAGCGTCCAGCCGTACAGGAACGCCGGGAATCGGCCGAATGCGTCTCGTATGAACGCGTACAGCCCACCAGAACCCTGGTCCATCGCGCCCAGCTCGCCGTATGAGAGCGCCCCGAACAGCGAAAGGACACCGCCCACCAGCCAGACCAGCATTGCCACGCGCACCGACCCCGATTGCGTCAGCACGACGGATGGAACGAGGAAGATTCCCGAGCCGATCACGTTGCCGATGACCAGCAGCGTGAGATCCGTCGCGCCGAGCGTGCGTTGCAGCGCTGTGTCAGACAAGGGTCTGAAGGTGATTATGGGGAGGACTGCGTGCGGGATCGTGCAGGCGATGCAGCCGTGGGGCAAGGCTGGGGAGTTGTGGAGCTGAGTGGTGAGTGCTGGATGCTATGCGTGCGGGGTGAGAGCTGAGTGGTGAGTGCTGGATGCTATGCGTGAGGGGTGAGAGCTGAGTGGTGAGTGCTGGATGCTGGAACTGCTTCCTGGAACTGGGGCTGGCGCTGGCTGCTGGCTGCACTCAGCTGTCTGGGCGGTCCCACTACGAAGCAGCGAAACGGCCCCCCATCTCCCATCTCACGTCTCCCCATTGCCATCTTACCCTTCCCCCGTCGTACGCCGTCTCACCGCATCGCGTCCGCAATCCATGTCGGGTCAGCTGGCACTCGAAGTTCGCGCGTTGCGGAAGACGTTCGGCCCGGTCACGGCGGTGGACGGCCTGGATCTCGATGTGCGACGCGGTGAGTGCTTCGGGCTCCTGGGTCCGAACGGTGCCGGGAAGACCACCACGATCGAGATCTGCGAAGGTCTGCTCGAGGCGGATTCGGGTGACGTCCTCGTCCTGGGACAGCGCTGGGACCGCGACCAGCGGGCGCTCCGAGAGCGGCTGGGCATCCAATTGCAGGAGACCCAGTTCTCGGAGAAGGTCACGGTCCTCGAGACCATCACGCTCTTCCGCAGTTTCTACCGGAATGGGCCGGCGCCTGACGACGTGATCCGGCTGGTTCAGCTGGACGAGAAGAAATCGGCGCGCGTTGGCACGCTGTCCGGTGGCCAGAAACAGCGACTCTCCGTGGCCTGCGCCCTGGCAGGAGATCCGGAGCTGCTCTTCCTGGACGAACCGACAACGGGCCTCGATCCGCAGTCCCGCCGCCAGCTCTGGGACCTGGTCGAACACCTCCGCGCCGCCGGACGAACCGTCGTGCTGACGACGCATTACATGGACGAAGCCGAGCGGCTGTGCGACCGGGTGGCCATCGTGGACTACGGACGCGCCATTGCGCTCGACACGCCGCGTGGCCTGATAAGATCGTTAGGCGCCGGCCACGTGGTCGAGGTGGAGCTGGCGAACGGCGCGGAGGCGTCCGACGGCATCTTCTCGGCCACCCCCGGCGTCCTCAGCACGAGAATGCACGGGCGGACGTGGACCCTGCAGGTCTCTGCCGCGCACGAAGCCGTACCGGCTGTCCTCCGCACGCTCGAGGCCGGAGGCTTCGCGATGACCGAGCTGCGAACGCACACCCCGACCCTCGAAGATGTGTTCGTGTCGCTCACGGGACGACATCTGAGGGAACAGTGACCAGCAACACCTTGCCGTCGGGCGCAACGTCTTCCGCCGACACACCCTCGCGCGGCAGCGCGCGACTGAATCCGCTAGCTCAGCTCACGCTCACCCGCTTCCGGGAGTTTGTGCGTGAACCGGAGGCCGTCTTCTGGACATTCGTCTTCCCGCTGCTCCTCGCCAGCGGCCTCGGTCTCGCGTTCCGCTCGCGGCCGGTGGAGGTCGTGAAGGTGGGCGTCCTGTCGTCCGCGCCGGGAGCCGAGGCCGTGCGGGCGGCGCTGGCCTCGGACAGCACCATACAGATCGTCATGCTCGAAGACAGCGCGGCCGGGAACGCGCTGCGCATCGGTACGGTGGCGCTGATCATCGCGTCGAATGACGCCCAGTCCGCCGAGTACCGGTTCGACGTCGCGCGATCGGAGGCCCGAACGGCACGGCTCATCGTCGATGGTGCCCTGCAGCGCGCCCGCGGCCGCCAGGATCCGGTGACCGTGAACGAGTCCATCGTGTCGGAGCGGGGATCGCGTTACATCGACTTCGTGCTCCCGGGCCTGCTCTCGATGAACCTCATGGGAAGCGGAATGTGGGGCATCGGATTCAGCATCGTCGATGCCCGCCGCAAAAAACTGCTCAAGCGGTTCGTCGCGACGCCGATGCAGCGACACCATTACCTCGCATCCTTCCTGCTGCTGCGACTCGGACTGATGGTCGTCGAGGTGAGCGTCATCACCCTGTTCGGCGTGTTCGCATTCGGCGTTCCAATGCGCGGCTCGTTGATCGCCTTTGCCGTCGCCTGCCTGCTCGGTGCACTCGTCTTCGGCTCATTGGGGCTGCTGGTAGCGTCTCGCGTGCGAACCATCGAGGCGGCATCAGGTTTCATGAACCTCCTGATGCTCCCGATGTGGGTCGCGTCCGGCGTCTTCTTTTCCGCGGGCAACTTCCCCGACGCGATTCAGCCCGTGATACAGGCGCTGCCGCTCACCGCCGTGGTGGACTCGGTGCGCGGCATCATGCTGCAGGGGCTGGGATGGACCGCGCTGGCGCCGGAGTTCGCCATTGTGGTCACCTGGCTCGTGCTGAGCTTCGGCTTTGCCCTCCGGTTCTTCCGCTGGCGATGAGCCCGCGGCGCACCACGGTTCTACTCGCCTTCGCGTCGGTCTACCTCGTCTGGGGATCGACGTATCTCTTCATGCGCTTTGCCGTCGAAACGCTGCCAGCTGTGGCGGTGGCCGGCGTGCGCTACCTGACGGCTGGCGTCATTCTCTACGCGATCGCCGCATGGCGCGCGGTTCCGGAGCCCCGGAAAATCCCCTGGAGCGGCCACGCGGTCGTCGGAACGCTCCTCACCGCCGGCAACGGCTCGGTGGCGCTGGCTGTCCAGCGAATTCCATCGGGCGTGGCCGCGCTGCTCGTGGCCATGACACCCTGCTTCATGGTGCTCCTCGAATGGCTCTGGCGGCGCGGGGCAAAACCCACCGCGGGAGTCACGGTCGGACTGGTGCTGGGCCTTTCCGGTATGTTCCTGCTGGTTGGTCCGCGGTCGTTGTCCGGTGAGCCGATCGATCCGATTGGCGCAGGAACCGTACTCCTGGGGTCCGCCGCGTGGGCCATCGGCTCCATCTACTCGCGCACCCTGCCACGCTGGGAGTCGCCGCTGCTGACGAGCGGCGTCCAGATGCTGGCGGGCGGTCTGGTCGTGACCGTCATCGCGGCGCTTACCGGTTCCTTCGCCGATCTTGATCCGGCGTCCGTCTCGGCACGATCGCTGGGCTCGTTCGCGTACCTCATCGTGGTCGGCTCGCTGGTCGGGTACTCCTCCTATATGTATCTGCTGGGTGTCACCACCGCGGCGCGCGCGTCGACCTACGCATTCGTCAATCCGGTCGTCGCCGTCGTCCTGGGGGCCGTCTTCGCTGCGGAACCGCTGTCACCTCGCGTCCTCGGGGCCGGCGCGGTCATCGTTGGCGCCGTCGCCACGATCACCCTGTTCGGCGGCGAGCGACAGCTCCCGCCACAGCGTCGCCGGGCCGGCGAAGGACTGGAGGTTCACGAAGGACCGTGAAACCGAGGGTCCGAGGTTGGAGACAGCATTTCGTTTTTCGGGTCTTCAGGATTCCGTGTGGGTGGTTGCGAGCTTCCTGGTCGTCGGTGTCACAATGCTACATCAGCAACCGAACGGTTGTGCTCCTCCGCCAGGAACTGCACACTTGAGCGAGGAGCGCCTCTGATTGAAGAACGTCCGCGCCCACGGCTCGCTCCGATGTATCCCGAGCTCGCGCTTGCCTGGAGGAGAGTCGAGAAGGCAGGCACGAACTTTTCACCCTCCCTGGGCCGCCCCGGCAACCCGTCCTTCCCCAGTGAGAAAACAACAGCCTCACCCTTCCAAAACCGCTCCCAATCACCCACTCATCTCCCCGCCCGTCCGTTCTCGCGTTTCCCGATTGCGAATGACCGACCTTCCCGTTGACGCCACACATGCCGCGTTCCACCGGGTCACCGACTGGATCGAACAGTACCTCGCGGATCCCGGACAATACCCGGTGCTGTCCAGCGCCACGCCCGGGAGTATCGCGGCACAATTGCCGGCCTCTC
>DASWGU010000263.1:0-19392 GCA_036393555.1 Gemmatimonadaceae bacterium
GGCGACGTCGCGTACTACTACCACTATCAGCCGCACGGACCTGTCGAGCTTCGAGCCCTGGGTCCCAACGGAGAAACAGCCGAGGCGGTCAGCTCACGCTATGCCGTATCCTGGCTCGACGCCGAACGCAATCGGCTGGCATTGCTCGAGGCCACGGTGGCAGCGCCGGTACTCAGCGAAGGCGAGCGCGCCGCAGCGAACCAGGATCTCGACGAGTTGGCGCGAGACTATGGGATGGCGCGCAGCTCGCTGGCATTCGGAGTTCCCGCGCGAAAGCCCATCCTGCGCGGCCTCTACTTCGATCTCGACGGCCGGCTCTGGATCGAGCGGTCGGTGCCCGACGGCCAGCCGCGGGCAGCGGATGTCTACGACCGCGAAGGGCATCTGGTCAGCACGGTGACCTGGCCGGCGCACATCCGGCTCCACCACGGCGAGGTGCGCGGCGGGACGGCGGTCGGCGTGGCGGTCGACAGCCTGGGAACCAACACCGTCGTCAGGCTGCTGTTCCGATAGTCGCGATGCGCGATTCCTTCTGGTGCCGGCGGCTCACTCCGGCGATTTTTCGGCACGCCTGTTTGCAGACCGGCCTTGCTCCACCTTCACACGCCCCGGATGCCGGATTCTCCCGCGATGCACCGCGACATCGCCCGCCGCACTACCGCGCTCCTGCCGGTCCTGGCGGCTGTGCTGTCCGCCTGCGCCTCTCGCACTGCGGCGGTCACTGGACCCGTCAGCGTCCCCGGCGTTCGCGCGGTCGCGACGGCGACGAACATGGAGATCCGGTTCGACACGCTGGTCGCGTATGTGATGGACGCCGACGTGGTGTTCTTCGGCGAGCAACACGATGATCCCGAGACCCACCGCGTGGAATTCGGCCTCCTCGATGCTCTTGGCCGATCGGGTCGACCGGTCGTTCTGTCGCTGGAGATGTTCGAGCGCGACGCGCAAGTAGCGCTGGACGACTACCTGGCCGGGCGCACCACCGAGGCGGCCTTCCTGGCCCGGTCGCGTCCCTGGGAGCGATACGTGACCGACTACCGTCCGATGGTCGAGCTGGCCAGGGCGCGCGGCTGGCCGGTGGTGGCCGCTAACGTCCCGCGATCCCTCGCTTCGGCTGTTGGACGCAAGGGGCTGTCCGCCCTGGACACCCTCACCGCGGTCGAGCGACGGTGGGCCGCGACCGACCTCCAATGTCCCCGCGACGCGTACCATGCACGCTTCATGGATGACATGAAGGGGCACAGCGCCGGCGGTGCCGCGCCATCGCCAGGCGACTCGCTCCCTACCGCGATCGCCGAGCGTTATTACCTGGCGCAGTGCGTCAAGGACGAGACCATGGCCGAGTCGATCGCGAACGCCATGCGCCGCGCTCCGTCGAACGCAATAGTCGTGCACTACAACGGAGCGTTCCACAGCGACTACGGACAGGGAACCGCTGAACGCCTGCGACGGCGGGCTGGCGAGCTCCGCCTCGCCATCATCACTGCCGTCCCCATGGTCGACCCCTCGGAGGCGACTGCACAAGGGCACGATGGGCGCGCCGACTACCTGATCTTCACGAAACGGATCCCGCCGAAGGCAGCCGTGATACGTTAGATCGCGCCGACCATACCTCACTTCCCCCGCCCCGCCTCGTCCGGTTACTCCGGCACGCCGCTGGCGAAGAAGCTTGGCATCAGGCCTGGGCTGAAGCTTCTCGTCGTGGGCGACGTTCCGGAAGAGTACGCTGGGTGGGTAGCGCCCCTTCCCCCGGCAGCGTTGGTTGTCTCACGCGCCAGGCCTCCGCTTGGCGCTGTTCACGCCTTCGTGAAACGGCGCGCGGACCTGATCCGGCATCTCACCCACCTCCGTCGATCGCTGCAGCCGGACGGCTTCGTCTGGATCTCCTGGCCCAAGCGGACCTCGAAGGTCGCCACCGACATCACCGAGGATGTCATCCGCGAGGAAGCCCTCCCCCTCGGCTTCGTTGACATCAAGGTCTGCGCGGTCAGCGAGGTCTGGTCGGGACTCAAGCTGGTGATTCGCGTGTCAGCCCGATCGCGCTGAGCACCCCCCCGCACAGGCTTGTGGCCGGGCTGTCGCGAGCGGATACTGCTGGTCGCAGGGCCGCGAGTCGTGAAACCAGGTACTGGGGGAACGCTCTTTGCCGTCGTCACTGCGACGAGGATCCATGCGGCGGCAGTTGGCCATCGCCATTTGTGGTACGCTGGCGCTCGGCGTCCTCGCATTCGGCGCATTCGCGCGGTGGGAGGTGCGATCCGAGGCGCTCGCCGCGGCCGATCTGCGGCTGGAGACGGTCACGAGTCGCACGGCGGACCTGATTGCGGCGACCCTGACCTCCCAGCGCACCCAGATGGCGGCGGTGGCCCGGGATTCGAGTGTATGGCTCCTGGCATCCACGCGCACGGGGCCTCGGCGGGACAGTGCCGCGGCGCGGTTGTTCCGGGCGGATTCCCTCCAGGCAACCGTCCTGTCGATCGAGATTTGGGATACCACCGGGACACTGCGCCACGCCACCGGCGCGCCCATCGGCAACGTCGCTGACAGCACGCGACGCCGCCTGCTCGCGCTCCTCCCGCCTGACGACTCGGTGTGGATCGGTCGCTTTGTCACCGACGGAGATCGCGTCGCGTACCCGACACTTGCCACGATTCGCGGCGCCGCCGCGCGAGTGGTGATCTGGCGACGCGTGGCGTCGGCCGATCAGTCGCGCAACCCGATCATTGCGTTGATCGGGTCCCGATCCCGGCTGACCGTTGGCAACGCCGGCGGCGTCGTCTGGAGCGACCTGACCGTTCCGGTGGCAGCGCCGCCGGCAGGGGCGGCTGACTCGGTCGTGACCTGGGCCCGACCCGACGGCGAGCGGGTTCTCGTCAGGCGCGCGCTGGTGTCCCGGAGCCCATGGGCTGTTGCCGTGGAGTTCCCGGCGTCCGCCGTGACCGCAGGGGCGGAACAACTTACCCGGCGACTCGTCGTGGCCGCCCTCGTGCTGCTCACACTGGGGACGGTGATCGCGTTCCAGTTGGGTCATTCCCTCTCGCGGCCCATCGCGAATCTCGCGGCCGCCGCAGACCGGATGCGCTCGGGCGATTACGGGCATCGCGTACCGGTTACCCGTCGCGATGAGCTCGGAGCACTCACGGCGTCGTTCAACGCCATGGCGGACGCCATCGCCGACGGTCGGTCCCGGCTGCAGGCGCACGCCGAGGATCTCCGGCTGCGCGGCGATGCCCTGGCGGAGCAGTCGCGCCAGACCGAATTCGCCAACGCGGGGCTCCGCGCGGCGGCGGGTGAAGCGGAACGCGCTCGCGCTTCGCTGCAGGCCGCGATGACCGAGCATGCCAGGACCGCGGCGGAACTCGACGCGGCCCTGTCGAGCGCGCCGGTGGGTTTCGGCTTCCATGACACATCGCTTCGTTACGTGCGGGTCAATGCGCGTCTGGCGGGCGTCATCGGTCGCGCACCGGACGCCATCGTGGGCCGGCTGCCGAGCGAGGTTCTGCCGGATATCGGGGTGCGCCTCGAGGAAGGGCTCTCGCGCGCGCTGAACACCAACCGTCCGGTACACGACGTCGAGCTCCCGCTCGAGCGAAGCGGGACCGACCGCCCGGATCAATTCTGGCTCGCCACGATGTTCCCGATCCGGACCCGGGACGCCGGCCTCGTGGGAATCGGATCCGTGATGCTCGACATGACGGACCATCGTGCGCTGGAGCGTCGATTTCTCCACGCGCAGCGCATGGAAGCTGTCGGGCGACTGTCGGGCGGCATCGCCCACGACTTCAACAACATCCTCACCGCCATTGCAAGCTTCACCAGCTTCGCGATCGACGGACTCCCCCCGGGCCATCCGGCGGTGGATGATCTCGAGCAGGTGAGGATGGCGGTCGCGCGAGCCACCGCCCTGGTCAGCCAGCTCCTGGCGTTCAGCCGGCAACAGGCCATGCTGCCGCTTCGGCTGAACCTCAGCGACGTCGCGCGTAGCGTGGTTCCCATGCTGCGACGGCTCGTTCCCGAGCACGTGGTGCTGCGCCATGACCTGGACGCGGGTGTCTGGCCGGTGCTGGCCGATCCGGGACGCATCGAGCAGGTACTGGTCAACCTCGTCGTGAACGCGGTGGATGCCATGCCCGATGGCGGCAAACTCGCGATCCACACGGCCAACGCCACCCTCGACGGGCGATCGGATCGTGAACCGCCCGGCGCCACTCCCGGCGACTATGCCGTCCTGTCCGTGTCGGACAGCGGTGTCGGCATGGACGAGGAGACGATGGCCCAGGCGTTCGAGCCGTTCTTCTCGACGAAGGGCGTCCGCGGCACCGGATTGGGCCTGTCCACGGTCTACGGAATCGTCAGGCAGTCGGCAGGCCACGTCCGCATCGACAGCGAGCCCGGGCGCGGCACGACAGTCACCGCCTGGTTTCCGCGCCACGACGAAGACGTACCAGCCCAGCCTCCCCCATCCGGACGCACGGTGCCACGCCGCCACGACGCCACCATCCTGCTCGTCGAGGATGAGCGCCTCGTCAGGCTCGCGGTCCGGAAAATCCTGCAGACCCGCGGGCATCGGGTGCTGGAGGCTTCCGACGGCGAAGCAGCGTTGGCGCTGCTCGCGAACGAGGGACAGCAGGTGGACCTCGTCATCACCGACCTCGTTATGCCGCGCGTGGGCGGTCGTGAACTCGGCCTGCGGATCCGCGACCAGGGCAACTTGACGCCTGTCCTGTACATGTCGGGCTACGCCGGCGACACCGCGGTCAGACAGTCCCTGCTGGAACCCGGCTCGGCGTTTCTCGAGAAGCCATTCACGCCGGCCGCGCTGCTGCTCAGGGTGGACGAGCTGTTGATGGCGACACTGCCCTCGGATATCCGCGGGGCGTAGCGCGGCGTCAGCAGCAGGGACGGGACAGCCGCTCGCCATCGAGCCCCGCGGCGTCCAGCACCCGACGGAAACGTTCGCTGCGCCTGACGAGGTCGAAGACCGGCGATGCCAGCGGTTCGGAGGCGAACAGCGGGTCGCGATCCCGCACCGCCAGCTCCAGCAGCGGCAGCGCAGCTACCGTATCACCCAGCCCCAGCTTGATCTTTGCCGCCGCCGATCGGGTCCCGACGCGCCCATCGGCGCTCGCCAGCGCCCGCTCCAGCGCCGTCACCGCATCCCGGTTGCCTGCCCGGGCGTGCACGTAGCCGAGCGTGCCGAGGACCAGGGGCGAAGCCGGCTCCAGGACGCGCGCGACTTCGAGTTCCCGGATGGCATCGGCCCAACGGTTCCCGTAGGCCAACGCGGTACCGCGCATGACCCGGAACTCGGGAACGGACGGCGCCGCGGCGATGGCGCGAACCAGTTCGCTGTCGGCCGGCGCGCTGTTTCCCAGCAGGGCGAGCGCAATGCCGTGCAATGCCCGCGCCACCGCGAGCGTGGAGTCCAGGGCCACGGCGCGCGCCAGCGCGACCTCGGCCGCCCGGATGTCTCCGTTCAGCATCCGGTTCTCTCCCAGCCACTGGAACGCCGGGGCATAGGTCGAATCCAGCGCGACGGCCCGCCGCAGCGCCTGCGCGCCGTCATCCCAGCGCCATTGCGCGTTGCGCAGGTTGCCTAACGCAGCATGCGCCGCAGCCAGAGTCGAATCGGTGGCCAGGGCCCGCTGCGCCGCCTGCATGGCCTCGGCGTGCAGCGCCGCGGCGCCTCCCTGGCCGTAGAGCGGCAGAACCGTGTAGGCCTGTGCCAGTTCGGCCCAGGCCACGGCGTACTGCGTGTCGATGGCCACCGCCTCCTTGAGCAGGGCAATGGCGTTCGTCAGGTCCCCCTCTCCGCGGCGGGCCAGCTCGTAATGGGCGCGGAGGTATGCATCATGGGCGCGCGGATCCGGACGATGGGCGGCCAGCCGGATCGCCGAGTCCGCGGCACCGCCCAGATCGGCCCGCACCGCCGTCGCGATGGACTGCGCGATGTAACGCTGCATGTCCAGCAGGTCGGCCGTGGAGCCGTCGAAGACCTCGGACCATGCCGTCAGACCGTCCGAGGTGGACAGCAGGCGCACCGCGACACGCAGGTCGCTGCCGGCGCGCTGGATGGTCCCCTCCAGGGCGTGACTCACCCCGAAACGCTCGGCGAGCTGAGCGAGCGTGAGGCCGTTACGCTGTCCTTCCTCCGCCGCGGCGCGTGACGCCACGCGGATGCCCTCGACCCGCGCGAGCGCACTGATGATCTCGTCGGTCACGCCGAACGACAGATAACGGTCCGTGGTATCGGCGGAGGCCGAAACCAGCGGCAGCACCGCAATCGTGGGCACCGGAACCCGGACCGCGGCATCGGGAACGCCGCCGCCACGCGTGGCGATCGCCACGGCTCCAAAGGCCGCGGCCAGGCCGGTAAGGGCAATCCCGACGCGCCTGACGAGTTCGCGGCGCCCCCCATGCCTGGCGGGCTGCGCCGTCGTTGCCACCGCGCCGCTCACTACCGCCGGATCGTCCAGCAGGTGCAGCAGCTCCATGGCGGACTGCGGCCGGCGGGCCGGATTCTTTTCGAGACAACGCAGCACGGCCGCCTCCAGAGCGGCCGGCATCCCCGGCCGGATCTCATGCGGTGGCACCGGCGTCTCCGAGAGATGCGCCCGCATGATGTCCGCGACGGTGTCCCGCGGAAAGACCGCCCGTCCACACAGCGCCTCATAGGCCATCGCTCCCAACGCATACAGGTCGGTGCGCGCATCGAGGTTGGTGTCGCCCGCCACCTGCTCCGGCGCCATGTACGCCGGCGTGCCCAGCGACATGCCCACACCGGTCAGCGTCACGGACGCGCCGGTCGTCCCCTGCCGCGCCGTCGCGAACGCCCTGGCGACGCCGAAGTCGGCCACCACCGCGGCACCGTGACTGAGCAGCACGTTGTCGGGCTTGATGTCGCGATGCACCACGCCCCTGTCGTGCGCGAAGGCCAAAGCACGCAACACGTCTCGCATGATCGACACCGCGGCCGCGGGAGACAGCGGGCCATCGCGCTGCAATCGGCTGCGCAGCGACTCCCCGTCAACGAACGGCATGACGAAGTACAGCAGGCCATCGGCATCACCGGCTGCAAACACCGACACGATGTTGGGATGCTGCAGCGTCGCCGACGTCAGGATCTCGCGACGGAACCGCTCGCGTGACAGCGCCGTCGAAAGTTCCTCGGGCAGTACCTTGACCACCACGCGCCGGTCGAGCGCTCCCTCGAGCGCGACGAAGACGCGTGACATGCCGCCGCCGTCGAGCTCGCGCTCGATTACGAGCCGATCGCCCAGGGCCGACGCCAGTCGTTCGGTGAGATCGCGAGGTGTGACCATCGAATTTGCCTGTTCCGGCAATTGGACACCGTACCAGGCCAATGGGATTGGCAGCATGACGACCGGACGCAGCGCGCGCCCGCGATGAAACGGATCCGCCAGCACCCGCCCGACACTGTTCACCCTGCGATCACCTCCGGCAGGCCTCCTCGAGGAGCTGCCGGAACGGTTCAGCTTGAATCACGCGCATGGAGGGTGTACCGTGAGAGCAACTTCCCTCGGGACAGCCTCATGGCCGCCTACACCCTCCGCGTCAACGGTCTCACCCAGCAGGTGGACGTGGATGCCGACACGCCGCTGCTCTGGGTGCTCCGCGATACCATCGGCCTCACCGGCACCAAGTACGGCTGCGGCATCGGTCAGTGCGGATCGTGTACCGTTCACCTCGACGGCAACGCGGTGCGATCCTGCCGCACTGCAGTCTCCGACGTCGGCAGCAAGCCCGTGGTCACCATCGAGGGCATCGCCGAGGGCGCGACGCACGCCGTGCAGAAAGCGTGGATCGCGGAAGAGGCGGTCCAGTGCGGCTACTGTCAGTCGGGACAGATCATGGCGGCGGCATCGCTCCTCGCCATGAACCGGAATCCGTCGGACACCGACATCGATCGGGCCATGAACGGCATCCTCTGCCGCTGCGGAACTTACGACCGCATCCGCAAGGCCATCCACCGCGCGGCGCAGGAGGGCTGACCCATGGCACCCGTCTCCACACTCGACCGTCGCGACTTCGTCAGGCTGGGCGCGCTGGCCGGCGCCGGACTGGTCATCGGCATCCGGCTGCCCGAAGGCGGTGAACCGGCGTCCACCGACGCGGGTCCCCTCCACCCGAACGCCTTTCTTCGTGTCGATCCCGACGGATCGGTCACCATCTGGCTGGGCCGCGCCGACATGGGCCAGGGCGTCCGGACCGCGCTGCCCATGATCGTGGCGGAGGAGCTGGACGCTGACTGGAAGCGCGTCACGGTCCTTCAGGCCGACGCTCATCCCAGCGCGTTTGGCCGCATGATGACGGTCGGCAGCTCCAGCGTCCGCAATGGAGCCTGGAATCAGCTCCGGATTGCCGGCGCCAGCGCCCGCGCGATGCTGATCGCGGCTGCGGCAACACGGTTCAAGGTACCCGCATCGGAGCTCACGACGGGGAGTCACGCAGTGCACCATCATGCCTCGCGGCGCATGCTGGGCTATGGAGAGCTGGTGCTCGACGCCGCCCAGCTCCCGGTGCCGTCGCAGCCGACGCTGAAGGACCCGAAGTCGTTCCGGCTCGTGGGCACGCGAGTCCCGCTGGTCGACACGCACCTCAAGGTGACCGGCGCCGCGAAGTTCGGCATCGACGCCCGCACGCCCGGTATGCTCTTCGCCACCGTCCTGCGCCCACCGTCGCACGGTGGTTCGCTGAAGGCGTTCGACGCATCACGCGCCAGGGCGGTCAGGGGCGTGAAGGACGTCGTGCAGATCTCCAGCGGCGTGGCGGTCGTCGCGGATTCCACGTGGGCCGCGCTGAAAGGCGCGCGGGCACTGGCGGTCGAGTGGCAAGCCGGCGGCTTCACCATGAGCAGCACGGACATCTTCGCCCACCTGGCGAACGTCGCGGAATCGCCGGGTGTCGTGACGCGCACCGAGGGAGACGTCGAGGCCGGCCTGTTGGCCGCCGCGAAACGGGTCAGCGCGACGTACGAGGCTCCGTACCTGGCTCACGCTACCATGGAGCCGATGAACTGCACGGCCCACGTTCGCGCGGACGGGGTGGAGATCTGGGCGCCAACGCAGAATCCACAGGGCGCGCAGAGCACGGCCGCGCGCCTCACCGGTCAGCCGGTAGACAAGGTGACGGTTCACGTGCAGTACCTTGGCTGCGGCTGGGGACGCCGGTCCAGCACCGACTTCGTGCAGGATGCGGTCGAGACATCCATGAAGGTGCAGGCGCCGGTGCAGGTCCTGTGGACGCGCGAGGAGGACATGCGGCACGACAACTACCGGCCGTGCACGCACGTCCGAATCGACGGTGGCACCGATGCGGCGGGGAAGGTCGTGGCGCTCAAGGCGCGCGTCGCCGCGCAGCCCATAGCCGGTGGACGCGGGCGGTTCGATGGACCCGCGGTGGCGGGCATCTCTGACATGAACTACCACATCCCCGGTCTGCGTGTCGAATGGTGCCGGCCCGACATTCGCGTGCCCGTGGGCTACTGGCGGTCGGTGGGTCCGTCGCAGAACACGTTCGTGCTGGAGAGTTTCATCGACGAGCTGGCCCACGCTGCCGGCCGCGACCCGGTGGACCTGCGTCGCGAACTGCTCGCCGGGGAAGCGCGGTTCCGGCGCGTGCTCGACCTGGTGGCGGAGCGTTCAGGCTGGGGCACTCCAGCGCCCGAGGGCCGCGCGCGCGGCGTGGCCATCGCCGAAGACACGCAGTCCCTGGTCGCCGAGGTGGCCGAGGTCTCGCTGGTGAATGGCCGGCCGAAAGTGCACAAGGTGTGGGTGGTCGCCGACTGCGGCCGGATCATCCATCCGGGGATCGCCGAAGCGCAGTTCCAGGGGGCCGTGGCAGGTGGATTGGGCGCCGCGCTCTACGGCGAGATCACCATCGAGAACGGCGCGACGAAGCAGACGAACTTCAACGACTTCCGGCTGCTGCGGATCAGTGACATGCCGGAGGTGGACGTGTGGTTCGTCCCGAGCGAGGAGGAGCCGGGTGGCGTGGGAGAGCCCGGCGTTCCGCCGATCGCTCCAGCGGTGACCAACGCGCTCTTCCGCCTGACGGGAACGCGGATCCGGAAGCTGCCGATGGCGGCTCAGACGATCGGCGCGGTGGGCTCAGGCAGCTGAACGTCGCATTTCCACGCTTTGGTTCACGCTGAGCCGCGGAAGGCGCGGAGGGCTGAAAGCCGTTGACAACCCGGCAGCCCCTGCGCCCTTCGTGCCCCGCGCCCTTCGTGCCCTGCGCCTTTAGTGCCCTGCGCCTTTAGTGCCCTGCGCCTTTAGTGCCCTGCGCCCTTCGTGCCCTGCGCCCTTTGTGCCCTGCGCCTTTAGTGCCCCGCGCCTTTAGTGCCCCGCGCCTTTAGTGCCCTGCGCCTCTAGTGCCCCGCGCCCTTCCTGCCCCGCGCCTTTTCACTTTCCACGATGACCCGGTCATCCACAACGAGATCCGCGCGAAATCCTCGAACACCATGCCCTCGTACTCAAAAGCGAATAACCTCCTGTCGCTCGACCCGAAAAGCCGCGCCGCTCGAGTGCGCGTCCCAAAACGGCCTCGTACACGGACTCCAGCACACCCGGGCCCAGTGCAGGGTGAATACGGAGCGAGGCTCCACGATCGCTCCAGTGATGTCATCCAGCTCTCGCATCCCGGCTCTCTCCGCCGTCTCCGAGGTACCGCGCGAGCAAACGACTCACACCCATACGCAGTACCTGGCGGAGGAGCACAACCGTACCGTTGCTGATGTAGCATTGTGACACCGACAAGCAGCTCCCAATCACCCAAACGAAATCCCGAAGACCTCTCTTCTCTCCCCTCCCGCTTGCGTCGCGGCGACTCGCGGGCCAGTCTTGGCTTCGCCGCGTCGTGACGCACCCACCAACTGAGGCCCCCGTGCTGATAAGCCAGACCATGAACGAGCAGATGAATCAGCAGGTGGGGCACGAATTCGGCGCTTCCCTGCAATACGTCAACATCGCGGCCTACTTCGACGACGTCGGTCTTCCGGTGCTCACGCGTCACTTCCTGCGCCAGGCCGACGAGGAGCGCGCGCACGCCATGAAGTTCGTCCAGTACATCCTGGATGCCGGCGGCCACCTCGCGATCCCCACCATTCCGGCCCCGCGGCACGAGTTCGCCTCCGCCGAGGAGGCTGTGTCCCTGGCGCTGGAATGGGAACTCGTCGTTACCAGGCAGATCAACGCCCTGCTCGACCACGCGTCGGGCGAGCGCGACTACGTCGCACACGACTTCCTCGAGTGGTTCGCGCGGGAGCAACTGGAGGAGGTCTCCAGCGCCGACACGTTGCTGAAGATGGTGCGTCGCGTCGGCGAGTCCGGCCTGATGCTCGTCGAGCAGGCGCTCTCCTCCGGTCTCGCGCTGAGCCACGGCCCTGGCGGCGGGCCCGAATCGTCAACCTGATTCGTCCGAATCGAAGCCCCGCGCTGCGGAAGAAACGCCGCACGGGGTTTCGACCTCGGACCCCTCTTGCCGACCGCGGACCAGTTAGTACCCATCCTGAAACTCGGAGTCGCGTGATGGATGGGCGGGGAAGGACATCCACTCACCACTCAAGCAAGATCGCTGAGTGCTCAGTACTGGGTGCTGGAACTGGGTGACACGTGCTGGCGCTGGGGCTTGGGCCCAGCACCAGCCCCAGGACCAGGAAGCAGGTGGAGCATCCAGCACTCACGACTCAGGCCGGCCAGCTTAGGCGGTCTGAGCTACCTCACATCTCGACCGTCCGTTCGATCGGCAGCCCCACCATCGATCCGTATTCCGTCCACGAACCGTCGTAGTTCCTCACGCCCTGCAGTCCCAGCAGGTAGCTGAGCACGAACCACGTGTGGCTGGACCGCTCGCCGATCCGGCAGTAGGCGATGGTCTCCCTGTCGGGATCGACCGCGGCCTTGCTCAGGTAGACGTCGGCAAGCTCCTCGGCAGGTTTGAACGTCCCGTCCGTCGTTATGGCGCTGGACCACGGTACGCTGCGCGCGCCCGGTATGTGGCCGGCACGTTGCGCCGTTTCGGTCAGTCCCGGAGGCGCCAGCACCTTGCCCGTGAACTCGTCCGGGCTGCGCACATCTACCAGGTTGTGGGTCTTCGATTCTACCGCCTGGATGACGTCGGTGACACGGGCCCGCAGACTCAGGTCGGGGGCCTTCGCCGTGTAGCGCGAGGGCGTAGTCGCCGTGGCCTCGACCGTCAATTTCTTGTCGTCCTCGGCCAGCCACTTGTTGCGCCCGCCATTCATGAGCCGCACGTCCTCGTGTCCGTAGATCCGGAACAGCCAGAACGCATACGCCGCGAACCAGTTGTTGTTGTCGCCATACAGGATCACCGTGTCGTCCGGCGAGATGCCCGAGGCCGACATCAACTGCTCGAAGCCGGCCTTGTCCAGGATGTCCCGGCGAACCTGGTCCTGGAGCTGTGTCTGCCAGTTGAGACCGACCGCCCCGGGGATGTGACCGGCGTCGTACTGCTTCGTGTCCACGTCCACCTCGACGACCTTGATGCCGGTCTTGCCGAGGTTCTCCTTGACCCAGTCGGTCGTGACCAGGACTTCGGGATGAGCATACTTGGCCATGATGAGGGCTCTCCGCGTTGATCGGTGGTCTACACGCTTGTCCCTTCGACAAGCTCGGGTAAGTGCTTTGCGAAATTCGATACGTACTTGAAGGAATTGTCGGGGAAGATCATGACACCCACGCCGGTAGGGTGGCGCTCGATGACGCGGCGCGCGCCCTCGAGGATCAGACCGGCACTCGGGCCCGCCGGAAGGCCCTCCATCGTGGCCAGATCGCGGGCCCTTTCGTACGCCAGGTCGTGGTGGATCTCCATCTGTTCGTCGATGACGCTGGGGTCGTAGAGCTTCGTGGCCTCGAGCTGCGATGCGCTGCGCAGCCCGGGCACGTCGTGGTCCTCGGGTGGCAGCACGGCGACGACCTTGACGGCCGGATTCTGTTCCTTCAGGAATCGTGCGGTCCCGGTAACAGTTCCGCAGGTGCCGAGCGACACGAAAAGATGGGTGATCCGTCCGTCCGTCTGCTGCCAGATCTCGGGTCCGGTGGTGCGGTAGTGGGCCAGGACGTTCTGCTCGTTCTCGTACTGGTTCGGCATAACGTAGCGATCCGGCTGCGCCTTGGCGTGCGTCTTCGCGAGGTTGATCGAGCCTTCGGACGCGCCCGGCGCGGGACAGAGCGCGTCGCTCACCACATCCAGCTCCGCCCCGCACAGCTTGAGCAGGATCTTCTTCTCCAGCGGGACCTTGTTCGGCACCACGGCGCGCACTCGATAGCCCAGCGCGGCGCACGCCAGTGCGAGGCTGAGGCCGGTGTTGCCGGACGTGGGCTCGACGATGCCGCGCCCCGCGCTGAGCTGACCGCGTTCCAGCAGGTCGCGGATCATGAAGCCAGCCACCCGGTCCTTCACCGACCCGAACGGGTTCTGCCATTCCAGCTTGGCATACAGCGCATACCCGGATGACGGGCTCAGCCGGTTGACACGGACCATCGGCGTTGGGTTGTCGATGCCGGGAAGCATCTCGAGGACATTGTTGAAGACGGCGCGGCCTGCCACGACACCTCCTGCGAAAGAAACCGGCCCATCACTCGCGGGAGCGATGGGCCGCATTGACCGGTGGTAAATCCCAGGAGTTCAGCCTGTGCCGGAAGCGCTCATCCCCGCCGAACAGCGGCGTTCTGGTTGGCGACAGAGAGCGTGTTGCGGGTGCGGGCGGGGCACGACCACATCGTAGCGGCAGCCACGAGCGAGTGTCAAGCCGCCGCCGGACGCGAGTCGTCACCCCGAGAGCGCCGGTTGCGGCGGGGCTCGGCGAGCAGCGCCACGCTCCCGATCGACCAGGTCGTGGCGGTAACGCCGGCGCAGGGTGCAAGGAGTGCCGTGCCTCACCATCCGCCGGAGACGGCCGGAAGTGATCGCATGCCGAGATGGTTCAGCGACTCGGCACCGCGTTAGGCTGGGAGATGCGCTCGATCACCCAGGCGAGTGTCTCCGGACTCGGCTTGGGTCCTTTTCTCGCGGCCCGGGCCAGGTCGGCCTGGGCAATGAGTCCCATGATGTCACCAGCGGCGTCGACCACGAGGACGCGCCGGATCTGGCGCTCTGCCATGAGTGTCTCGACGTCCTCCAGGCTCGCGTCCGGCGAGACGGTCGCGGGCTCCCTGGTCATGACCTCGCCGACCTGTGTGTTGGCGGGCAGGCCATTCCCCAGCGCCCGCAGCGCCAGGTCGCGGTCGGTGACGACACCGAGTACCCCGTGCCCGTCGGCCGCGGGCACCACGGGCAGGCAGCCGCAGTCGTGTTCGTACATCAGGCCGGCGACCAGGCCGACCGGGTCGGCTGGTGTGACGGTGGCCGGATGCGATGTCATGATCTCGCGCGCCTTCATGGGATACCTCCGCGCCGAATGGGCACCGGCCATTGGTCGGACGACCTGGAGGTGGTGCCGCAGGGCAGCCACCCCGTCTCAGCTTGCTGCCGGGAAACCGGTGCGGCGGGGCGCCGCGACTTGACTGCAACGTAGTCCGTCGGACGGGACGGACGGCACCGGTGAAACACCGGCACAAGCAGGCTCCGCGGCGCAGTGCGCCTAACGCGTGGCGCGATCCCCGTGGCAACCCGTCCGGGCCGCCCGTACGCCAGCGGTGCCGGTCAGCGTGCCAGACGAACCCGGTACAGGTCGCCACCGGTTTCGTGGCCCCGGAAAGCGTCGGATCGGGTGTCGGCAGCAGAGCGGACAGGTACGCTCCTCCTCGCGCACGACTGGGGATCAGCACCGACTCCGCCAGCATGCCCTCCGGGTCGAACCGGTCGAGTCGCTGCATGCTGTCCGACTTCCGGACGTTCGCGGTGAGGTGGTACAGCGAGCCATCCGGTGCGAACGCCAGATCGTGCGTGATCAGCGTGTAACCGCCCTCGAGGATCGTGGACTTCCTGAGCCGTTCCTCATTGTCCACCCCATCCTGGCAGCCGGAAACCACACTGCTCCGCCCCGTCGTCCCGTCTCACTGCTGGGAGTAGAAGATCGATCGGCGCAGCGTGCACGCCTCCTCCGCACTGGCCAGCGCCGGTGCGCCCGGCAGCAGCGTCGTCACGGCAAGTACGACTCGGTGGGTGATCGGCATGACTCCCTCCCGGATGGGGTTGTCCGACGGGCGGGCGACCTGAGAGCTGGTATCACGGGATCTCGGTCTTTCCGACCGGTACGCGATTTCCATGGCGGCCCACGGAGTAGCGATGGTGCGTCACAACCCGGCGTCACACGACTTGTCCCATGTGCTGGGGGCACGGCCACTCGCGCTCCCAGTTCTCGTGGTTGGGAATCCCCGCTCTGCTCGGCGGCCGATGGGGACTTGACGCGAGTCTTCGTCCATGCAATACTAAACCATATGGTTTACCAACGCCGCACCAACCTGGACGCCGTCTTCGGAGCACTCGCGGACCCGACGCGCCGCGAGATCGTGCGCCGGCTCGTCGCGCAACCCGACCTGCCGCTGGCCGAGCTGGCGGCACCCTTCCGCATGACGCTGCCGGCGGTCTCCAAGCACGTCGCCGTGCTCGAGCGGGCCCGGCTCGTGCGGCGCACGCGGCGCGGCCGGGTGAGCTACTGTCGCGTCAACCCCGAACGACTCGGCGAGGCGGCCCGCTGGCTGGAATCGTATCGCCGCTTCTGGGAGCACCAGCTCGATCGACTGGAAGAGTATCTCGACAAGAACCCCTGAACCCGGAGTACCAAGATGATTGCCGAATCCACGAGCACCGCGAACACGCTGCGCATCGAACGCCGCCTCACCGCCTCACCGGCGCGCGTGTTTGCGGCCTGGACCAACGTCGAGCAGGTGAAACGGTGGGCTGCGCCAGGCCCCATGGAAGTCGCCGCGGCGGAGGTGGACCTCAAGGTCGGTGGGCGGTACCGCATTGCCATGACGCGTCCCGACGGAACGACGCACGTTGCCGTGGGCGAGTATCGTGAGGTCGTGCCGAATGCGCGTCTGGTTTACACCTGGCGCTGGGAGTCCTGGCGGGAGTCGCACCGCGATTCGATCGTGACCGTCGAGTTCAACGCCGACGGAGGGGGGACGACGCTGCGGCTGACGCACAGCGAACTGCCTGACGAGAACGCCGTGACCCAGCATACCGCCGGGTGGGAGGGGAGCCTCGCGAAGTTCGTTCCGCTGGTGTCGTGATCGGGTGCTGGGGGCGCGGCCACTCGCGTCCCCAGTTCTCCGGGTCACTTGTCCGTCGCCAGTCTAGCCGACTAGCGACGCGTGGCCCAGAACTCTCCGCCGCGCGGGCTGCCGTCGGCCAGGATGGTGACCGTGCCACGAAGCAGCTCGTTCGTGGCGCGGCCCCGAAAGCGGTGCGGCGGGTATTCCGCGAACACCACGTCGAAGAAGATGGAGTCGCCGCGGACCTCGCCGTTCGCGACTACGCCCACGAGGTCCGAGTCGATGAAGTACGCCTGCGGAATCGTGGATACCAGTCGGCCCTCCGCGGTGTGACCCGAGAGCCCCAGGCTTCCGTGGGTGAGAGTCAGCCTCACATCACCAACTGCCAGCCCCACCAGGCTACCCGCGTCCGCGTTCACGCGCAGCACGCCGGAGTTCAGGTTCCATTCACCGGAAAGGTCCAACTCGGCGCCCGTGCCATCGGCGCAGGCGGCCAGCAAGGCAGCCGCAGCCAGCGCGCTTCTCACTGGCGCACCGCCATCCACGTACCGCCGTCCACGGTGATCGGGGCGTTGCCATCTCCCCAGCGTGCCGCGCCGGACATCGCATTGCCGATCACCGTGCCACGCAATTCCCAGCGGTTGATGTGAAAGAGGTTCAGGCGAACGGAATCCTCCGTGACGAATCCAGTGGCGGATGAACCCTGGCCGCTCCCCGAGACCACGATGCCGGACTGCGCGAGCGCGACCGCGACGCCTTCCAGGTTTGGCGCCTGTGCCGCGTTCGCTGTGAAGCCCAGGTTCCTGCCAGGTTCGGGATCGGCGGTGCGCCACCAAGGTTCGTTGGTGCGTTGCCTTCGCAAGCTGACAGCAGGACGGCGAGTGTCACCGCACGACGCATCTGGCTACCGTGGTGGTTGCGGGCATCCACAGAAACGGCCCGACGCGGAAGCGTCGAGCCGTCAGTGTCGATTGCCCCTCCTGGGATCGAACCAGGACTCTCCTGATCCAGAGTCAGGCGTGTTGCCAGTTACACCAAGGGGCAGTTCGCGCGGTTCGTTGACTACCTTCTTCACCGATTCGAACCGGGAAGTGAACTTACCCGCCACTCCCCCACCGGGCAAGCCCTCGGAAACGCGTAAACCCTAGCCGCATCATCCTTTGCGAGGCTCGCGCAACCTGCTGGCCGGTACCACGTTGGCCGCAATCCTCACCCTCGGATGCCGCGGTTCCATCGATGCGTTCGGCGGTTCCACCGAATTCGCCCGCTACACTGCTGACCACGTCTTCGCCGGCTTCGCCTACCGCTTCTACAACGTCCAGCGCGATTCCCAGTTCCAGCGTGCCCGATCCCTCATGGGCCAGTACGCCCTGATCCCCTCGCGCCTCCATCGGGACTCCACACTCTGGAACCACTTCGCCGACAGCTCGCGAACGCTCCACGTTCGCGCAGAGTTCACCGGCGACGCCTATCGCTTCACCGCCGATCCACGGGCGCCGTACCCGCTTGCCCTCGGTCATGAACGGCATGCTCTCAACCTCCGCTGGCTCGGCGGCGGTGACTACGAATGGTTCACAACGGTCGATCACGCCGTGGGTCCGGCCACGCCCGCGTCCATCGCCGCGGCCATCATGGCCACCCTCACCGCCGCCGAAGGGCGGCCGGCCGAGGCATCGCTCGCCGACGCGCGTGCTGCCTTCCCCCGCACGGGCCGACATCTGGGCCGGCTCCTCGGCATCGATTCGCTGCGCACCGTGACCGATGACGGCGCCACGACGGTCACGTTAGGTATCTCGTTTCATCCCGATCGCCTGCGGCACCTGTACCCGCGCCTCGCGGCGTATGTCGACAAGTATGTCATCCCCACGGTCTACGCCGCCCGCCTGACGAGTCACACTGGACGGGAGTTCGTGGACCTGAGGGGCCGCGACGGCGCGCTCGTCATCCGGCTCCGTTCCCGTGGGCACCGCCTGGTGGCGCTCGACGGACCGCCCGACCCGATGCCCGACTCCCTGCTCCTGCACGCCGACGTTTCGTTTCGCTACGGCCTCTTCCGGGTCGGGTTCACCGACCTCGTTGGCGACTTCACCATCGAGCGCGCCGAGCACCAGCGCGCCTGGTCCATGCGATGGCGCAAGGAACCGGCCTGGCACTTCCCCCTCGCCGTGGACAAGCTCATCCGGAATCCCCTGCGGCGCCCGTTCGAGGGACGTGGACTAGAGTTCCTGCTCGGCGTCCGCAGCGATCTGGGTCCCCAGACCATGAGCGTCCGGTACACGCGTCTCATGGTGAACGAGAGCGCCATCATGCGCTGGCTTGGCCGACTGGGCGCCTCGGCTTTCGGGGAGTTCACCGGACCCACCGAGATCGAAGAGAATCGCTTCCTCTACGAGATGTTCGCCGCCTTGCGTGTGGACATCGCGGGGCTCTGATCCCGTCTCGCCATCCGAGCTGCACTCCTGCGCTGCGCTCTGCCCTCCGCCCGCCCTCAGCACCCTGCCCTCCTGCCACTCACCCACCTGCCCCCTCCCGCAAAAGCAAAGGCGCCACCACTGGGGTAGCGCCTGGATTCGGGTCCCGGGTTTGCCGTGCACACCGCCATTGGAACTCTACGTCCTACCGGACGGCGGCCGGCGTTTACCCGAGATATGTATGGAGCTGAGGGGAGTCGAACCCCTGACCTCTGCAGTGCGATTGCAGCGCTCTCCCAACTGAGCTACAGCCCCGCGTACGCCAGGAGCGCGCTACTCCACTTATCGTCCGGTCGCACCCCGGCCTTAACGACACGACCCCGCTTGCGCGGGGCCGGCGTCAGCACGAAAGCTATCCGTGCCGGACCGGAAGTCAACCCACACCCACCCCGACCACCGTTGCAGGGACGAACATCTCCCCGCGACGTAACGTCGTTCCCAACTGACTGTTAACAAGCGTGTAACAGCGGCGGAGGCCGAATCGTGAGCCGCGAGTCGTGATCCTTGGTTCGGTTGGAAACCTCACCGCCGATTCACGACTCACGACTCAGGTTGATTCAACGGGCGCCGGTCTCGATCGTCTCGCGCCGAAACCCGGTATCGCGCTGAGCGGTGGCGGGCATTCCTTCACGAGAGACGGCCACCGCCGTTTCCCGATCCTGATACCCGGAAGCCCGGAGTTGTGCCAACCGCGCTCTCGAGCGGCCCCGTGCCTCCCC
>DASWGU010000264.1:0-8341 GCA_036393555.1 Gemmatimonadaceae bacterium
GCTCGCCGACCATGCCAAGGAGGAGCGGAAGGCGGGCGATTCGGACGAGCAGTTCTTCTACAAGACCAGAAAGAAGGCGCTGGGGCCGTTCAAGCGGGCCCTGTGGGACCTGGACGCCACCACGAAAGATCGGCTGGCGGCAGCGTACGATGAGAAGTTCACTTTCCTGTTCACGCGGCTCGCGGTGGCCGGCACGAAGGACGCGGTGCGCCGCCACGTGAAGCCCATGGCCATCCACCGACCCGCGCCGGGCACTGCGGGACACATCGTCGTCGAGGCTGCGCCTGACGACGCCGACCTGAGCGACTGAAGTCCGGGGAACGCGACTCTCTGACCTCTGACCTCTGACCTCCGACCACAAGGAAACTCCCATGTCACCTCGCACCTTTGACGAAGAGCCGACGGTGATTGTCGAGCGGCGTACCGAAGGAAGCCCTGGAGCGTTCCTCGCCGGGATGGCCATTGGGGCGGGAATCGCCCTGCTCCTCGCACCCCAGACGGGAAGGGACCTGCGGCGCCACCTCGGGCGCACCGCGCGGCGTGCCAAGCGGTCGGCGAACCAGCTTGCCCGCGACCTCCGAGAAAAAGCGGAAGACGCGTACACCGACACGCGCCATGAAGTCGAAGCCCGGGTGGCCGACGCGCGCGACACGCTGCGGGAGCGGCGTCAGGACATGACGGACGCCGTTCGGAGCGGGCGCGCCGCCGCGCGCGAGGCACGAACCGCATTCGAGCGCCGCCTGGCCGAATCGCGGTCCAGCCGGACCGCGGAGCCCGGGGGAAACGAAGGCGACTGAGCGAGGCAACGGGCTCCGAGCCGATCGGTCCTGAGGTGGGTTCAGCGCCGGCGAAACCGGCGGGCGAGTCGGTGCTGGCTGCCTCGAAGGACTATATCCGCCGCATCTGGCATCACTCGGCCGATGACGACCTGTTCTTCCTGGCCAGCGGAGTCGCTTTCGGACTCCTCCTGGCAGCGCTGCCGTTCGCGCTGCTGATCATTTCGGGCCTGGCGTTCGTGCTCCAGCCCGAGCAATCCGCGTTGACCGTGCACCAGATGATCGACATGCTGCTGCCGGCGCACACGGGGGGAGCCGACACCGCCGTGCACCAACTGGTCGACGGCGTGCTGCAGACCCGCGGCGCGCTCGGCGTCTCGGCTGCGCTGGGATACGTGTGGTTTTCGGCCCGGCTCTTCGGCGCGCTCCGCAGTGCGCTGGGCCAGGTGATTCATCCGGGAAAACAGCGCGGACTCATCGCCGGCAAGTTGTTCGACTTCAGGCTGGTCCTGCT
Source organism: Gemmatimonadaceae bacterium (assembly GCA_036393555.1). Classification (GTDB taxonomy): domain Bacteria; phylum Gemmatimonadota; class Gemmatimonadetes; order Gemmatimonadales; family Gemmatimonadaceae; genus JABWBJ01. The sequence continues at coordinate 1,291 of DASWGU010000264.1, forward strand.
CTCCACCTTTCTGCTGACCGGGTATCTCGCCGTCTCCGCCTATATCGCCATTGGCACGTCGCGCGGCGTCCAGTTCCTCGTGAGCCTCGGCCTTCGAAGCGACGTCATGAGCGGCGTGGAGTACCTCCTGGGTCGAGCGATCGCGTTTGCCGTGGTCGTGGTCCTCATTTTCCTGGTCTATCGGCACGTGCCCGCTCGCACCATACCGCCGGGAGCAGCCCTGATCGGCGCGCTGACCGCCGCCTTCCTGTTCGAACTTGCGCGCATCGCCTACTCCTCGCTGACCTTCGCGCTGTCGCCGCGCAGTCTGTACACGGGGACTTTGTATACCATCGTTTCCGTGGTCTTCTGGGCGTACTACGCGGCAATCATCTTCCTGCTGGGCGGTGAGGTGGCGCGCGTCCACGAGGTCAGACGCGGGAGGATCAGGGACCCCTGAGCCACAGGTCGCCGCGCCCGTGACCGTCGGAGTGGCCTGCGTCAGCAACGGGGAGGTGCTACCGCACCCGCGTTCATGGCGGCCTGTGCCTGTGGGCTCGACGGCACTCGCGAACGGAGTCAGTTCGGTTGTTGACTCTGTCCCGTCTGACGTCGGTGCGCAAGATTGTAGAATGCCAATCGACCTCAGGAGTGACACGGTTACCAAGCCGACGGCCGGGATGCGGCGGGCCATCGCCAGCGCCGAGGTGGGTGATGACTACCTCGATGGCGACCCGACCACCCGGCGGCTGGAAGAATACGTGGCGCGGCTCCTTGGGAAGGAACGGGCGATCTTCTTTCCCAGCGGTACCATGGCGAACCAGTGCGCCGTGGCGGCGTTGAGCGAGCCCGGGACCGAGATTTACGCCGATCACGGGGCGCACCTGGTGAATCGCGAGATGGCAGGGGCGGCTGTCGTTTCCGGGGTGCAGATCCGCACGGTGACTGGGGACGGCCCGATGATGGACGCGGGCGCACTCACCCGGTCGATCCGGCCACGTGACCGGTTCCTCCCGCGACCCTCACTGGTCTGTCTGGAGAACACCCACAACACGGCAGGCGGGCTGGTCGTGCCCGTTGCGGGTCTGCACGCCATGCATGACGTGGCGCGGGAAGCTGGTTGTCGCGTTCATCTCGATGGCGCGCGTCTGTGGAACGCCTCGGTCGCATCAGGCGATTCGCTGTCGGACTTCGCGCAGTGGGCAGACACGGTCATGGTGTCCTTCTCCAAGGGCCTGGGCGCGCCGGCGGGCGCGATTCTCGCTGGCGACGATGGGGCCATCGCGCGCGCAAACGAATACCGGAAGCGACTGGGTGGTGTGATGCGGCAGAGCGGGATTCTCTCGGCTGCGGCGCTCTACGGGTTGGAGCACCACATGGAGCGCCTGGCGGAAGACCACGCGCGCGCGGCCGACTTTGCCCACGTTGTGGACGGGGCTATTGCCGCGACCGTCATGCCGCCCGAGACCAACATCGTGATGATCGACCTGGCGCCTGGACTGGAGGCGTCGAATGTCGCCCGGAAAGCGGCGCGCGAAGGCGTGCTGGTTTCAGTATGGACACCGACGAGAATCCGGGTCGTCCTCCACATGGACGTCACCGATGAGGGCTGCCAGGCCGCGGGGCTCGCCGTACTCGACGCGCTGGATGATGCATGGAGAGAGCTGGGCGACACGTCCGACTGGCCGGTAGTCCTTTCGACGCCTCGATCGGTTTGAGCCGGTCAGGGCCGCGCCCGATGTCGCGCGCTGAACGTCGCGTTCCCGGTTCGCTCTTCGGTCTTGTCCTTTCCCCGTCCCGAGTCCGGACTTCCGGTGTTAACTTGCAGTTGCTCCAGGCCCCGGAGGGCGCGAGCCCGCCAACCCCGTCAGGACCCCGAAGGTAGCAGCGGTACGTGGTGTCTTTCGTTGCTTCGTCAGGCCTGGAGTATTGCCGCGGGCTCCGATGTCTTCAGGGCGGAGGGCCCGCGGCAATTTGTCTCGCTCCCCACTGCTCAGCGTCTCCACCGCGCTGAGTACCCGGTACTCACGACTCCGCGCCGCTGTGCTCTCCCTAGCCCGCAAGTACCGCCCCAGGAACTTCGCCGACGTTGCCGTGCAGACGCACGTCTCGAATACACTGCGCGGCGCGATCGCCCGAGGACGAGTGGCGCACGGCTATCTGCTGTGCGGGCCGCGGGGAACGGGCAAGACCACGCTGGCGCGCGTCCTCGCCATGGCGCTCAACTGCGACGAGCGCAGTGGGTCAGGCGAGCCGTGCGGCGTTTGCCAGTCCTGCACCCGCATCTGGTCCGGTGCGTCCAGCCTGGACGTGGTCGAGATCGACGCGGCCTCGAATCGCGGTGTCGACGACGCGCGCGAACTGCGTGAGCGTGCCATGTACGCACCATCCGGCGAGTCCCGCTGGAAGGTGTACATCATCGATGAAGCCCACATGCTCACGCGCGAGGCGTGGAACGCCCTCCTGAAGATTCTCGAGGAACCGCCGCCCCGTGTGATCTTTGTCTTTGCGACGACGGAACCGCAGAAGATCGCCCAATTCGCGGCGCCGGTGCTCAGCCGGCTGCAACGGTTCGACTTCAAGCGGATCGGCGGCGCTGAGATTCGCGCCCGCCTGAGTGTGGTACTGGCTGCAGAGCAGGTCGAGGCGGATGCGGATGCGCTCTCGATGATTGGTCGGGCTGCAGACGGGTCCATGCGCGACGCGCTCAGCCTCACGGACCAGGTGCTGGCGTTCCACGAAGGACGCCTGTCCGCGGATGCGGTCCGGCAGGCACTGGGCATGGTGGCCGAGGACGAGCAACTCGCCATGCTCGAGGTGGTGGCCGATCGTCGAGCGGGCGCCGTTTTCGGCGCCGTGAGTCGCCTGGTTGACGAAGGAGTCGATCTGGGGCTTTTCCTCAGCGGCTTTGGCGACATCGTTCGTGCCCAACTCGCCGTCGAACTGGGTGGTGACCCGGGCGATCTGTCGGAGCGCACACGATCCGCGCTCGAAGAGCGCAAGGGACGCATTTCATCGGGCGACCTCCTGCGGATGCTCTCCGCACTCGCCGAGCTCGAGCCGCGGTTCCGGCGCAGCACGCAACAGCAGCTTCTGCTCGAGACCACTCTTGTCCGGTTCGCGTTGCTCGATCACACGGTGTCGATCGAAGAGGTGCTGAAGGAACTCGGCGGTGAGGGGGGCGACGGCGGCGGCGGCGGCGAGGGCGGGGGAGGCAGTGGCGGTGGGCGTGGAGGACGCGGAGGAGGCCGGGACATGCCGGCCGGACCTTCCGGTGATCTGCGGTCTGCTCGCGCGATTCCGACGTCGGAGGTGCGCTCGCCGATTCGTCGCGCGGAGAGGCCAGCCATCGTACAGCGTGTCAAAGACGACGCTGAGTCGCGACCGGCCGTCGACCCCGCGATGGTGACCACTCCAGCAACGTTGGTGGCGGTCGCGCCGGTGGAGGCGCGTCGCCAATCCCCCGGTCCGCAACGAGGAGCTTTGCCCGGGGCCGAAGTGACGGTTGCCGACCTCAATGCAGTCGCGGGAATCTGGGACGATGTCGTCGCGGGCATCCGCCGCGATCGGCCGTTCATTGCCACGCTGCTGGAACAGGCACTGCCCGTGGCGACGACGGCCACCGGAGTGCTCACGGTCCAAGTGGATGCGCCCGTGGTGCAGGAGGGACTGGTCGCCAGGTCGTCCGAGGTTCGTGACGTGCTCTCCGGCTGGATCCGGGGTCTCGACCGCGTCGCAGTGCGTATGGCCGGCGGCGACCAGTCACCTCCGCCTGCCAGGTCGCGAATGACCGCCGCGACCGTGCGTACCGAGACGGTTGCGGCCCTCAAACGGCGCGATCCGGTGCTCGCGGCGGCCATCGACGCACTGGACCTGGATCTCGTGGATTGACGCGCTTGCCGCTGACTCGGCGCAGCGCCTAACTTGCGCATCGACGGCAAGTTTCCCCACTTCGGTGCCATGGCAGACTTCTTCAAGATTCTCCAGCAGGCCCAGCAGATGCAGGGCAAGCTCCAGCAGATGCAGGAGGAGCTGCAGCATCGAACCGTCAACGGTTCCGCCGGCGGTGGCCTGGTTTCCGTTGAAGCCGATGGCCGGGGTCACATTCGCCGAGTGAAGATCGATCCCTCGCTGGTCGGTCAGACGGACACGGAAATGCTGGAGGATCTGATCGTCGTGGCCGTAAACGACGCGCAGAAGAAAGCGACCGAACTGGCTCAGGAGGAAATGGGGAAGGTGACCGGAGGGCTCAACCTGCCCTTCACACTTCCGACCTAAGTCGCTTCCAGGAAAGGACTTGTCGGCAGCGTCGCTCGCAGGTACCGACCGAATCCGGGTGGCGGATCGCGCCTTCGACCCCGCTTCGCCCGGCTGGCGCTGATGTCCGCGATCGAGGACCTCTCAGCCGAACTGGCCCGACTCCCGGGAATCGGGAAGAAGACGGCCCTGCGGCTGACGTACCACCTGCTGAAGCAGCCGGCGGAACGCAGCCGCCGCTTGGCGCATGTCCTCGAGGTTCTGGCAGAGCGCGTACACCCCTGCCCACGGTGCTACAACCTGACCGAACAGGATGTGTGCGGAATCTGCTCCGACCCCCGGCGCGACGCCGGTGTTATCTGCGCGGTAGAGGAAGCGTCAGATATCGGTGCCATTGAGCGATCAGGCGAGTACCGCGGGGTTTACCACGTCCTCGGGGGGCGTCTTTCCCCGCTCGATGGTGTGACGGCGTCCGACCTGACCGTTGGGGACCTGACGAATCGGGTGGCCGGCGGAGGCGTCCGTGAGGTCATCGTGGCAACGAATCCCAGCGTGGAGGGAGAGGCGACAGCGTTTTACCTGCAGCAGCTTCTCGGACCGACGGGGGTTCGGGTGACCCGGATCGCCCGCGGGCTTCCCGTGGGAGGAGACCTGGAGTACGCGGATGGTGTGACCATCGCGCAGGCGTTGGTCGCACGGCGTGATATGGGCCACATGGCAGTCGACGAGCGGTAGTGTTCACCACCAGGACCAGCGGACCACGAACCAGCATGATGATTGGTGCCACCAGCTGGACGCTTACACCTGATGACGAGCTCGCGCTCCGTCGCGGGATGGAGCGGTTGCTGTTCGAAAGCGGCGCCCACTGCGCCCTGCTCGTCGATCGCGGCGGTCAGCTCCTCGCGGAGGTCGGGGAACGGTCGTCCGTCGATGTGACGAGCTTTGCCACCCTGGCCGCCGCCGACTTCAGCGCCAACGACCAGCTGGCGCGCCTGCTGGGCGAAACCGAGTTCTCCAGCCTGTTTCACCAGGGAGAGCCGGACTCGATGCTCCTGTCGGACGTCGGCCAGCGTGCCATTCTCGTGGTGCTGTTCGGGCCGGCCACCACCCTCGGCCTGGTGCGCCTGCGGCTGCGCGCCACCGTGGAGGAACTCAACACCCACGTCGCGACGATGGCCGGGCGCGACGCCGATCCCCGCGCGAAGCGACCCGCGTTGCTCGCGGACGCGGCGGACGAGATCGACCGGCTCTTCGAGTAGGCAGGGACCCCGCGCATGTCGATGATCAACTACGCGTCACGGGAGATCAACTGCAAGCTGGTGTACTACGGTCCGGGACTCGGCGGCAAGACCACGAATCTCGAGCACGTGTATCGCAAGGTGTCACCCAGCACGCGCGGCAAGCTGATCTCGCTGGCGACGGAGACGGAGCGGACGCTCTTTTTCGACTTCCTGCCGGTAGACCTGGGGACGATCCGGGGCTTCAAGACGCGCTTCCACCTCTACACGGTTCCGGGCCAGGTCTACTACAACGCCAGCCGCAAGCTCATTCTCAAGGGTGTAGACGGCGTCGTCTTTGTGGCAGATTCGCAGATCGACCGCATGGAGGCGAACCAGGAATCGATGCAGAACCTGTACGACAACATGGCGGAGTACGGGTACGACCTGACGAAAATGCCGTTCGTGATCCAGTACAACAAACGCGACCTTCCGACGGCCGCGCCCATCACTGAGCTTCAGACTACGCTGAATCCCGGTTGGGAAGTGACCGACGCCGAGCAACAGCGCATCGTCCCCGACCCCTACCATGCTGGCGAGTACCTTACGTCGCAGCTCGAAAGCGGCGAGTGGATCGAGCGCGCATCGCATTTCGAGTCCGTGGCGGTGACGGGCGAAGGTGTTTTCGATACCTTGAAGGCGATTTCCAAGCTGGTTCTCAAGACGCTCAGCTGAGGGGCCGAAGGCGTGCTCAACCTCCCGAACGCGATCACCATGGGCCGGATCGTCGCGACTCCGGTGATCGCCACGCTGGTGATCAACTCCGCGTGGCAGCCGAGGCTGTCGGCGTGGCTGTTGTTCGTCGTGGCGGCGTCGACGGATTACGTCGACGGGAAGGTGGCGCGAGACCGGGGCCTTGTCACCAATCTCGGCAAGCTGCTTGACCCGATCGCCGACAAGCTCCTGCTGATCGCCACGCTGCTGCCGATGTACTGGTTGATGCGGGACTCGCTCTTCGCCTCGCTGCCCTCGGCGAACTCCTGGGCCGCGGGCGAGACCGTCGGGCCCATCGTCGCATCGGCAGCCGGGTCGCGCCTGGTGTACCCATTCGTGACGCCCCTGGGTCTCGTCGGACTCCCCATGTGGATTCTGGGTGTCGTCATCCTCCGCGAGCTGCTGATGACCGCATTCCGGCAGTTTGCTGCGCGGCAGGGAGTCGTGATCGCCGCCCTCGGCCCGGCCAAACTGAAGACTGCGTTCCAGATGATCTGGGTTGGCGCCGCGTTCTTCTGGTTCATGGCGTCGTCGGCGGCGCGCGAGTACCGGTGGACCGGACAGGCCTGGAACGCCTTCGCGCACTTCAACGGCATCGTCGGCACCGTCGCCATGGTCCTGGCCATCGCCATGACGCTGTATTCAATGGCGCTCTATCTCCGCCGCTACGGGTCCATCGTGCGGCAGGCCGCCGCTGGCGAGGCGGGTGGAGCTCGACCGCCGGTTGCCGGCTGAGCCCGACCAGGCATCCGGCACGCGGTCGCGCCCCCCGGGCCTCGACCTGTCGAACGGTGCACGGGCATCCGCTCCCGTTGAACGAGGCC
>DASWGU010000265.1:0-2883 GCA_036393555.1 Gemmatimonadaceae bacterium
GCGTTCAGCCACCCGGCGCGGTCAGCCCACGACGGAGGCAAGAGCTTTCTCGTGATGCGGTTGATGTTGCAGAACGTGCAGCTTGGTACGAGGTTCTGCGGGTCGTCGCGGTCGAACCCCACCAGCGCGGCGATGCGGGCACGAGGACGCCAACGAAACTTATGGAGCACGTGATCGCGGCAGGTCACGACGCCGTTCCGGCCGTCGCAGTAAGCACACACGGTCATCGCGGCCTCCGCTTGATGTCGATGGACTTGGTGGCCGTGATGAGGATCGCCCGTGGGTCGTCATCTGACCGCCGGATGATGACTTCGCCATCGGACGTGGTCAGCACGATCTCGTTCGTGTGGGTGAGTCCCAATCGCAGTGGCATCCCTGACCCTCTCTCTCATCCATGGTGGACGGCCGCCGGTTGGACGACGGCCGCCCTCCCTACGGGCCGTAGGCAGTACAGACGCGCGGGACCTCAGGCGATCATTGGTCGCGCGCCGGTTCTGCTACTCGAACGGGAGATCGTCCGGGTCGATCTCCGCCTGCTGTGCGGGTGCGCTGAACCCGGCCGCAAACGCCGCCCACTCCGCTTGATTGTCTCCCGCGAGCAACGTCGGCCGGATCACGGGGGTGTAGTAAGTACCCTTTGCGTTTTGCTGCTTGTCCGTGACCATGTTGAACTGCGCGAACCACGGCGGCTTGCGGCCCGTCAGTGGCGCGTTCAGCACCTTCGCGCGGAACTCCTTGGTCGCCATGCCCCGCACGCGGAACATGAACGCCTCACTGTCATCTACGTCGTAGAGGGTGAGGTCGTAGTCGAGCTTGCACCCTTCCTTCTCGAACGGTGAGTCCATCATGTGCGGACACACCGCGCACTTAAACGGCTGCCCTTCCTCAGCGCCGTCGGCGACGAGCTGGGGCTTGCGCGGAAATCCCATCACCCGGTCGCGAGACGAGCACACCAGCCCTTCTCCTGTCACCATCAGCGTGCGAGTCAACGCGATGTGCAACACGACGAAGTTGACCTCGGGCTTCTCCACCCCGGAGTCGAAGATGAAGTTGCCCTTCGTCCCTTCCGGCGTGGTGGGCTGGACGATCTTCATGTACGGCAACACGAAGTCCGACTGGTCAACCTGACCGCTGACGCCGACCAGTTCCTCGACGCGCTGCAGTCCCCGCTCCTCTGCACCCTTCACCAGATCGCTTGTCATCACTACTTCCTTTCACCTGATACGCAGGTGCGTTCGGTCATCCACGAGGAGAACCCCTTGCACCAATTCACCCGTTTCCTTCAGATGCTCCATGACCCACGACTTCATCACGGAGATATCCTTGACGAACTCCATGTCCTCCGGCGTGCATTGCGCCAGCGGCTTGGTGATCGTCGCCATCTTCATCGAGCGCGGCACCTGGTCCTCGAATGTGACCTCGATGCTGTCCGGGTTTCGTTGAATCCACGCCGTGCCGAACGGGCCGGTGACCTTCCGTAACCCGGCGGCTTCCATCTCCAATTTCAGCCACGCCTTAAGCCGCTCGACGCTCGCCTTCTTGCGGCGTAACCGCTCCTGCATCTGGTCAATGTGGCGGTCGAGGATGTCCACTTCGAGTGTCATCTCCTTGACGCGCAGGGTGAGCCTGCTTGCCACCAGTTCGATCTCCATCTCGCGCAGCGGCGAGAGGTTCTGTTCCAGCACCGTCTCGGGCTGATTGCCGCACGTGACGCAGACGACCTCGCCATCGAGCCCCGCCACCCATTCGCCGTGACAGGTGGCGCATTCGTCCGTGACCTTCTCGCGGATCTCGTTCTCGATGTCGTAGAACTGGATCGTCATCACTTCTTCCCCGGCATCTGGACGCACGCCTGCTTCGCCCACCCGCAATTGCCACATGGTTGCGTGTGTCCGTCGCTCACGTACTCAAGGCCGCATTTCAGGCAACGGAAAATGTAGACGTTCGCCATCACCGGGCCTCCATGTATGCCATCGCTAGCAACAGCAGCGACACCGCGCCTGCCACAGCGGCCCACGCGTAGTCGCCCACTGCGTAGCTGTACGCAGCGATCGTGTTTAAGACGACAAAGCCCAGCGCCATCCACAATGCGGGCATCACTCCACCTGCCTGATCTCGCCTTTGTGCATGAAGGTCTCGAAGTCCTCATAGCATTCAGGGCAGAGGTACCATCCACCGATGACCCGCCAGCTCTTAGGTGGCGATGCACACGCACCTTCACGTTCAAAGGACTTCTCGCAACGACTACATGTGGAGATCGTTAACACCCGATTCATCACCGGCCTCCCACGTCCGCCAAATACCCCTCGTACTCGAAACAGACGCCCTCCCGTACCTCGTGCTTGCCGTTGCCGACCGGCTGCCCGCACTCGCCGCAAAAACAGGCCGTCTCAAGATGGGGCCACTTGTCTTCCTCGCACAGCCACTCACCGCAGGCGGGACAACTGACCGGCTCCTTCACCCAGTGCTTGCCGTGGACGCAATATTCATCGCGGGAGAAGCACCCCGCCGCTACGTCGGAAAGTGTGTCGGTCATGATTTCTGCTCCTGCGTAGGCTCTGCGGTGAGGGCGGCGGCGAGCTTATCCCAGCACTCGTCGCACCATCGCGCGTGTGTCGGATACCTGGCGTCGTTTCCGTGCGGGCAGAGCTTTGCATTGCTGTGGCTGAACGCGGTTGACGTGACCGCGACGATGGGCCGGATCGCCTCCTCCAGCACCGCCACCCGCGCCTCGTGAGGGCAGGGAGTGGTGTCGGTGAGGGCGGCGCCGATCATCTGGGCGATCTCTCCACCAGCGGCTATGTCTCCGTCATATGAGCCAACTGCTTGGTTGGCGGGAGATCCGATGTAGTCCTGCGCCTGCCGTAGCACCCCCTCTAACTC
>DASWGU010000266.1:0-24132 GCA_036393555.1 Gemmatimonadaceae bacterium
GGAAGCAGGTCGAGCATCCAGCACTCACGACTCAGGCCGGCTAGCTTACCTTGCGTTGTCCACCTTGCTGCCCCAACGACACGACGGGGGTCTCGCGATACCCGGTTCCCACGCAGCGGCCGCTGCCGCCACCTCCCTCGCCGCCGCCACCTTCGAGCGGCTCGGTCTCTCCCCGGAGCTGCTGCAGGCCGTTCGCGACGCAGGGTACGCTGCGCCCACGCCGATTCAAAGCGAAGCGATCCCGTTGATCCTCTCGGGCCGGGACGTCATCGGCCTGGCGCAAACGGGCACCGGGAAGACAGCGGCCTTCACGCTGCCGATCGCCGACCGGCTGATGGGAGGCCCGCGCCGCCTCCGCTGTCTCGTGCTCACGCCCACCCGCGAACTCTGCCAGCAGGTGGAGCGGAGCTTTCGCAACTACGCGCGGCACACGAATCTCCTGGTAACGTCGATCTACGGTGGCGCGGCGATGGAACCCCAGGAGCAGGCGCTGCGGACCGGCGTGGACGTGATCGTGGCCACCCCGGGCCGGCTGATCGACCACCACGAGCGCGGCAACGTGACTTTCGACGAGCTCGAGGTGCTGGTACTGGACGAGGCCGACCGCATGCTCGACATGGGTTTCGCGCCTCAGATCAACCGGATCGTGGCGGCCGTTCCGCCGTACCGGCAGACGCTTCTGTTCAGTGCCACCATGCCACACGAGGTGGAGGTGCTCGCCCGCACGTATCTCCGCCGCCCCAGCGTTGTGGAGACCTCGCGGCGCACGATGGCGGCGACGACGGTTCGGCACGCGGTGTATCCTGTGCCACGCAGCCGGAAGGGAGCGCTGTTGGTCGATCTGCTGCGCCATCCCGGCATGGAGTCGGTTCTCGTGTTCACGCGCATGAAAACGGGCGCCGATCACGTCGTACGAGACCTGGAGCACGCGGGCATCAGCGCGAGTGCCTTGCACGCGGACAAGCGGCAGGCGCAGCGCGACCAGGCGCTGGAGGACTTCCGCAGTGGCAGGTTGCGCGTTCTGGTGGCGACGGACATCGCGCAACGCGGGCTCGACATCAGCGGGATTACCCACGTCATCAACTACGACGTCCCCCAGCAGGTCGAGGACTACGTTCACCGGATCGGTCGCACCGGTCGTGCCGCGCAGTCGGGCGACGCCTACACGTTCATGGCGCCTGACGAGATCGCGATGGTGCGACTGATCGAGCGGGTGATCGGGCAGGAAATCGAGCGCGTGTCGGTGCCCGGCTTCGATTTCGGCGCCTGAATGCTCCGCCGCGGTGCGGGAGCCCGCTCATCGGCGGGCGCGGCCCAGGCGCGACACGGTGACCGTCTCTGCCGCCGCTCCGCGCGTCATCACCAGGCGGGTGTTGGCCGCGCCGTACCCAAGGCCGGCGGGACCGTAGGCGATGGAATCGCGAGTCGCCGTCAATCGCACGCCGTGTACCTCGCCGAGCGGTCGCCGCTCGATGGTGTCGCTGCGGGAGTGTACCAGGACCTCGGCCGTCCCTGTGTCGAATCGCACGGCGGTCACGGCCGCGCGCCGGAGGGCCGCATGTCGGGCGGTTGCGAGCAGCGAGACCGCGGTCGAGGCCGCGGCCTCGACGGCAATCCGGTCGCGCCAGGCGACGTATCGCGGCATGGTAAGCCCGGCCATCAGGCCGACCAGCACCAGAGAGACCGACAGTTCCAGCAGCGTGAATCCCGACCGCATGACGCCTCCAGATCGAGTCGACGCCAATGATAGCGGAGGCAGCCACGGCGTGCGTCATCCGGGCAACGCAGCCGGCATCGTATTGTCGCAACCGGCCGCACTGACCACCCGCGCCACCGCGGCCCCTCCCCGGATCTCGTCACGGTTCGTATCGTCCGGGCGGACCATGACCCTTCCGAGCCCGTATCATGCGACTGCGACTTCTGACCACCGGCCTGCTCATCGTCGTCGGCGGATGTGCCGGGCCGGCCACCCAGCAGGATCTCTACATCGCGCAGGCGCTGGTGGAAATCCAGGACGCGATGAACGAATTCCGCCAGGCCTCGTACGATCTGCAGGATCGCGTGGATTCACTGGTGACCGTCGTGGCCAGGCGGGACACGGTCATCCGGCAATTGGCGAATCTGGCGGGGGTTCCTGTACCTCCGTGACGGCGAGAGAGGAGGGGGCGAAGGAGGCACGCCCTCGCCGTGGCTCGAGCCTGACGGCGTATGGTGCTGTGCCTGCCAACGGTGCGGCGCCGTCAGCATCGGAACTATCTTTCCGGGCCCCTACTGTCCCGCGGCCATGCACATTGGCATTCGCTACTGCGTCGTTTGACACTATGAACCACGGGCCGCCGGTCTGGCGGCCGAGATTCGCGCGGCCTGCCCCGACGCAACCGTACAGTTGCTCGAGGGCAGTGGCGGGGTCTTCGAGGTCACGCGCGATGGTGTGCTCGTCTTCTCCAAGAAATCGCTCGGGCGTCATGCGCAACCCGGAGAGGTGCTTCGCCTGCTGGCCGATGTGCCGTAGAGCGGCTTGATGCGGGTCGCAATCTCGACGGGCGGGGGCGATGCCCCGGGTCTGAACGCTGTCATCCGTGCGGCGGTGCTGTGCGGGATCCGGCGTGGCTGGGACATCCTGGGAATCTGCCGGGGGTACTACGGCCTGCTCGGTGAGGATGAGATCATCCCGCTGACGCGCGAATCGGTGCGGGGCATCGCTCACGAGGGCGGCACGATCCTCCGTACGACGAATCGCGGGAACCCGTTCGACTTTCCGGTCCAGCAGGCGGACGGCAGCCACGTGAAGATCGACCGGTCCGCCGAGGTGATGGAGAACGCACGCCGCCTCGGGATCGATGCACTCGTTTCCATTGGTGGCGACGGCTCCCTGGCAATCGCGCAGCGGTTCTACGAACTCGGGATGAAGGTGGTCGGCGTGCCGAAGACGATCGACAACGACGTGAGCGGGACGATCACGACGTTCGGGTTCGACACGGCGGTGTCCACGGCGATCGATGCCATCGACAAGCTGCACACCACGGCGGAATCGCACGATCGGGTCATCGTCATGGAGGTGATGGGCCGGCATGCGGGCTTCATCGCCCTGCATTCGGGGGTCGCCGGGACCGCGGACGTGATTCTGGTGCCGGAGATTCCCTACGACATCGACAAGGTCTGCGACAAGATCGCAGCCCGTGATCGTGCCGGCCGGCACTTCTCCATCGTGGTGGTGGCCGAGGGTGCGTTCCCCATGGGCGGAGAGGAGTCCGTCATTGGTCAGTCGCTGCCGGGTCAGGATCGACGGGTGGGGGGCATCGCCGGGCGGCTGGCATGGGAGATCGGGGAGCGGACGGGAAAGGAAGCCCGGTCCCTTGTGCTGGGCCATCTGCAGCGCGGCGGCGTTCCGACGGGTTACGACCGGTTGCTCGCCACGCGGTTCGGGGGGGCGGCCATCGAGGCCGTCGAGCAGGAAAAGTGGGGCCACATGGTCGCACTCCAGTCGCCGCATATCGTGACGATTCCCATACGGGAAGCGCTCGCCGAGCCCAAGCGCGTGGACCCGAATCACGATGTCGTTCGGACGGCCCGGGCGACGGGGATCTCCTTCGGTGACTGATCAGGGCACTTCAGGCCGGTCCACGGGTATGCGCGTCCCATGACTTTCCTTCGCGCCATCCTGGTCCTCTGCGCGACGGCTCTCCCGGCCGTCGCTGTGGCGCAATCCACGTCGACCAGGACGACGCGGCCACCTGCGCAGGACATTCCCCAGGCGCAACGGCCCCCCAAGGGGATGTGCCGGATCTGGGTGAACAACGTCCCGGCTGCCCGGCAGCCCGCTCCCACCGATTGTGCCAGCGCGGTTCGGAACCGGCCGCCTAACGCCCGGGTGATCTTCCCTGACGACCGGGGATCGCAGAAGACCGCCCGTCCGTCCGTGCCGACAACGCGGAAGCCGCCTCCGCCTGCGCCGCGCGACACCAGCACCGCGCAGCGCCGGAAGCCGCCGGCCGATCACTCGCCCTCGTGAGCCCCGCCGGGGTGCGCCCGGCGGCTCCCGGCAGCATGAAGCCAGCAGCCGTGTGAGCGACGGGCTGCGGAGCGTCCACGATCGGAGCCTCCCCCCGGACCACGCCGCGTTCGTCGCGGCGAATCCGCCCACCGGCCGGGTCATTGTCATCGCGCCGACCCGCGCGGCGTGCGAGACGATCGAGCTGGCACTGGGGCTGCATCTCGACACCCTGCTCGAGCGCGAGCATGGCGAGGAGTTGCGCAGGCTGGCGCGCTCGGGCCGCGGTTTCGGGATCGTCGCGGGAACGGGCACCGGCAAGACGCTGGCGATCCGACCGATCGCTGAGGAGATCCTCCGCACCGATTCGCTCCGCGTCGGAGTGGTCAACCGGGAACGCGAGGCGACGCCGGAGACGCCCACCTGGAGCGTGATCATCGTCACCACCGGCATCGCCCGAAGGTGGTTCGAGGATGATGACATCCTCCCGGCCGACACCCTGCTGGTGGACGAAATCCACCAGACTTCCGCGGAGCTGGAACTGTGTCTCGCGCTGGGGAAACGGGTGGGATGCCGGTTCATCTGGCTCTCGGCCACGGTCGACCCGGCGTTCTACGCGTCCTACCTGAACGCGTCCGCCGTGTTGCAGACGTACGCCTTCGACGCGAGCCGCGCCGCGCGAGTAAGGGTGCTGAACGAGCCGCCGGCTCGATTCCTGAGCGACCGGTTCCTGCAGCAGGTGATGAAGCAGCGACGCGGGGTGGGCGTGTTCCTCCCGACGCGGGCCGGTGTGGAGGAGGTGGCGGTCCTCGTGGGGGAGCGTTTTCCGCGGATCCACGCGGCGTTCTACCACGGCGGCGAGCCCATTCGCGTGATCCGGCCGTTCCTCCAGGAGGGTGCTCCGCGTCCCTACGTCCTGGCGATGACCGCCGCGGGACAGAGCGCGCTCAACGTGAAAGGCCTGGATACGGTGATCATCGACGACACGCGGTTCACCAACGTCGTGGAACGGGGTCGCAACGTGCTGACGCGCACGCACCTCGGGGCCAACGAGATCCTCCAGATGGCGGGACGCGTCCATGGGCGGGTCGCGGGCGGAGAGGTGGTGATCCTGAGCGATCGCGACATCACGTTTCACGAACTCGAGCCGACCGCTCCCGAATTCCAGCTGGCCGGCGATTCGGAGCGGGTGGCCATGACGTGCGCAGCGTTAGGTGTGCGCGCCGACGAGCTGGATCTCCCGGTACCGCTCGACCGTGTGGCGTATCGCCGCGCGCTTGCCGTTCTGGAAGACCGCGGCATCGTGGAGCGTGGCCACCTGACGCGCTACGGCCGGCTCGTCGAGTCCACGCCGGTGGAGCGGCCCTGGGCCGAGTTGCTCGTGCAGGCCGGCGACGCGCTGATCCCCGCGCTGGCCGTCATGGCGTCCGCCGAGTCGCTGCACCGCATGACCCGGGAGGACCGGAACCTGGAGGGCCTCATCGTTCATGGGAGCGATCACCTGACGGCCTACAACGTGTACGCCGAAGCGCTGTCGAAAACCGGTCACGTGGGCGACGTGTACGGCCTGCCGCGACACCTGTTCGACGAGCCCTCGATCGAGCGCTGGGCGGAGCGGCGCGGGGTCCTCGTCAAGGCGATCGAGGACACGGCGCTGGCCGTAGCGAGCGTGTGCCGCAGCCTGGACGTGCCACTGCCGCCGTCCCTGCCGAGGGCAGGCGAGGACATGCGGCGCGCATTCTGCGACCTGCTCGCGCGGGTGATGCCGTTCGATCTCGTGATCGACGAGGAGACGGCCGACGGACAGGAGGCGCGCGTCTCCAGGACCAGCGTGTGCGGCTCGTGGGGCGCCATCGCCGGAACGCTGCGGTATTTTGCGGATCGATTCGGCGTTCCCCGCGCGAGCATCGAGGGCACGCAGCTTCCCATGGGGCTCGTGCGCCGGAACGCACGCTCCAGCGGTGAGGAACTGGTGCTGGATGCGTCGCGGAAGGGGGACCGCCTGATCCTGCGGCGACGCCTGACGTATTCCGGGTTCGAGCTGGAGCGCGAGGAGGAGGCGATGGAGCGCTTCCCCCAGGACCGGCAGGATGAGGCGTACCGGGCGCTGGCGGCGGCGCTGGCGCGCGGCGAAGCTCGCCACCCGGCAGTGCGACGCAACCGCAGAGCGATCGAGGAGATCCGTGAGCTCCACCGGCGATCGGGTGGCGTGACGCCCCGCCTCTCGCTGGATGACCTGTCAGGGCGCTACGAGGACCTGCTGCGCGGCACGACGTGCATGGCCGACTACCGGGCCGCCCCGCTGGCGCTCGATCTCGGGGGGCTCGTGGACCCGGCACGGCGCGATGAGCTCGCGGCGCTGCCCTCGACGGTGGAGCTCAGGGGCCGCTTGATCGACGTGGACTACGATCTGGAGGAGTCTCCGGGGCAGCCCGCCCGTCCCGTCGCGCGCCTTCGCCTGCCGGAGAAGCTGGCGCGCTCGCTGGTGGACGAAGAACTGCCGACGATGGACCGGCCGATGCGATTCGTCGTCCTGCGGGGTCCGCGCGGAGCCGTGCGCGCGGAGTCGCTGGAACGGCTGCGCGAGCTCCTGAACCGGCCCTGGTCACCGGGGGAGGTTGATCGGTCACGCCACCCGGAACGGGAGCGGCCGCAGGGCCGGGGCCGCCCGCCGCGACCGGGCCGCCGCCGTGGTCGTTAGGTTCGCGGCAGGTCGGCGGCGTAGCGCTCCGTCCGCGTCACGCGGAACCCGCGCGCGAGGTAGTTGGGCAGGGCCGCGGGATGATCCAGGGTGCAGGTGTGGAGCCAGACGCGTTCCGCTCCCGCCGCCCAGGCCGTCCGCACCGCGAGCGTGAGCAGGACGGCACCGAGACCGCGGCCGATGGCAGCCGGCACGAGACCGAAGTACGCCAGTTCGGTACTGCGGTCCGTGGGTTCCCGCACCAGCTCGAAGTAGCCGAAGGTCGCGTCGCTGCACCGCAGCGCCCACACGGTCACGTCAGGGTGCGCCAGGTGCGCGGCCAACGCCTCGTCGCTCCAGGCGTTTCGGTCACGCCAGTGATGCGCGTCACCCACTGCCTCGTAGAGTTGCCGGTATCGTGCCGGGTCCGGCGGCTCACGCTCCAGCGAACAACCCTCGGGCAGCTCGGACGGGCCCCGCAAATCCGCCGGCGACGTCATCTCCAGATACGTGCGAACCACCTGGACGAGCGGCATGACCGCGTCAGGCCGAGCGCGCCTCCGCGCCCCGGTCCACGACCTGCGAACGAAGCGGGGTTCGCTCGCGTGCGCGGAAACGGGCCGCCTTGGCTCGATTGCCGCACGTCGCCATGTCGCACCAGCGCCGCCGTCCGTTGCGCGTTGCATCGTAGAAGACGCGGGGACAGCGCGCGTCGGCGCACCGCCGCACCCGCGGCAGGTCGCCGTCGACCAGCGACTGGGCCGCAGATTCCACCACCGGAATCATCAATCCGGCGAACGCGTCGCCCACCGGAACGAAGCTCTGCCGGAAGGAGCCGTCGTCGATGGTCTCGACGCGACGCGTCCCGGCGCTGCGGCCCAGCACCCGGTTGATTTCGGCGAGGGCGTCGGCGCGGACTTTTTCGGTCGCCCCGCGTTCTGCGAGTGCACGAAGCGCCGCGCGTACGCGACGGGCGTCAACGAGCGCCGCGGCGGCGCCGGCGGGCTGTTGATCGGCGCGACGTGCGATGCCGGCGGCGCGCTCGGCGTCGAGCACGGCGGCCGCCCCCAGCCAGGCGACCAGCGCACTGAAGTCGCGGAGCACGTCCACGCGCACGCCGCGGCGGAGATCGTCGGTATTCACGAAGTCCAGCCACAGCCGCTCACCCACAAAGACGAAACTCGACGTGGTCGTCACCAGAGTGGCGGGCAGCTCGGCGGAGTGAGACGGCGCGGCGACGAGGGCCATTGCGGCCAAGCATACGTGGCGGTCCGGTCCACGGCAAGCGAACGATCCGGCAACGCTGCGACCCCCCGGACGGCGGCTGCTATATTTCGCGGCATGAGCGCGCTGCCGGAGACGTACTACCGGAAAGGACTCGGGCTGAAAGCCGAAGTCCAGCATGAGATCGCCGCCGACTATCAGGGTTGGGTGGTCGACGCGCTCCGCGCGAACGGCTATCACCTCACGGTCGGCGACGTGACCGTGCGGCTCGCTCGTGAGTTCGGATTCTGCTACGGGGTCGAACGCGCCGTGGAGTACGCCTACCAGTCCCGCCGCAAGTTCCCCGACCGGCGCATTTTCCTGGTGGGCGAGATCATTCACAATCCGCACGTGAACGACCGCCTGGTCCAGATGGGCATCACGATCCTGCGGCCAACGGATGGCACGCCGTCCGGTCCCCGGTTCGACTACGTCGTGGTGGAGCCGGGTGACGTCGTCGTCCTCCCGGCGTTCGGGGTCACCATCCGGGACTTCGAGGCATTGCGCGCGATCGGATGCGTGGTGGTGGACACCACATGCGGCTCGGTGCTGAATGTGTGGAAGCGCGTGGAGTCGTACGCACGCGACGGCTTCACGGCGCTGATCCACGGCAAGGCGGCGCACGAAGAGACGCGCGCAACAGCGTCGCAGGTGACGGGCTTCCCAGAGGGGCGTTACCTCGTGGTGCGCGATCTGGAGGAGGCGAGGCTGGTCTGCGAGTACCTCCGCGGCCTGGGTGCCGGCGCGGTGGATCCCGCCGCGGCCTCCGCATTCGATGAACGACTCCGGCCGGCCGGCTCCCCGGGCTTCGACCCGGCGCTTCACCTGCGGCGTATCGGCGTGGCCAACCAGACCACGATGCTGGCGCGCGAGTCGCTCGCCATCGCGGCGGAAGTGCGGCGCACGATGGAGGACGCGTTCGGCGCAGACTACGCCGAGGCGAACTTCCGCACGTTCGACACGATCTGCTCGGCCACGCAGGACCGCCAGGATGCGGTGATCGAGCTGTTGCACGAGCCGATGGATGCGATGCTCGTTGTGGGCGGGTTCAACTCCAGCAACACCATCTCCCTGGCGATGCTCTGCGCCGAGCAGTTGCCGACGTATCACGTGGAGGACGCCGAGGCGATCGATCCGGAACGGGGCGTGCTCCGATTCCGACCGGCCGGGAAGCACCACAGCGAAGCATCGGTCGCCGCGTGGCTCCCCGCGACGGGACCCGTCCGCGTAGGGGTCACCGCCGGCGCCAGCACGCCGAACAACCGCATCGGCGAGGCGATCTCGCGGATCTTCGCCACGCGGGGCATCACGCTGGACGACGTTCGCCCGCGGGGATGATGCCGTTCGCGTGAAACTCCCCTTCCTCTCCCGCTCCGCCGCGACGCCCGCCCCGATCACCAGCAAGTTCGGGTTCATCGAGGTCCGCGGCGGGACCAGCCGGATCGTCTGCGTGCCCGCGCTCGCGGGCCGCATCGTGGAAATGGAGCTGGCCGGTCGCCAGTGGCTGTGGCACAACGACGCCATCCCGTTCCGGCCGCCGCAGGAAGGGGCGTCGTATGTCGAAACCGCGGACAGCGGCGGCTACGACGAGTGCTTTCCCACGATCGCCGCTTGCCGGATTCCGGGGTGGGTACGCGGGTGGGGCGGCGTCGACCTTCCCGATCACGGTGAGGTCTGGTCACAGGTCCCGGAGTTCGAGATCGACACCGGCGCCGGCGGCCAGGCGGTGGTGACCACGTGGGAGGGACGGCGGCTGCCGTACCGCCTGACGAGACTCGCGCGCGTGACACCCGACGGCGCCGTCGTGATGACGTATCACGCGCTCAACGACGCCGCGGATCGCATCCCGTTCATCTGGTCGGCGCATCCGCTGCTTGCGTTGCGTCCCGACACGAAGCTGCTACTGCCCGAGGGG
Source organism: Gemmatimonadaceae bacterium (assembly GCA_036393555.1). Classification (GTDB taxonomy): domain Bacteria; phylum Gemmatimonadota; class Gemmatimonadetes; order Gemmatimonadales; family Gemmatimonadaceae; genus JABWBJ01. Next base: position 9,850 of record DASWGU010000266.1, read on the forward strand.
TCGCCATTCAGGGTGGCCGCTTCACACCGCCTGGACATGGGCGATGGGCGGTCGCAGCACCGTTGGCCGTTCGTGCGCGCCGCAGGACGGGTGCTCGATTTCCTCACGCCGTTCGACGTCGCGAAAGAGTACGCCTGCAAGCTGTTCCTCGACGTGTCGGACGGCTGGGCTCGTATTCAGCAGGGCGAGTATGAACTGGAGGTCACCTTCGAGACGAAGGAGGTGCCGCAGTTCGGGCTCTGGATCAACAAGGGGGGCTGGGGTCCGAACCGGCGGGGCCGGCCGTACGTGAATATCGGGTTCGAGCCATGCATCGGCGCGCCGGATGCGCTCTTCGACGCCCTGGGCGACTGGAAGCGGGCCCAGTGGCTCGAGCCCGGCGAGGTGCGGAGCTGGTCGACCACCTGGCGCGCGCGGCGGGTGCCTGACGAGTCGGACAACGGGCATCCGCCCGCGTGACCGGCATGCCGCCGCACGCCGCGATCCCGCCCGGGCGGGCTGCGATGGCCACACTGGTATCCGCCGAAGGGAGCTCACCCCGCGACGCCGGCTCGCGCATGTGGGTCGATGAGTCGGGCGCGATTGTCGGCTCGGTAACGATCGGCGGCTGCGTCGACGCCCGGGTGATCGAGGCGTCATCCCGTGCGCTCGCTGATGGCGTTCCCGCGCTGCTGTCGATGGAACTGGGCGACGAAGATGCCTGGACCCTGGGCATGACGTGCGCCGGGACCATCGAAGTCCTGGTCGAACCGGTGGACGGGAGCCGGGTGGACGATCCGGTCGGGCTCACGTTGCGCGAAGCCCGTTCAGCCGTCGAACGGGGTCGCGTTGCCGTGGTCGTCGCGCCACTGTCGGGTGTCCCCCGCCGGTTGCTGGTGACCGACGACGGACAGGAGCGGGGAAGCCTGGGTGACGGCGACCTGGATGTGGCGGCGGCCATCGAGGCCCGTCGTCTGCTCGCCGCCGGTGCCTCCGGTGTGCACCCGGTGGCGGCGGGCGGGCAGTCGCACCGGCTTTATTTCGAGCGGCACGCGCCCCCGCTCACGCTTGTCGTCTTCGGTGCGACGCATGTGGCCGTTCCGCTCGTCGCCCTGGCCGGCGTGCTGGGGCTGCGGACCGCGGTGGTGGACGGCCGGGCGCGCTTCGCCACGCGGGAGCGATTTCCCGGCGCCGACGACTTGCTGGTCGGGATGCCTTCGGAGCTGGCCGCTCGAATGGCGTTAGGCAGGGAGTCGCTGGTGGTGCTGCTGGCACATGACTCCAAGTACGACCTGCCGGTGCTCCGCGCCGTGCTGGCGAGCGACGCCGCCTACGTGGGTGTGCTGGGCAGCCGGCGCCGCGGCCGCGCGCTGCTGGAGTACCTGGCGCAGGAGGGTGTGCCCGCGGATCAACTGGCACGCGTGCGCGTCCCCGTCGGACTCGACATCGGGGCGCGCAGCGCCGAAGAGATCGCGCTCAGCGTCCTGGCCGAAGCGCTCGCCGTGCATCGCGGTCGCAGCGGAGGATCCCTGCGGGACCGGAGTCAGCCATGAGGGCGGAGTGCCTGCGACGGGCGGACCTGCCGGCGGCGGACATCCTGGGCGCAGTGGTCGTCTCCGACGTGCACGATACGGACGGCCGTATCGTGATCGAGCGGGGGACCCGGCTGGATTCCACGCACCGGTCGAGCCTGGACGACCTGTCGTGGAACGAGCTGCACCTGATCCGCCTGGAGAACGGCGACCTGGGCGAGCACGACGCGGGAACGCGACTGGTGCGGGCCGCGGCGGGCGATGGCACGGCGGCGCGATCCGTCGCCGGTGGCCACTGGCCGATCGTCGCCGAGCGGAGGGGTGTGGTCCAGGTGCGGACGGCCGCGCTTGCCTCGGTGAACACGATCGAGGGGCTCGCCGTGTACACGCTTCCAGACGGGCAGGTCGTGGATGCCGGCGAGATCGTCGCCCGCGCGAAGATCCTCCCGTTTGTCATGGCAGAAGCGTCAGTGCGCAGTGGCGAATCCGCGTCGGGTAGCGGCTTGGTCGCCGTTCGGGCCTTCCAACCGCGTCGCGTCGCCGCGGTGGTGCAGGAATCCCTCGGCTCCTCCGCACTGGAACGGTTCCGGACCTCGTTCGGGGAGAAGGTCGAGTGGTTCGGCGGGAAGCTCGATGCCGTGCACCGCGTGGCGCCGGACGTCGCGTCAATGAAGCGGGCCATGTCCGCCGTGCTCTCGTCAGGCACCGACCTCGTGGTGATCGCCGGCACGAAAGCCATGGATCCGCTCGATCCCGCTTTTGGTGCGATCGCGCAGATCGGGGGCCGCGTCGAGCGGGTCGGCGTTCCCGCGCATCCCGGGAGCCTGCTCTGGCTGGCGCGGGTCGGGACGGTGCCGCTGGTCGGGATGCCCTCGTGCGGGCTCTTCTCCCGGGCGACCATCTTCGACGTGTTCCTGCCGCGCTTCATGTGCGGCCTGCCCGTCGACGGCTCATGGTTGGTCGGGCTCGGCCATGGCGGCCTGCTTACGCGGGACATGGCCTGGCGATTTCCGCCGTACCGGCCGCGGCACGACCGTGGGGCCGTGGACTGATGGTGCATCCCTACTCGCCGTCCCTCATGGATCATTTCCGGCATCCACGGCATCGTGGTCCGCTACCGGACGCGACGATTACGGAAGAGGGAGTCAACCCGCTGTGCGGCGACCGGGTTCGAATCGAGTTGCGGCTCAACGGCGCCGTCGTCGCCGAGGCGATGTTCACGGCCAACGCCTGCGCCATCTGTGTCGCGTCCGCGTCCGTGCTGACGGAACTGGTGACCGGGGCGCCGCTCGACGAAGTGGACACGCTGACCGTGGACGACGTGTTGCGGACGCTGGGCGGTGAAGTGCCCGCGACGCGGCGCAATTGCGCCAGGCTTCCCCTCACGGTCCTGCACACGGGAGTAATGCTCCATCGCCGCGAGAATCGGCTTCCGGCGGCCGATCGGGCACGGCCCCTGGCGGCGATCGTGCTGGCGGCAGGGCTGGCGCGCCGGTTCGGCGCGCAGAAGCTGCTGGTGCCATTCGCCGGCTCCACGGTGATCCGGGCCGTCGTGGACACGGTCGTCTCGTGCGGGGTCGACTACATCGTCGTGGTGGTCGGGCCCCAGTCGGACGGTGTGCGGTCGGCCCTTGGCGGACCGCCCGTGGTGTGGGTCGTGAACCAGGAGCCGTCGCGTGGCCTGTCGTCGTCGGTGGCGGCCGGCGTGGGCGCACTCCCGCCTAACGTTGGGGCGGCGCTGGTGGTGCTGGGCGACCAGCCGACGCTGTCACCGGTGGTGGTGCGCACGATCATGGAGTCGTGGCGTACGGGAGCGGGTCCGATCGTTGCCCCCCGATACCGTGGAGTGCGGGGCAATCCCGTGCTGTTCGACGCCGCCATGTTCAGCGCGCTGGCGGCGCTGGAGGGGGAGCACGGGGCGCGAGACCTGATCGCTGCCGAACCATCTCGCGTGACCATGGTGGACGTGTCGGAGCCGCCGCCGCTGGACGTAGATACGCCTTCCGACTACGACGAGTTGCTGCGGAGGTCACGAGGGTAGGCTTTCGGGGCGGCCGCGGATCCTTGTCCGCGTCTCCCGGCTGTTCAATGGAAGTCGTGGCTTCTGGCCCAGGCTTCGCCGGCATCGGCGCGAAGCGCGTGGAAGGATTCGCCACGGAGGTTCACCACGCCATGCTCCACCTGCAGCGTCCCGCGTACCAGCAGCAACGGTGAGTTGGAGATCAGCAGCGCCTGCCGCTCGAAGCGTTTCGGTGTGACGACGACGTTGAGGATTCCTGTCTCGTCCTCGAGGGAGAGGAAGACGAATCCCTTCGCGGTGCCGGGCCGCTGGCGGCAGATGACGAGTCCGGCGTGAGCGACGCGTTCGCCGTCGCGCCCATGCGCGTGGATGTCGCTGGTCGTGCGGACGGCGTTCGGTGCGAGGAGGCGCCGCAGGTGACGCATGGGGTGCCCGTTGAGCGAGAGGCCTGTCATGCGGTAGTCGGCGTCGGTGAGTTCGATGCGCGACATGGGAGGGAAGGGCAGGGTTGAGGGTCGAAGGTCGAGGGTCGAGGGCGGGTCCTCCCTGACCTCTGATCTCTCACCTCTGACCTCGGATTCCCCAGACCCGAGACCTGAGACCTGAGACCTGACGTCCTGGCGCTCTGGCCTCGCTCGCGGCGCCAACGGTCCTGCGTCGCCGCGCAGCGCATCCAGTGCGCGCCAGAGCGCCACGCGACGGCGTTGGTTGGGGGGGGCGTCCTTGACCATGGTGTCGAATGCGCCGGCTTCGCAAAGCGCCCGGACCGCACGTTGATCTACACGCGTACGCCTGACGAAATCGGCAATGTCGACGAACGGGCCGTCGAGTGACGCCTGTTCGATCATCTCCCGCGCTCTGGCGCCGAGCCCCCGCACGAGCCGGATGCCCAGGCGGACGGCAGGGGCCCGGTGAGTCGTGAGTCGTGAGTCGTCAGCCGTCAGTTGTGGAATCGAGGATCGGGAATCGGCCATGCTCCTCCGGGATCTGTCCTTTCCCGCGGCCCGCTGCCCAACGCCCTCTGATTGATCCGCCCTCTGCCCTCTGGCCTCTGCCCTGATGGTGACCGCTCCATCGTTCGGTACAACCATCGACCCGTCGGCCCGCTCCAGCGCATGATCCCACGCCGAGCACGTGAGATCGATTGGCCGGACGACAACGCCGTGCCGCCGGGCATCCTCGATCAGCGTCCCCACGGAATAGAAACCCATGGGCTGGGCGTTGAGCATGGCGGCGAGGAACTCCGGCGCGTAGTAGTGCCGCAGATACGCCGAGGCGTAGACGATGAGTGCGAAGGAGGCGGCGTGCGATTCGGGGAACCCGTAGTCGGCGAAAGCGTTGATCTGGTTGTAGATCCGGCGGGCGGTCTCCTCGTCGATCCCGTTCTTCCGCATGCCGTCCATGAGTTTCTCGCAGATCGCGGCCATGCGCTCGCGCGAGCGCTTGTGCCCCATGGCTTTGCGCAGAACGTCGGCTTCGCCGGGCGTGAACCCCGCGGCGGTGATAGCCACCTGCATCCCCTGCTCCTGGAAGAGCGGAACGCCTAACGTGCGACGCAGCACCGGTTCCAGGGATGGATGCGCGAAGGTGACGGCTTCCTCGCCCAGACGGCGCCGCAGGTACGGGTTCACCATGTCGCCCTGGATAGGCCCCGGCCGGATGAGTGCCACTTCGACCACGAGATCGTAGAAGCAGCGCGGCTGCAGGCGCGGCAACGTGTTCATCTGCGCCCGGCTTTCCACCTGGAAGACCGCAATGGTGTCGGCGCGGCACAGGTCGTCGTACACGGCCTGGTCGGTCATGTCGAGCGCGCCCAGGTCCACCGTCACGCCACGCGTGGCGCGGATGTACTTGAGGCAATCCTGCAGGACGGTCAGCATGCCGAGGCCCAGCAGGTCGATCTTCACGAGACCGGCGGGATCGAGGTCGTCGCGCTCCCACTGGATGACGGTACGGCCTGGCATCGACGCGGGCTCGATGGGCACGACGGTGCGCAACGGCTCGCGGGTGAGCACGAACCCTCCCACGTGGATGGAACGGTGCCGCGGGGCCTGGTGCAGCCCGGCGACAATGTCGGGAAGGACCTTCACCCGGTGGTCGTTCGAGTCGAGGCCGGAAGTCGTCAGTCTTGAGTCGTGAGTCGTGAGTCGTGAGTCGTCAGTCGTCGGTCGGGGATCGTGATCCATGGAGCGTGGCTCGTGGTGCGTTCCCCGATGGAACGTTCCTCCACCTTCTGCCCGCTGCCCTCCATTGCCCACTGCCCGCTGCCTCTCAAGCAACGTTTCCGCACTCCACTCTGCTGGCTTCTTTCGGGCATCGTCGGGTATGCCGGGCCGGTCCGATTGCGGATCGAGGTCATAATGCCGGCCAGCCATCTGCTCCACCGTCGCGCCCTCCCGCAGCGCCTCCGCGGTGGCTTCCGCCGAAAACCGGTCGGCGAGCGTGCTGAGCACATTGGCCTGCTCCACCGAGAACCCCAGCACGCGCGCCGCGTCGCGGACCGCCGACCGGCCGCGATACGTGATGTGCTCGCAGACCATGGCCGCGTGCTCCCGGCCATAGCGCTCGTAGACGTACTGCAGCACCTGCTCCCGGTCCCGGTGGGCGAAGTCGATGTCGATGTCCGGCGCCTCCTTGCGTTCCTCGCTGAGGAACCGCTCGAAGAGGAGCTCCATCTTCACCGGATCGATGGCGGTGATGCCGAGGCAGTAGCAGACGACCGAGTTGGCGGCCGAGCCGCGACCCTGGCAGAGGATGCCGGCGCGGTTGGCGAAGCGGACGATGTCCCAGACGATGAGAAAGTAGCCGGCGAGCCCGAGGCGTCGGATGAGATCCAGTTCGTGGTCGATCTGCCGGCGGTAGTTGATGGGGAGAGTCGTCAGTGGTGAGTCGTCAGTCGTGACTGGCTGGCGCGCCCCTCTGAGCTCTGGCCTCTGACTTCTGACCTGAAGTTCCCGGGACCCGGGATCTGAGACCTGAGACCTGGTGTCTCCCACCCCGGACCTCGCCGTCAGCAGTCTCTCCCGGACTCCCTGCTCGACCAGCCGTGCGAGATACTCGTCCGCCGTCACCCCCGGCGGCAGCGGAAACACTGGCAGCGACGGCTTCAGTTCCTCCAGTCGGAACGCGCACCGCTCGGCGATGCCTGACGTGTTGCGCAGGCCCGAGTCGTCCAACTGCCAGCGCCGGCGCATCTGCGCCGCGCTGCGGAGATACCACTCGCCGTTCGGCCGGAGCCGCGTCCCCATGGCGTCGAGCGGGCGCTGATGCCGGATTGCGCAGAGCACATCGTGCACCAGCCGGCCGGTGGGGAGCGCGTAGTGAACGTCGTTGGTCACCACCCAGGGAATGTCGAGCGCGCGCGCCAGCGGAATGAGCTGCCTGACGAGTTCGCGCTCCTCCGGCAGGCGATGGTCCCAGCACTCGATGGCCAGCCGTCCCTCGAAGATGTCGAGCAGCATGGCGGCCGCCTCACAGGCGCCGTCAGGGTCGCCGGCCGCAAAACGGCGCGGAACCCAACCCGATGGGCAGCCCGTCAGCGCGAACAGCCCGGGCGCGTGCCGGGCCAGCGTGTCCAGCGAGACGGCGGGCTCGCCGCGGAACGTGTCCATCCGGCCCCGCGTGATGAGCGAGGCCATGTTGCCATATCCCTCGCGCGACTCGGCCAGCACGACCAGGTGCGTGAGCGCCCCGTCGGCCAGCACTGTGAGTTCGGCGCCGATGATGCCACCGATTCCCAGCTCGCGCGTGGCGTGCGCGAAACGGACCACGCCGCCCAGATCGTCGTGGTCGGTGAGGGCGAGAGCGGGCATGCCGCATGCCCTGGCGCGCGCCGCCAGCGCTTCGGGCTCCGACGCGCCGTCGAGGAGAGAGAAGACGGAATGGCAGTGGAGCTCGACGTAGTTGGCAGGCGGGCGGGGGACGGAGGATGGGGGAGTCGTGAGTCGTGAGTCGTGAGTCGTGAGTCGGGGCGGCGCGCCTCGGGCCTCCGACCTCTGACCTCCGACCTCGAGTCGCTCTGCCCTCTGCCCTCTGCCCTCTGCTCTGGAGTCAGTCATCCCAGCCCTGCACGAACCAGTCGCTGCCTGACGAGCGGTCGTGAAAAAGCACCAGCGTTCCTTCGCCGTCGGGATCTTCGCAACGCCAGTAGTCCCGGGCGTATCCGTCCTTCCACCAGTCGCCGGCCAGGCGTTCCGGTCCGAGGGCGTGCGCGAGTCGCAGCCGCCGCCCGCGCCACCAGAGCACGCGGGGTATGCCGTCGGCGCACTCGACGTCCACCGGCTCCGGAGGTTCGAGCTGGCGGGCGGCGGTGGGGACGGCGTGGTGAGTCGTGAGTCGTGAGTCGTCAGTCGTCAGTCGAGACTCGCCGACCAGCGACCAGCGACCTGCGACCTGCGACCCGGTGGCTCTGCCCTCTGAACGCTGACCTCCGATCTGAAGTTCCCGAGACCTGAGACCTGAGACCTGAGACCTGTCTTTGCCTTCGGCTCGCTCCGACAACGGCAGCCAGAGTCCGGCCCGCTCCGGCCGATGTTCATCCGCCACGACCGGGACGACGATGGCAGCGGTGCCCAGCTCCGCGCGCAGGCGGGCGAAGGCGGCATCGGCGGCGGCAGGGTCGCGCCAGGCAGGATCGAGGAGGTCGCCCTGTTCGCCGGTGAGTGGCGCGGTGGCGACGACGGCCACCGTGACGCCGCAGACCGGCGCCGGGAGCGACCAGCGGTCCAGCAGCGCACGACATCGTTCGAACAGCGGCACCAGACGCGCCATGGGATGCGCGAGCCGCACCTCGCGCGTGATGGTGTGTGGCGGCCCGGATCCGGTCGCGCCCCGGGCGTCGTCGAGGATGAGGGTGATAGCGAGCGTGGCGGCAGCCCGTCCGTCGGCGACGAGGGCGCTCAACAGTCGTTCGAGCGCGGCCCGGACCAGGAAGAGCACCGGCTCCGTGCCCGACACGCTGGGCACGAGGTCAGCCGAAGCGGCGCGCGGGCGGTCAGCAGCCGCCAGGCCGGGACGGCGGCGGTCCTCACCGCGGGCCAGGCGCCAGGAGACGAGACCGGTCCGTCCCCAGCGCTGCTCGACCTCGTCGGCAGGCAGAGCGGCAAGTCCTCCGGCAGTCCGGATGCCTAACGCTGACAGCGTCTCGCGCATGGCTTCGTCCACGGGGATGAGGCCGATGGGCGCGGTGGCGAGATAGGTCGCGTCGTGGCCGGGAGGAATCAGGAGAGGGGTCGTGAATCGTGAATCGTGAGTCGTGAGTCGATGGTGCGCCGCTCTGGCCTCTGGCGCCTCTCCTCTGGCCCGGGGTGGCTGCGACCTGCGACCTGAGACCTGAGACCTGTGGTCCCAGGTTGCCGCTCTTGCCGTGACACAGGAATCGGCGATGGCGACGCGGGCCGCCGGGTGCCAGCGCCGGGCGATCGCGAGCAGGGCACCAGCCAGCGTGGATTCACCGCCGAGGGCATCGAGACCGCTCGCGCCGATCCACCACATGCCGGGCGCGCCGGCCACGGGGGTCACCTGTGGACTCGCGGCCAGGAACGCCGCGGTCGCGCGGCGGATCTCCTCGTCGATGGCGACCTGGTCCCAGGAAAGGACCTGGAGGTCAGCGCACCGCGAGGTGCCCTCGGTGACGGGCATGCCCGCCCGGATCTGCGCGCGTGCGGCGGCCGCGGTCAGTGCGCGGAGACGCGGACCGTCGGCGAGGGCGATGGGAAGGTCATCCCAGTGAACTGGAGCAGGGACCAGGGAGCGGGAAGCGGCGAGCGGTGCATCGTGCGTATGTGGTGACTCGCTCGACTGTTCCTGCCGCCTGCGGCCTGTGACCTGTGGCCTGTCCCCGCGGCCCTCGGCCCTCTGCCCTCTGCCCTCGCTGTCCTCACCGGCATCCCGCCTTGATGAGGAGGAACTCGTCCCGCCTGACGAGTGGTTCGGCGCATCGCCGTTTGCGGGCGAGGGTGCCGCCGCCGGCCGATGTCCGTTCGCCGCGCTGCCCGCTGCCCGCTCGTTGCCCGTTGTCTTCTGCCCGCTCTGCCCTCTGCCCTCCGCCCTCTGCCCCGGTGTGGGGTCGGCGGTGGGTCGAGGAGATCCGTTCGCCTCGCCGGTTGCGTTTCGCCACACCGCGCCGATCGGGAACCTCGGGATGCGAACACAGGCGACGCGCCATGTCGATTGCACAGCTGACCTCCACGGAGTGATGCGTACCGCCCTTTTCGATCGTGATCGTGATGCGTGACTCGTGAGGCGCGAGAAGAGGAAAGCGGGGAGCGGGAAGCGAGTGGTTGTGCGTCGCGAGTCGTGAGTCGTGAGTCGTGACCTGGCGGCGCGCCCCGCTGCCCGCTGCTCGCTCCCCTTTGCCCTCAAGCTCTGCCCTCTGGCCTCTGCCCTCTGCCCGTCGGGTGATTCGCAATCGCACCGCGCTTCCCACCACGCCGCCTTCCTCGCCGGCCACCACGAGCACCACGTCCTGTTCGCGCGCGAGCCGCGTCAGGCGAACGGCCACGTGTCGCGGGAGCGCCAGCGCGCCGTCGAGCACCACGACGCTGAACGCGCCACTCCGCAGCAGGATGTCCGCGCACCACGCGCCCCGGTCGGGATCGGGCGGGCGGACTACCCACAGCCGCCCGCTGTCGCCGATGGCCGCCCAGTCGCGCGGCGCCAGCGTGCGGGATCCATCGACGACCGCGACCCAGCGCCGCGCGGCCACGGCCTCCGTCACCAACTGCCTGACGAGCGTCGTGCGTCCGCTCCCGCGCCGGCCCAGGATCTCGGTCAGTCGCCCGCTCGGCAGGCCGCCATCCGACAGCACGCGGTCGAGCGGCGTGATCCCGGTCGGAATGACGGCGATGCCGGCGCGGAGGGGCGGCAGAAGTGCCGCCAGTTGGTGGCGAAGGGATGGGAGGGTCACGCGGTGGCTGCTGGCGGGTAGCTGATGGCTGGTACTGCGAGCTGGTGCTGAGTGCCGGGTGCCCCGGACGAACCTTGAAGCAACCGCGGGCCGGAGCGCGTACGGATATCGGGAATGACGGGACGATCCCCGTCACTCACCCTGGACCAGCAACCTGTCAGAACCATGACTGAAGCACCCCACACCGGCCCGGTCTTCGAGGGGCCATTCGACCGCCAGCCCGCTGGAGGATTCATGAGCAAGACCAATCGCACCACCGAAGTCGCCAAGGCCGGCGTGACGATGGGCACCGCTCTCGCGATCACGATTTCTTGGAGCCTGCATCACTCGATCCTGTGGGCGATCGTTCATGGGTTCTTCTCCTGGCTGTACGTCATCTACTTCGCGTTCACGAGGAACTGACAGGTCAGAGGTCGAAGGTCAGAGGTCATAGGGTCCCTTCGTCGAATCAGGACTCGCGGAACAGAGCTAATTGCGCCGGTGCTGTTGGCGCATGACCCGGCCGCACCGCATCCATCTCGTCATCCGGCTCGGTTGCCGCCCAGGCTGATCCCACGCGCGCCGAGCCGTCGCTGGCCGATCCACGAACCTCCGGCGTGCCGTACGAGATGCCGTGCTTCCGGCATCGCGCCCGCAGGAAACGCCGTAAGCCCTCCCGGTAGGCATCGCCCATCTGGTGTCCGGCCGAATACGCGGTCCGGTAGGCGCCCGCGAGGGCAGGGAACTCCGCCTCGATGAACGGGAGATAGCGGCGGCGCGCCGTCACGCGAAGCCGCAGCGCGCAGGCGTTGATGTGCGACGCCCCAGCCGCCGCGACGCGCCGCACCACCCCATCCAGCATCGCCGGCCGGTCGGTGATCCCCGGCAGCACCGGCATGATGTTGATCCCCACGTCGAGGCCGGCGGCGGCCATCCGTTCCACCGCACGCACCCGCGCCTCGGGCGTCGGTGCCCGCGGCTCGATCCGCCGCGCCAGCTCCCGGTCGAGCGTGATGAGCGAGAGGTGCACCGTCAGCGAAGAACGGTTCGCCAGCCGGCACAGCACGTCCAGGTCACGCGTGATGAGCGCGCTCTTGGTGATGATCACGACCGACAGCCCGCGCTCCTCCGCCAGCACCTCGAGGATCCCACGTGTCACCCGATAACTGCGCTCGGCCGGCTGGTACGGGTCGGTCGCCGTGCCGATGACTACCGTTTCACCAGCCCAGAGCCGGGTAAGTCGGGACGCGGACCGCGGACCGCGGGCGAGTCGCGAGCCGTGAGTCGTGAGTCGTGAGGCGGCGCCGCCGCCCTCTGCCATCTGACCTCTGACCTTCGACCTCCAACCTGTCTGCAACGTCTCCCGCAACACCTCAACGGCGTTTCGTTTCACGAAAATCCGCCGCTCGAACGCCAGCCAGGGCGGCAGCTCGACCAGCTCGGTGGCATCCGGGGCCACCGTCGCGGCACGCTCGGCCACGTAGCGGTGTGCATAACGAGCATAGCAGTAGGCGCAGCCGAACGCGCACCCCACGTATGGATTGATGGACCAGAACCCCATCCCCGTGGTCTCCGGACTGTTCAGCACACCCTTCGCCACCGCGTCGTAATAGCGGATGTCCCCCTGCGTCCCGATCGGCTGGAGAGGAGTCGGGGAGTGGGGCGGGGGCGGGGGCGGGGCAATGAGGGGGAGCTGCACGGCGAGAGCAGAGGGAGGGGCTGACTTCGCTCCCTCACGAGTGGAGGTTTCCCGCGCCGTGGAGGTGGCCCGGGAAGCAGAGATACCGAATAAAAGCCGAAGATGCAAGAGGGTCGTTCGGACCACTGGTGGGTGTGGCCAAACAGGCCGAAGTGATCGATCTTCTTGCACAACAATCGGTTATCTGATTCTTCGGCGATCCCTGATCCCTGATCCCCCCGATGCCCGACGCCCTCGCGCTCGCTGACCGAATCCGGAAAGGCCGGCTCTCCCCCGTCGAGCTGGTCGACGAGACGCTGGATCGCATCGCGCGGGAGAACCCCCGGCTCAACGCCTTCCTCGCCGTCTTCGACGAGACCGCCAGGACCGCCGCCCGTCGCGCCGATCGACTCGTCAGGCGGCGCGGTGCGACGTCGCCGCCGCTGCTCGGCGTTCCGGTGTCGGTAAAGGACCTGGTGCTTACCACCGAAGCGCCGACCACGGCAGGTTCGCGGATTTTCGGCGACGGTCTGGTGGCTGAGCACGACGCAACCGTGGTGCGCCGGCTGCGGCGGGCGGGCGCGATCGTCATCGGCAAGACCAACCTGCACGAAGTGGCGTTAGGCGTCACCTCGGCCAACGAACACTTCGGTCCCGTGCGCAATCCGTTCGATCCGGAGCGTGTGGCTGGCGGGTCGAGTGGCGGCTCGGCCGCCGCGGTCGCTGCCGGCCTCGGCCCGCTGTCCGTCGGGACCGACACGCGCGGCTCCATCCGGATCCCGGCCGCGTGCTGCGGGGTCACCGGCCTCAAGCCGACGCGGGGACTCGTGCCGCTGGACGGGGTCGTTCCGCTCAGTCCGTCACTGGATCACGTCGGTCCCATCGCGCGGAGCGCCGCCGAATGTGCGCTCATGCTCGAGGTGATGGCGGGCTCGCGGCACGCGGGGAAGTTCCTGCGCGCGACACGCCGTGCGGTGCGCGGCATGCGCGTCGGCGTGTCGGAGTTCCATCTGCGGGACCTGGACGCCATGGTGCAGAAGCCCGTCGAGGCCGCGATTCGCGAACTGGGGAAGCTTGGCTGCCGGTTGCGTGACGTGCGCGCGCCGGAGCTGGACGAGGCGCACCTGGCGTCGATCGTGATCAGCGCATCCGAGGCCGTGGCGTATCACGACCGGTTCCTGCGGACCACGCCCGACGCCTACGGACCGCTGGTGCGGAAGCGTCTGCAGGATGCCTATCGCTGGTCCGCGCTCGAGCTGCTGCGCGCCCGGTCCGCGCGTCACGCGGTGGCGCTGGCGTTCGATCGCCTGTTCGCCGACATGGAATGTCTGGTGGGGGCCGTGCTTCCGGCGATTCCGCCGCGGATCGGCGAGACGACCGTGTCGGTGAATGGGCAGACGGTGGGTGTGGTGGATGCGTTCACCCGGCTCAACGCGCCGCAGAACATGGCCGGCGTGCCGGCGCTGTCGGTGCCGTGCGGGATTGACGGAAACGGCCTGCCCGTGGGGCTGCAGATGGTGGCGGCACGCGGCCTGGACGACGCGGTGCTTCGTCTGGGTGCCGCGTTCCAGCGCGCTACCGACTGGCATTCCGGCGATGCGGTCCGCGGCTGACCGTCGGGCGATCGGCCTCACGGGAACCGGCCACGGCGCTGGTCCGGAGAATGGTGCGATGGGAGTCAGTCAAACCGTCGGCTTCGCTTGGTTGGCCGGTGTATCTTCAAGCGTCCGGCGCAGGTTGCCCAGGTTCCACGTCCACCGAGTTCGCCCCGCCGAGGATGGCCACTCCACTCTCTGACATCGAGATCCAGCGTGCGCTGAGCGTGCGTCCGGGATGGACTCGCCGCGGCAACACACTCACCCGGACCTTCGAGTGTCCGACGTTTCCGGCTGCCATTGCCTTCGTCAACCGGATCGCAGAGGCCGCCGAGGGGATGGACCACCATCCGGACATTGATGTGCGCTACACCAGGGTGAGCTGCCATCTCTCGACGCACTCGGCTGGCGGAATCACGAAGAAGGACTTCGCGCTGGCCGAAGCGATCGACGAGCAGTTTCGTGAGTAGTCAGTCGTCAGTCGTCAGTCGTCAGTCGTCAGTCGTCAGTCGTCAGTCGTCAGTCGTCAGTCGTCAGTCGTCAGTCGTCAGTCGTCAGTCGTCAGTCGTCAGTCGTCAGTCGTCAGTCGTCAG
>DASWGU010000267.1:0-15483 GCA_036393555.1 Gemmatimonadaceae bacterium
CTTGATGCTGGATGCTGGATGCTGGGTGCTGGGTGCTGGGTGCTGGGTGCTGGATGCTGGGTGCTGGGGTGCTGGGGTGCTGGGGTGCTGGGGTGCTGGGTGCTGGCGGCGCCTCATGCCCGGCGCCCAGCGCTTCGTTCGACCAACACACCATATCACCACTGACGCGTAACTTGAACACCATGCCGCCGCGACCCATCGCCCTCATTACCGGAGCCTCGGCCGGCCTTGGGCGTACGTTCGCCAGGCAGCTGGCACGGGACGGGTACGACGTCGTGCTGGTGGCTCGCGGGGAAGATCGGCTTCGCGCCCTGGCCGATGAGCTGCGCATGCAGCACGGCGCCACGTCCGAGGTGTTGGTGGCCGACCTCTCTCGTGATGACGACACGGCGCGTGTCGTCCAGCGGATCGACGACTCACCGATTGACCTCCTGGTGAACAACGCCGGTTTCGGCACTCGCGGGAGCCTGGCCAGGGCGTCGCGAGAGAGTCAGGATGCGATGATCCGTGTCCATGTGCTGGCCACGCACCGGCTCACGCAGGCAGCGGTGCAATCCATGACCCCCCGCGCACGGGGGGCTGTCATCACGGTCTCATCCACTGCATCCTGGCTCACCAGTCCCGGCAACGTGAACTATGGCTCCACCAAATCGTGGCAGCGGCTGCAGATCGAGGCGTTGGCCATGGAGCTGAAGGGCAAGGGCGTGTACGTGCAGGCGCTCTGCCCGGGCTACACGCGAACGGAGTTTCATGAGCGCGGTGGCATGGACATGTCGGGCTACCCGTCGTGGGTCTGGATGAGCGCGGACACGGTGGTTGCCGAATCGCTCCACGCGCTCCGCCGGGGGCGACCGGTGGTCGTCGTTCCGGGACGCGGATATCGTCTGGTGACCCTGGCGCTGCGCGTGCTGCCGGCGGGGGTCCTGCGCGGGCTCGTGCGTCTCCGCAAACGCCGGTAGCAACGAATACGGCCCGCCTGCGGACTCGCGTTTCGTCGCGCAGCGGTCCTTCCTGGAGGAAGTCGTCATGGGTTATCGCTGGTCTCAGCGGGTTCCTTGTTCAGTGGGCGCCGCGGCGCTTACGGCCCTGCTCCTCGTGCCGTCTGCCCAGGCACAAACGGCCCAGGCGCCGGTAGCCGGCTGGGCCGACGACCCGCCCGCGCTCACCTCGCTGGTCGCCTTCGCGCGCACCGAGAGCGACCTGCGCGTGGCCGTGGACCGCTACCTCGCGGACAAGGCGGCGCTCGAACGGCGTTATGAGGTGCAGTACTCGCCGGTTCGCGTGGCGCGTCTCCGGCAGTTTCACGAGGGCTGGCAGCGTCGCCTGAACGAACTGGACTTCGACGCGCTGAACCGCGAGGGGAAAATCGACTGGGTGCTCCTGCGCGATCGGATTACGCACGACCTCGCGCTGCTCACCCTGCACGAACGACGGTGGCGTGAGATCGCTCCCCTGCTCCCCTTCGCCGACTCGATCCGGCTGCTCCAGGAGACGCGACTGGGTCGGCAGCGCGCCGAGGGGCGGGCGACGGGTGCCCGCCTCGATGCCATCGCCCGTGAGGTCGGCTCGCTGACCAGCACGCTCGTGGCCGACGGTCGCGCCGCGGGCGGCATCGTGCGCCGGCCGGACATTACGCCGACGATCGCATGGCGTGCCGCGGTCCACGTGGACACGCTGCGCCGCGTGCTCGCCGACTGGAACGCATTCTACGACGGTTACGATCCGCTCGTGAGCTGGTGGTCGCGCGAACCCTTCCGACGCGCGGACTCCGCCCTGACGGCCTACGCGGGCGCGATTCGCGAGCACCTCGTCGGCGTGCGGCCCGGGCAGCCGCCACCCATCGTGGGCGATCCGGTCCTCGCAGAGGGACTGCGCGCCGATCTTGCCGTCGAGATGATTCCCTACACGGCCGAGGAGCTCATTGCGATCGGCCGGAAAGAGCTCGAGTGGGTGGAGACCGAGTTCCGCCGGGTGTCGGAGCGAATGGGGTTCGGCGCCGACTGGAAGGCGGCGCTCGAGTACACCAAGGGCCTCGCGCCCTCCCCCGGTGAGAAACCGTGGGCCATCTTCGACATCGCGGCGTACTCGGAGGACTTCATTGCCCGACTCGGCAACGTGACCCTGCCGCCGCTCGCCCGCGAAGTCTGGCGCCTCGCCATGCAGACGCCGGCAACGCAGCTCGTCAACCCGTTCTTCACCGGCGGCGAGGTGACACGGGTATCGTATCCGACGGACGCCATGCGCCACGAGGACAAGATCATGAGCATGCGTGGCAATACGCCGCACTTCAATTTTGCCACGGTGCATCACGAGCTGATTCCCGGCCACCACATGCAGGCGTTCCTCACCGACCGCTTCAACGCGCACCGCGGGCCGCTCTCGGTCCGACCGAGCGGACCGTTCTATCGGCTGGGGCCGTTCTGGCGCGAGGGGTGGTCGCTCTACTGGGAGCTGTTGCTCTGGGACGCGGACTTCGCCCGCAATGACCCCGATCGGATCGGGATGTTGTTCTGGCGACTGCATCGTGCCGCCCGCATCATCTTCTCGCTGGAGTACCAGCTCGGGAACTGGACGCCAGAACAGGCGATCGACTTCCTGGTCGACCGGGTCGGGCACGAACGGGCCAATGCCGAAGCAGAGGTTCGACGCAGCGCTCTCGACTCGCCGCTGTATCAGGCCGCGTACATGATCGGCGGTCTCCAGCTGCGCGCTCTCTACCGGGAACTGGTCGAATCGGGTAGCACGTCAGCGCGCGACTTCCACGACGGCATCCTGATGGGCGGACACATGCCAATCGAGATGGTGCGGGTGCGACTTACCGGACAGGATATCGGGCGTGACTTTCGCAGTTCGTGGCGCTTCTACGGAGCACCGGGTGAGCGGCACTGATCCGGGACTTGTCGCTGTCGCCGAAGCCACGCCGCCATCGCGGGACCGCTACGTGGATTTCCTGCGCGCCGCCAGCATCGTGGCGGTCGTTTTCGGCCACTGGATGCAGGCCATCATCACGTGGACAGACGGTCGCATCGTAATTCATGGCGCAGTGGGAGTCACGCCGGGACTGTGGCTGACGACCTGGGTGATGCAGGTGATGCCCATCTTCTTTTTCGTGGGCGGGTTCTCCAACTTCGTGGGACTGCGGTCGGTTCGGTCGGGGCGAGGGACCACCGGCGATTTCCTGCTCAGCCGGCTCCGCCGCCTCGGCATTCCCGCTCTGGTCTTCGCGGCGGCGTGGATCGTGGTACAGGCGGTCCTGCACGTCGCCGACATCGGCGGCTCCGGTCTGCTTCGAGGATTCCGCCTCGGCACCCTGCCGTTCGGACCGTTGTGGTTCCTGGGCGTCTATCTTGTCGTGACGCTCACCAGCCCACTCACCCTGAAACTGCACGAACGGTTCGGCCTGGCCGTTCCGTCGGCGCTTGCGGTGACGGTGATCGGCGTGGATCTCCTCGCGTTCGGAGCCCTCGTGCCGGGCATCAGGTGGCTCAACCTCGCGGCCGTCTGGTTTCTGGTTCATCAGGCGGGGTTCTTCTACGGTGACGGATCCCTGCTTCGGCTGTCGCGCGGGCGGATTGTCACCGCAACGGTCATCGGCCTGGCCGCCGTGATCGTTCTCACGAGCATCGGCGTGTACCCGCGCAGTCTCGTCGGCACTGACGTCGACTTCTTTGCCCTCAGGCCCATCGAGCGTGTGTCCAACATGAACCCGCCGACCGTCGTGATCCTCGCGCACTCGGTTTGGCTGATCGGTGCGGCGCTGCTGCTGCGCGATCGCCTCTCCCGGTGGCTTCAGCGGACCGCACCCTGGGCCGCGACCATCGCGGTCAATCTCTCGATCATGACGGTCTTTCTCTGGCACATGACGGCCTATGCCATCGTCATCGTCCTGGCGTGGCCGTTGGGGCTCGGCCGCGAACCGGGCAACACCGCGCGCTGGTGGATGGAGCGTCCCTTCTGGTTGGTCGCGCCAGCGCTGGTGCTGGCGGTTCTCGTCGCTGTCTTCGGCCGGTTCGAGCGCGGCCGTGTTCCCCGGGCCTCGACTAACCCCGCGGGTCCGTAGCGCGGCGGAAGCGCTGGTGGTTCGCCGGCTTCCAGGTCTTTCCGCCGTCCTCGCTGTATTCCATGCGCGACTCGAAGGCGTCGGGCTGCACGTTGAAGCGCGTGAACCGCAGCCGCGCAGTTCCGCCGCCCGCGGTCCGGAACTCCGCAGTGCCGCGTTGCTCGCCGCCTAACGGACCGGTCATGATCCAGAGTTTGCCATCGCCCGCCACCGAGACCATCTCGATCACCCGCCGAGCCTCGTTGACGTAGAACAGGATGCCCGACGCCTGGTTCATTGCGGGAATTTCGCTGCGCCCGCCTACGACCCGATCCTCGACGATCCAGTGAAACGAGTAGGTTCCCCGCTCCGATCGCCCGACCGATCCATCGTCCTCCAGGAAATCCGTCGTCACGTTCCAGTTTCCGACGACCGTCCGCAGCTGTTCAACCGAGTGCCGGAGCGCCGGATCCTCCGCTGCGGCCTGTGCGCCAGACGCGCGGCTGACGATGAGCGTGGCAAGCAGAATGGTGCGGCGCATCGTGCGCTCCTCGTTTGGATCCCGCGAATCTAAGGCCTGCGACTCGGGAGATGACACGGCGGTACACCCACGCCGCGGACCCCGTGACACACCACCCCGTGCGGAGGCCAGGACGACGGATGCAAGTCGACCATCGGGCGATCACGCGCGGGACGTCCGCGCCAACCAGAAGTCCTGCAGTTCATGGTGGGTGCCGGCGGGGAAGTGCTCGATCTCACGGAGCCCTGCCAGGAAAACCTGCCGTACGTATTGCGGTGGGTGCCACGCGAAGAAGTCCCGCCGCCCCACCTCATCCCATCCGCGATAGATCGGCTCGCCGCGTCGGTAGGCCGCCTGTTCCTTTGACCGGTATCGGGTCCGGAACGGCCAACCGCCTGTCGTGAACAGGATCAGCCCTCCTGGACGAGTCACGCGGTTCAACTCTGCCATCCAGGCACGGCACAGATCATCCGGGAGGTGGGTAAGCACCGAAATCGCATAGGTGAAGTCCACCGAATGATCGGCCAGCGGGAGCGGCGGGGCGACCTCGTTCTTCGAGAAGCCGATGTCCCGATACGTCTGGCGGCACCAGTCGATCGAGGTGGGGTTGTAGTCGCTCCCGTGCAGCACGGCAGTGCCGGGTGCATGGACTCGGCGCAAGTGTCGGAGGACGCGTCCGGATCCACAGCCCCATTCCAGAATCCGAATCGGTGCGGATCCGTTCGGCTCGTGGTGCATCATGAAGAGTTCCACCAGGACCGCCGCGATCGAGGTCCCGGAGTCCCAATACTCCTGGTAGGAGGCATGCGCATGTGCATCGACCATGAGGTCGAGCGGTGGCATCGGTTCGTCGGGATACCGCGAACGGAAGCGCGCATTGCTCCGGGCGCTGATCAGCTTCAGGCGGCCCGCTTTGAGACGCTTCACGAGTTCCCTCGCCGCGGGGCTGTGCGTTCCCAGCCAGCCAATGGCCGATCGCACTGCGTTGAGCAGTGGCAGCGGAAGGAGACGCGCTACTCGTGCGGACCATCGCGTCGCGGCCATGCACTCGATGCGGTTGGAGCAGACAACATTACGGCGCGCCGCGATCCACAGCGAGGATCGGGGTAGTGGCCGGCACCCCGAGGGATCGGTACCTTGCCCCCACTGCGCCCCACCGACCTGCTCAATCGATCACACTGCCAGCGATGCGATATCTCCGACCTGCCGTTCTGACCTCAACCCTCGCGCTGGCATGCGCCCCGCGAGGGGGCGTCTCCACCGCCGGCACGACCGCTGGCGCGGCCTACGATGTGGTAATCGAGAACGGCCGCGTGATCGATGGGACGGGCGCCGCCTGGTACTACGGCGACGTCGCAATTCGTGGCGACCGCGTCGCAGCCATCGGCCCGCGCGGGACGTTCCGGTCGTCCCGGGCCGGGACCCGGATCAATGCCACGGGGCACGTCGTCGCGCCGGGCTTCATCGATATCCAGGCCCACTCCATCGGCCACTACATGACCGGCGACGGCAAGGCGCTCTCGATGGTCACGCAGGGCATCACCACCGCGATCCACGGCGAGGGATCCTCGCTCGGCCCGATGAACGAGAAACTCCTCGCCGCCGAGACGGACACGGCAGTGCGGCGCGTTCTGTCGCAGTTCACGGGACCGAGTGGCTTCGCGAAGTGGTTGGAGTACATGGTCGGGCGCGGCGCGGCGCAGAACGTCGGCTCCTTCATCGGGGACGGCACGGTCCGCGTCTACGCCAGGGGTACCGAGCAGGGCTCGCTCACTCCGGCCGAACTCGATACCATGCGCGCCATGGTCGCGCGCTCGATGCGGGATGGCGCCTTCGGGATCGCGAGCGCACTGATCTACCCGCCGAACACCTACGCGAGCACCGAGGAGCTCATCGAGGCCGCGAAGGCCATGGCCCCGTACGGCGGCGTGTATATCACGCACATGCGCTCCGAAGGGGACAAGTTCCTCGAGGCGATCGACGAGGCCTTGCGCATCGGGCGGGTGGGCGGCGTGCCGGTCGAGATCTTCCATCTGAAGGCGAGCGGCCCGCGCAACTGGCCCAAGATGCCGGTGGCCATCTCCAAAATCGACTCCGCCCGTGCGGCGGGGCAGGACGTACAGGCGAACATGTACCTCTATCCCGCCGGCGGGAACTCGTTCGCGTCGTGCATCCCGCCCAAGTACGCCGCCGGCGGACGGCTGATGGAGAATCTGAAGAACCCCGCCCTGCGCGCGACGATGGTCGCGGAGATGCACGCACGCGATGCCGGATATGAAAACCTGTGCGAGATCGCCACCCCGGAGAACGTGATGGTCGTTGGCTTTCGCAAGGAGGCCAACAGGCAGTTCGAGGGGAAACGACTCTCCGAGATCGCTTCGGCGCTTGGCAAGGACTGGGCCGAGGTGATCATCGACCTGAACGTCGACGAAGAACTGGCGCTCGGTGAACTCCTCTTCCTGATGAGCGAGGAGAACATCCAGCTCCAGCTCCGGCAGCCGTGGATCAAGTTCGGGACCGACGCCGGCTCGCAGGATCCGACGACCGCGCGGGGGATGACACATCCGCGCGCCTACGGGAACTTTCCGCGACTCCTGGGCCGCTACGTCCGCGAGCAGCAGGTGATTCCACTGGAAGACGCGGTGCGCAAGGCAAGCTCCGCCGTCGCGACACGGCTCTCGATCACCGATCGGGGCGTGCTCAAGGCCGGGCTCAAGGCCGATGTGATCGTCTTCGACCCCGCCACGATCGTGGACAACGCGACGTTCGAGCGGCCGCACCAGCTCTCTACAGGCGTGCGCGACGTGTTCGTGAATGGAGTGGCCGTGCTGCGCGGTGGCATGCATACCGGCGCGAAGCCGGGCGTGGTCGTGCGTGGACCGGGGTACCGCCGCTGAGTCAGCGACACCGCAGGCACCATCGGCTGCATCGCGATCGGCATCGCCGGTTACCTGCAACGGTGACGCGAACCGTCTTCTGCCTTGCGGCACCGGATCAGGGATTCGTACCAGTCTGCTCGAGCCCGGCTTGCGCGAGCGGGGCAACCATACCGGGCAAACGGGCAACGCCCGCTGTTCGTGAGGAGCCGGTTCGTCGCCTCACCGCTGCCCGGCGGGCTTGGCCGTGGCTGATGATCCGCGGCAGAAGCTTCCCGGGCTACGAGCCACGACGCAGTATTGCGGTACCCCTCACATCAAGGATCGCTCCGATGCTGCCTCGCCTGTCGGTTCTCACACTGGTTGCGTTCGCCGCGTGCACGCTGCAGAAGGTGCCATCGTTCCAGTCGGCCGCGGTGGATGACCATATCGCCCACATGAGTCCCGCCGATCTACGCGTGCCGGAACGTGGCACGCCGCCAATCCGTTCGCAGGGCGCACCGGGCATTCCAGCGAGCAACAACGGCGCGGCGGCGCGGCTCCAGGCGAGCCCTCGGCACGGAGAGTGGGTGAAAATCGCGTGGGAGCCTGGTTCCCGTGATTCGCTCATGGCCTGGGTTGTATATCCGATGAGCAGCGCAAAGGCGCCGGTCGTTGTGGTCGTGCACGAGATCTTCGGGCTGTCCGCGTGGGTGCGGGGCGTTGCGGACCAGCTGGCGGCGGACGGCTTCATTGCCATTGCGCCCGACTTCCTCTCGCGGGTTCGCGGCGGCGCGACCAGTGAGGAGCTTCCGGCGCAGCAGGCGACCCAGCTCATTCGCGACGTGGATACGGCGGAGCGCAATCGCGCCATCGTGGCCGCAGCAAACCACGCGATGATGCTGCCTGCCGCCGAGCAGCGCTATGCGGTCATCGGCTACTGCTGGGGCGGCAGCACGACCTGGGCCCATGCGGTCCACGGCGGGGTGCGTGGTTTCTCCGGAGGCGTGGCGTACTACGGCAACACCTACCTCAGCGGCGGGCGTCCGGCCACGGAGGGGATGCCGGCAGTACCGGCGAGTCCTGACGCCGACTCGCTCGCCAGGATCAGGGTGCCCGTCATGCTGCTCAACGGCTCACGCGATGCGCGCATCGGGGCCGCCATGCCGGCGATTGATTCCATCATGAAGGCAAGAGGGAAGGACTACGTGGGCGTCAACTACGAGGGGGCGATCCACGGCTTCCTGCGCGCACAGGACGATCCCGCGACGGGGCGGAATGGAGGGACCGAGGCGGCAAACCTGGCCGCGGCGAAGGACGCCTGGCCGAAGACCGTCGCGTTCCTGAAGAAGAACCTCGGCGTGCGATAGACGCGGGGGCGGCCCGGCGCCGTCCTTCGCCCTCCAGAGCACGGGCCGGTATTCCGCTCCAAACGCGCACCCTTGCGGTGGTGAGCGGGGTGTGTGTTGTTCCCCATCCCCCCGTTCCCACAGTCAGGAGATAGCATGTCCCATCGTCTGCTCCTTCCGTCGTTCCTCTTCGTGCTAGCCGCGTGCGCCGCTCCGGGCGGAGCGCCGCCGGCTCCGGTTGTCGATGAAGCGGCGATTCGCTCTGAAATCGAGGCGAGAGAGAGAGAATGGTCGGCCGCCTACCTCGCCGGCGACGCAGCCGGGGTCGCCAACCTCTACACGGAGGACGGTGCACAGGTCGAAGCCAGCGGCGAGTGGCGCCGCGGGCGCGAGGCCATCGCGGCCGGGATGAAGGCGCAGCTCGACACGTTGAACGTCACGGCTCGCGAAGACGTCCCCGAGGAAGTGATCGTCGCCGGCGATTACGTCGTGGAGATCGGGCGGTACAGCACAACGGCGACCAGCAAGACCGACAACAAGTCCGCGGACGGCGCCGGCCGTTACATGGTCGTGTGGCGGAAGGACGCCGATGGGATCTGGCGGCTCCACCGGGATATCGGCAGCGAGGCGCCGAAGCCGAAGATGTAGCGAGTGCCCATCCTGAAACACGTAGCGCGTGATGGATGGCGAGGGGAAGAAGTGACGCATCCACTCACCACTCAGGCCAGATCGCTTAGTGCTCAGAGCTGGGTGCTGGAACTGGGTGACCCGTGCCGGCGCTGGGGTTGGCTCAGCACCAGCTCCAGGACCAGGAAGCAGGTCGAGCATCCAGCACTCACGACTCAGGCCGGCTAGACTGGCTGGCGAGCTACTGCGCTCTTGATTCTGTAATCCGATCCGGGCGCATCAGGTACGCTGCTGTTGTCGTTGGTTGACGCTTGCGCGGTGCCGGGTGTCCCTCTCGCCGTTGGCCTATGGCTGGGGCGGCGGGGGGCGCGGCGGCCAGCGGGCACCCGTTCTGGCACCGTGCTGCGTGTCCTCGTCCAGCTTCTTCTGCCGGTCCTGCAGCCGGTCACTGGCGGACTTTGCCTCGCGCTGCACGTCAAGACCCAGCTGACGGCACGACATGTCGGTCATGCGCTCCAGCTTCTGCACGAAGTCGCCCGCTGTCCGGATGGCGTTGTTCTCGTGCTCGCGGACGTGGTTCTCGAAGGCGGTCTGGAACGTCGTCCAGGCGGCGGCGACGTCCTCGGGGGCATCCGGCGATACCCTCCATTCCGGAACCCGGATCCGGGTCTGCATGTCGACGCGCACATTCTGAAGCCGGCAACCCGCGCGACCACTGCCGTCGGTCATCCGGTACGTATAACGCCACGACACGAAGTAGTGTCCCAGGAAACCGCCTTCGGCGTTCACGGCACTGCGCAGACCCTGGCTGATGGCCTCGATGGATGCTCCGCTGACGGGAAATCGCTCGACGGCTGCCTGCACCACGACTCCCCTCGGCATGGGCCGGCTCTTGATCTCCTGGGCGACGCCGGCGCCGATGGGCTGCAGCGCGAGCGAGAGGACCAGTGCTGCATGGATGGGACGCATCGAGCCTCCGCAAGTCGGTGGCGCGCCACAAGTCTGGTAGCGCGCAAATCGAAGGTCTGACCGGATCGGCGGAAGGTCTGCCGGCCGGCGCTGAAGAAAGTCGTCGGCGAAGTCCCCCCGCAAGGTCCGTGACTCGACGCCGGGGACCGCCCCCCGTGAGCGACGCAGGACATCGAAAGCGGTGGCGTTTTCCATTTCCGTCCTCATGGGTCACCGGGATCCCCCTTCACGCGGGGCCTGGCGGGGGAATCGTCCAGGTTGGCGAGCCCTCATGTGCCCGCGGCCCCGTTGCAGCCGTCTTCCAGGTGTGGAGACTGCGTTCTCATTGCGTTCCGGGCAGCGCCTTGCAGCGGCACAGGACGGTGACCGTGTGCGCACGGGGATGACCCCGCACGCCGTGGCGTCGTTCCACCCAACCGACCCTGGCACCGTACCGAGCGAGCGCCTCCGATCGCGCGCGAAGCGCGACCGCCTTGTGGTCGGATTCGTGTGCGCCGCACTCCTCGCGATGGCCATCTACTTCGGACCGGTAGAGCGACTGTTCGAGTTTGCCGTGGCGCACGGGAGCTGGCGGTTGGACGTCGTCCTGACCACCCTGTTCGTCGCGTCCATGGCGGCGGCGTTTCTCGCATGGCGACGCTGGACTGATGTCGTTGCCGAGGCCCGCGCCCATGCCGTCGAGGAGCGGGATCTTCTCGACGCCGAGCGGCGGTGGCGCGCGTTCTTCCTCGTCAGTCCGACAGCGATCGTGGTCGTCAACGTCGGCACGCGCGAGATCGTCGACACGAACCCCGAATTCGAGCGGCTCACGGGATACCGGAGACGGGAAGCCTACGGAAGGACGGTCCCCGCGCTGGGACTCTTCGCAACGCCCGACCTGTTCTCACGCGGCGGCGACGACGAATCGATCCGGAGCCTCGAGACGATCGTTCGAACGGCGACCGGTGAAACGCGATCCGTGCTGGTCTCATCGGACCCTGTCGTCCTTGACAATCAGCACCTGCTGCTCGTATCCCTGGTCGACATCTCGGCACACCGGACACAGGAGCGCGAACAGGCGCATCAGGCCATGCACGACGCGTTCAGCGGGTTCTTCGACCACGCCCCGTTCGTGGAGTGGACCAGGCGGGCGCTGGTCCGGTCCGGCCGATAGCGGCCGACGATCGCCCGTCGCGAGCGACCGGCCCGGACGGTCTCCCGGCCGCTCAGTTGAACGCGTGGAGTCCGGTGATCGACTGGCCCAGCACCAGCGAATGCACGTCGTGCGTGCCTTCGTACGTGTAAACGCTCTCCAGGTTGGCCATGTGGCGCATGGACGCGTACTCCGCCAGTATGCCCACGGCGCCTAACAAGCGGCGGGCCTCACGAGCGACATCGGTCGCCATGTTCACGTTGTTCCGCTTGGCCAGGGAGACCTGCTGAGGCGTCATTGTCCCCGCGTCCTTGAGCCGACCCAGATGGAGCGAGACCAGCTGTCCCTTCACGATCTCCGTCAACATCTCAGCCAGCCGCTGCTGCTGTATCTGGAAGCCGCCGATAGGCCTGTCGAACATGATGCGGGTCCTCGCGTAGTTGCTGGCTTCCTCGAAACAGGCCATGGCGGCACCCACGGCACCCCAGGAGATCCCGAAGCGCGCCTGCGTCAGGCACATCAGGGGCGACTTGAGCCCTCCCGATCCCGGCAGGATCGCGTCGGCCGGCAGGTGCACGTCGGAGAATACCAGCTCGCTGGTGTCCGACGCGCGCAGCGACAGCTTCCCCTTCTGGTCCCTGGCGGTGAAGCCCTTCGCGTCGGTCGGCACCAGGAAGCCGCGGATCGAGCCGGGATCCGCGTCGCCGTTGATCTTGGCCC
The DNA here is from genome assembly GCA_036393555.1 of Gemmatimonadaceae bacterium. GTDB lineage: Bacteria > Gemmatimonadota > Gemmatimonadetes > Gemmatimonadales > Gemmatimonadaceae > JABWBJ01. The sequence goes on from DASWGU010000267.1 coordinate 12,212, forward strand.
ACACCACGGCCACCTGCGCGGTCGATCCGTTGGTGATCCACATCTTGGCGCCGTTCAGCACCCAGGTTCCGTCCTTCTGCTCCCTGGCCATGGTGATCATCCCGGCGGGATTCGAGCCGTAGTCGGGTTCCGTGAGCCCGAAGCAGCCGATGGCCTCACCGTGTGCCATGCGGGGCAGCCAGTGTCGCTTCTGCTCTTCGCTCCCGAACGCGAAAATGGGGTACATGACCAGCGCGCCCTGCACCGATGCGAACGATCGCACGCCCGAGTCGCCGCGCTCGAGTTCCTGCATGATGAGCCCGTACGACACGTTATTGAGCCCGGCGCAGCCGTACTCCTCGGGCAGGTTCGCGCCGAAGACACCAAGGCCGGCCATCTCGGGAATGAGTTCCTTCGGGAAACGCCCCTGCACGTAGCAGTCGCCAATCACGGGGAGCACGCGTTCATCCACCCAGCGTCGGATCGTGTCGCGGATGGCGCGCTCCTCTTCCGTCAGGACGCTATCGATGTCGAAGAAGTCGCGAGGAGTCATTGGCCGGGGCGAGGTGGATCGGGAGGGAAAAACGGGACGGACATTCAGGTATGGCAGCTGGTCAGGCGACGGCGCGCCGGTGCAGAGCCTGAACCGCGGGTTCGGGTGGAACCGGTGGCCGATGGCGCTCGCGCCGTGGAGAGCCGAAGTGCGCCAACCACGCGGCTGACGCCGCGAGGACGACAGGGTACGCCAGGGTGGCGACCACGAGGGCCCACGATGGCAGGCGCATCGCACCCGCCAGTTTGGTCACCAGCATGCCTGACGCGTCGCCACGGAGCAACGCGAGACCGAGGAGTGCGCTCCACCCGGCCAGGGCGGCGAGCGCTGCGTGGAACGCCGGTCGGTGCGGCCAGGTCACGCCGATCAGTGCCCCAACGATCACGGGGCTCGCCGTGGGGAATCCGATCCACGTTCCGGCCGCGATCAGGATGGCGCCCGGAACGATGATAGTCGCCTTCATCGTCCGTTTCCGGTTGCCGGCGTCAGTCGGAGCCGCGCCCGGGTCGACGACGGCGCCAGCGACGCGGTGTCACGAGGAACCAGCAGCGTGTCCAGTTCTCCCTCGCGCCACAGAGGAAGACGGTCAACGTAGCGCGGACTGAACGGGTTGCCGCTCTGCCCTCCGGGATAGGTGCCCCAGGCGCGGACGGAATCACCCAGCTCGACTACCATCCGCCAGCTGGGACCGTGCCCGCCACGTGACGATGGGTTCAGGGTTCCCGGACCGCCCTGGACCGCCACGCCTGGCACGGAAAACGCCGTCAGTCCCAGCAGGTGGTCGAAGCGAGTCGAGCCGACTCTGGACCACACCCAGCCACCTTCCCGGGGGTCGCCAACCTGCTCCACCAGCGTTTCGTACGCCCTCGCCAGACTGGCCGCGACGATCATGTCGCGATCCTCGATCCGGTCGGCTGTCGAACGCCGGTCCCACCAGGCGCTGGCGGAATCCTGCAGCAGGTTGAGCAGCAGGGACGACGTCGGGGTTGCGACACGTCGGGTGCCCTTCGGTGCCAGTTCATCCCAGGTCTGCTGCACCAACTCGCTCATGGCACGCTCGAAGAGGATGGCCCGCTCGTTGTCGCGCGTGTATTGCCGGTCCCATCCCTCCAGCCACGCCGCGGCGGAGTCGAGTTCCGCTGCATTCCTTCCCTGCATGCGTTCGCGGTCAGCGGCCTCCAGAAAGAACGGAACGAAGGCGTCGGCGCGCGCGCTCCCCGGATCGGTCTGGTACCGTCGCATCGCGTCAGGCGTGACCGACGAATCCGCTCGCAGCAGCCGGTTCAAATGCAGCGCCCGCCAGGGATCGAAGTCCTGGTCGGCCGCGAGATAGTCGGGATTCACCCGCGGGTCGATCGGTTCCTGATTAGCGGACGCCAGAAAGTTCTGAGGGGGATCGAACGACTGGGGATACCGTTCGAGCGGCCAGAACCCCAGCCAGTCATTCTTGCTCACGCTGCCGTCCAGTACATCCAGTCCGGTCGTTCCCGCCGGCCGGATGGGATAGTGGCCGGTCGACCGGATGGCGATGGACCCGCCGCGATCGGCGGCAATGATGTTCTGCGCCGGAGCGCCGAACCCCGCCGCGATGATGTCGAGGAACTCCCGGGCGGTGGTGGCTCGCGCGGCGTCCAGGAACACGGCCTGGTTGAGCGCGGGATCCAGCACCGTCCAGCGCATCGAGAGCCATTCGCCGTTCTCGCCGCGAGACATCGTGCCGCGGTGCGTAAACCGCACCGTGTCGGCGGCGATGACCCGGCCCCGCCGGCCGACGTATTCCTCCTCCCTGAGCTCCAGCGGCCGCCAGGAGCCATCCACCTGGTATCGCGTGGGATTGTCCGGGTCGTCGACGGTCTCGCGGTAGAAGTCCAGCACGTCGGCGCCGGTGTTGGTGAACGACCACGCGACGTCGCGCGTGAACCCCAGGACGATACCGGGCGTTCCCGGAATGGTCACGCCATAGACGTCGAGGACACCCGGCACCACGAGATGCGCCTCGTACCAGAGGCTCGGCAGCGTCATGTCCAGGTGGGGATCGCCGGCCAGGAGCGCACGACCCGCCGCGGTGCGGCGCGGCGCCACCGCCCAGTTGTTGCTGGCGAACCCCGGCAGCGGCTCCGAGTCCCTGTCCGCCCGCCGCGGCAGCAGAGCCGCGAGCCTGTGCGCGCCGGAATCCGGGGCGCCCGGAGGCGGAAGCGGGCGGAAGTCGAAGCGCGGTGCCCCGCTCCCGTTAGGCTGGATGGGCTCCACGATGACGGCGTGGAGCGGGAACAGCGCCCGCGCGGCAGCGCGGCCCACCAGCGCCGCTGCGGCCGCGATGCGTTCCTCCGCGCCGCCGGACGCCAGTGTCCATCCCATTCGCCCGAACAGGTGCAGCGTGTTCACCGGCTCCCATGGCGCGGGGCGCTGCCCCATCAACCGGTACTCGACGGGCCAGTCGGCGGGCGACATGTCGTCAATCCAGGCGTTCACGCCGTCCGCGTAGGCGTCCAGGAGGCGGCGCGCCCGGCCGTCGGCGCGGAGTGACGCCAGGTGGCGCTCGGCCGACGCGGGGAGCCCCAATCGCCGCATCTCCCGATCAGCCGGCAGGGCGACCGTGCCGGCCCACTCCGTCAGGCGGCCGGCGGCGGCGCGCGTCTGCGTCTCCATCTGGAACAGCCGGTCGCGCGCCACCACGAAACCAAACGCGCGGATGGCGTCCTCCTCCGTGGCGGCGAAGATGTGGGGTGCGCCGCGGCGG
>DASWGU010000268.1:0-2818 GCA_036393555.1 Gemmatimonadaceae bacterium
GGTTGTCAGGGCTCCGAGCGCGATGACGGCGGCGAGCGCCGTTGTTGTTCGACCGGGGGAGAGGGAGGCGAGGAGGATGGCGGCGGGCGCGGTCAAGAGCCACGCCGCCGTGTACAGCCACACGGCGGTCCAGTCGAGCGCGTTGACCGGCTCGGTGTACTGCACGTCCGCGAACGAGAGGAGCGACCGTGTGGCCCAGGCGGCGCCAGTCGCGAGGAACATCAGCCGCGCGGGTGAGGTCATCGCAGGTCCATCGGGCATGAAGGCATTGTGGCTGGTGGCGGGACCTGGCCCTAGCCGGGGTCAATCAGGGTGGCTTTTCGGCACAGGATGCTTGCCCGCGTGGCCGGTGGGCAGGGCAGCTTGGAGCGTGGTAGCGTTCACCGGCGGCGGACGGTAGGTGGATAGATGGATAGGTGGGTAGGTGGATAGAGAGCTGGGCGTGAGCAGCGAGGGGAGCGGTTGACATCGTTAGTACGATCGGGACGCTGAACGAAGGGCATCTGCACGCGACGCTGCGGGCGCGGTACGTCGAACCCGGCGATGAGGTCGAGGCCGGCGTCGACGGGTATGTCGTCGACATCCTGCGCGGCGGGCAGATCATCGAGATCCAGACGAAGAACTTCTCGTCGATCGCGCGGAAGATGCGGGCGCTGGTCGGGGCCGGGCACCGGGTGCGGCTGGTGTATCCGCTGCCGCGCGACGTGTGGATCGTGAAGCTGTCGGAGGACGGCGGCGAGATGTCGCGGCGCAGGTCTCCCAAACATCCCGAGATCGTCGACGTGTTCGCGGAGCTGGTGAGCTTTCCGGACCTGATCGGGCACGAGCACTTCGAGCTGGAGGTGGTGCTGACGCGCGAGGAGCGGCTGATGCGGCAGGATGCGCGGGCGGGCTGGCGGCGGCGGGGGTGGCTGACGGTGGAACGGCGGCTGCTGGATGTGTACGACACGATGCCGCTGCGGAGGATGGCGGACTACGTCGCGCTGCTGCCGGATGGGCTGGCGGCGGAGTTCGGGACGGCGGAGATCGCGGCGGCGTGCGGGCGACCGCGGGCGCTGGGGCAGCAGATGGCGTACTGCCTGCGGCGGTGCGGGGTGATCGAGAAGGTGGGGTCGGCGGGGAATGCGGTGGTGTACGCGCGGGTGGGGACTAGGGGCTAGGGACAAGGGACAAGGACAGAGGGCAAAGGGGCAAAGCACCCGGGACAAGGAATGGTCGGCGACGAATGAGCATGGGGCGGCTGGAGAAGCTGCTGGTCAACAGCAAGGGGCGTCAGAGAAGCAGGGTGGAGCAAGCGCGGCGGATGCTCGCGAGCGTCCCGCTGGAGGGAGCGCGGGACTACCTCGAGGTGGGGTGCGGAACAGGGGCGGTGACGCGGTTCGCGGCGAGCGAGCTGGGGCTCCGGGCGATTGGCATCGACATCGACCCAGAGCAGATCGCGACCGCGAGGTCGGACGCGGCTGGAGTGGCGAGCGTTCGATTTGCGGAGGCTGACGCTGCGCGACTGCCGTTCGAGGATGGGAGCTTCGATGTCGTGCTGTCGTTCATGGCGACGCACCATATTGGGGATCCAGATGCGGCGCTGGGGGAGGTCGCGCGGGTGTTGCGGCCGGGCGGGCACTTTGTGTACGCGGACATCCTGCTGCCGGCGGCTGTCGCGCGGGTGGGGCGAGTGCTGGGGCACGGGTACCGACTGCCACGATCGGAGGGGCTGCTGGCGTCGCTCGCGGCGGCGGGGTTTGCGACGGTGTGGGCGTCGCGGACGGGCGAGCGGTTCTACGGGAAGTATGAGGCGGTGTTGCGGCGGGACAGTGATCAACAGATGACGCAGATGAGGACAGATAGGTTGGACTGACTGCGCGCGGATCATGCCTGAGCTGGAAGGGGCGGCGGGCGTGAACTCCGTGTCGCGGCTGGGCGCTATCGCATGTTGCAGTGAGGCGGTTGCGGCCAGATCCTTGTATCTCCGAAACGGCGTAGGGTGCGAGTTGGGTGCGGTGTCGGGTGCGCCGGACCGAGAGATCCTGGGTCCTGAAGACCGTAGCGAAGCGTGGTCGGCGCACCCGCTCCACCATAAGCCCGAACAGTTGCTTGGGCCAAGAGCCCGCATGATTCGCAAGGACGGGCAAGGAGGAGCCGTGAACAGAGACCCGGTCTACGTGGGAATGGATGTATCGAAGGCGACGATCGATGTCTGTGTGTCGGACGGTGAGCTGTGGCAAGTCCCCAACGACGACCAGTCGATGGAGGACCTGTGCGCCAGGATCCGTGGGCTGCAGCCAGCGCTGGTGGTCCTCGAGGCCACGGGTGGCTACGAGCTGCGGGCAGCGGGCGCGCTGGCGACGGCTGGTATCCCGGTCGCCGTCGTCAATCCCCGCCAGGTGCGGAGCTATGCCCGCTCGGTCGGCCAGCTGGCCAAGACGGACCGCATCGACGCCCGCATCCTGATGCGGTTTGCGGCGACGGTGCGGCCGGAGCCGCGCCCGCTGCCGGACGACGCCACGCGTGAGCTGGAGGCATTGATCACCCGGCGCCGGCAACTGGTGGAGATCTCCACCGCCGAGCAGAATCGCCTGGGGACGGCGCCGCCGGTCACCGGGAAGGAGATCAAGGCGCATATCACCTGGCTGCGCCGGCGCCTGGCTAAGGTCGACGAGGATATCGCTGGCCTGGTGTGGCGCAGTCCGCTCTTCCGGGCGAAGGATGACCTGCTGCAGAGCGTCCCCGGCATCGGCGACGCGACGTCGCGCACGCTCATCGCGCTGCTGCCTGAACTGGGCACGCTCACTGGGAAGCAGATCGCGGCGCTCGTCGGGGT
>DASWGU010000269.1:0-9659 GCA_036393555.1 Gemmatimonadaceae bacterium
CCTCACTCCTCACTCCTCACTCCTCACTCCTCACTTGCCGCTGGCGTGCCTCGTCATGTGTCCCGTGTCCATCCGCTTCATTCGTGCCTGATGGCATCGATCGGACTCAGCCTCGCGGCACGACGCGCCGGGTACGTTCCGAACGTCAGGCCGATCACGACAGCTGATGCGGCAGCAAGGAGAACCGTTTCCGGGGTGACCACGGAGCCCAACTCCTGGACCCCCGAGATCCGCCGGATCACGATGGTCGTGATGGCCGACAGTCCGGTACCAAGCAGCAGACCGAGCGCGGATCCGGCGCCGGAGACGGCCACCGCCTCGGCGAGGAACTGGCGCTGCACGTCACGCTGTCGCGCACCGATCGCTTTCCGGATGCCGATCTCGCGGGTGCGTTCAGTCACCGAGGCCAGCAGGATGTTCATGATCCCTATGCCCCCGACCACCAGCGAGATTCCCGCCAGCGCTCCGAGAGACAGCTTCATAACGGTGAACGCACGTTCCACCTGTTCCAGCCGCTGCTCCTGCGCCTGCACGTCGACTTTCCTTTCCCACGGGCCGTAGCGCATCGCCAGCCAGTCACCGAGCTGGTCCATCAGCGCGTGCACGTCTTCGACCCGCCGGGCTTGCACCAACAACTGAGATCCGCCGCGAGTGAAGCCGGCACCGAGTGCGGCGGCGGCCCCGCTGTACGGCACGAATGCACTGTAGCCCCGTTCTCCGGGAAACGGAGCAAGAACGCCAATCACCTCGCGCGGGGCACCGTTCACGCGTACGAACTGACCGATGATGGACGCCGGTGAGCGGCCCGCGCCGAGTTCCTCGGCGAGCAGATGGGACAGCACCACGACTGCAGCATTCCGATTCTCCTCGGCGTCCGTGAAGAAGCGGCCATCGAGGAACCTGAGGTTCATCAGCTCCACCGCCGAGGCGGTGGTCGCCGAGATGCCGGCTCTCCGCTCGCGGCCCGTCGCAGCCGAGCCGACAACCGCACTGCCGCCGGTGCTCAGCGTCACGCGGCTGGCGAGGGTGAGTTCACGCGAGAGGTCGCGCGCGTCGCGCGAGGTGAAGACGGGATAGTCGCGGATCGGTAGCCATTGACCGCCGACGTACTCGTACGTGCGTGGCTGGACGACGACCGTCTGGATATCCGAGGACTGCTCGATCTCGGTCCGCGCGAACTGTTCGAGACCGTCGCTGAGTGCCAACACCGCTGTGAGCGCTGCCACGCCGATGATGACGCCGAGCGTGGAGAGAATGGTGCGCAGCGGGTTCACCCGCAGGGCATCCAGGCCGATGCCGGCTGCGGCGAAGACAGGAAGAGCCAATGGGGACGGGTGGAGGCGGTTGGTGCTTACAACGGACGCAACACACGGGAAGTGTCGTGTCGCAATTGCCCCGGAGTGCCGCCCGGCCGGGTGAACCGGATCCTGCTCACGCGACCGTGGCCGGGATCCGCTCCTCTTCGGCAACCTCGCCGTCGGAACCGGCGTCGCTCGCCAACGCGATGCGAAGGACGTCCGACAGCGTCTCCACGCAATGGAACGTCAGCTGGCTGGCGACTTCCTCGGGAACATCCTCCAGGTCGGCCTCGTTCTTCTTCGGGATGATGATATGGGTAATGCCGGCTCGATGCGCACCCAGCACCTTTTCCTTCAGCCCGCCAATCGGCAGGACCCGGCCCCGGAGCGTGATCTCGCCGGTCATGGCGACGTCGCGCCGGACCAGGCGCCCGGACATTTCCGACACCAGCGCGGTAGCAATCGCGATGCCGGCCGAGGGGCCGTCCTTCGGAATCGCGCCAGCCGGTACGTGGATATGCGCTTCGACGGTACCCTCGAGGCGCTCGGCGGGGATGCCCAACGCAGCGGCGTTGTTCGTGGCGTAGGTCAGCGCCGCGCGGGCGCTCTCCTTCATGACATCGCCCAGCTGACCCGTCAGAATCAGGGAAATCGGACCGGCCTCGGGGCGCGGCGCGCGTTCGCCGTCGCCCGGGGCGACGCGCGATTCCCGCCGCCGGATGGAAGCCTCGACGAACATGATGTCCCCACCGACCGGGGTGTAGTACATACCGGTCGCGATGCCGGCCTCGTTCGTCTCTGCGGCACGTTCCGGATGCACCCTCGGGCGCCCGAGCAGTTCGCGAACTTCTTCGGCGTCGATCAGCCGGTCCGCGACGATGCCGTCTTCGCCCGTCGCGAAGCGGCGGGCCACCTTGCGGCACACGGCACCCACCTGACGCTCCAGCTGCCGGACGCCGCTTTCCCGCGTGTAGTTGGTCACCACCATCGACACGGCGTCCTCGGTGAACGAGACGCCCTTGTCACCAAGTCCGTTCTCCTCCAGCTGGCGCGGAATGAGGTACTTCTTCGCAATCTCCGCCTTCTCGCGCTCCGTATAGCCCGAAAACTCCACCATCTCCATCCGGTCGTAGAGCGGTCCGGGGATGTTCTGCACGAAGTTCGCCGTCGCAATGAACAGCACCTCGCTCAGGTCGAACGGAATGCCGAGGTAGTGGTCCGTGAAGGAGTCGTTCTGGGCCGGATCGAGAACTTCCAGGAGCGCGGCGGAAGGGTCGCCCTGGAAGGACACACCGAGCTTGTCGACTTCGTCGAGCAGGAACACTGGGTTCTTCGTTCCCGCCTGCTTCATGCCCTGGATGACGCGACCCGGCATGGCGCCAACGTAGGTCCGCCGGTGGCCCCGGATGTCCGCTTCGTCCCGGGCGCCGCCGAGAGAGACGCGCACGTACTCGCGGCCCAGCGAACGCGCGATTGACTTGGCAATGGAGGTCTTGCCGACTCCCGGCGGACCGACGAAGAGCAGAATCGGCCCCTTCGCCATGGCGCGGGCCTTCGCTTCGCGCGCATCGGTGATCGGACGATCCTCGTCATCGACTCCCAGCGTCGGCGTGGCATCATCCTTGGGTGCCTTGAGCTTCGCGACCGGGAATTCACCGGTCCTGGTGACCTCCTCGGCGAGCTGACGGGCACGCAGTTGACGGACGGCGAGGTACTCCAGGACGCGGTCCTTCACGTCCTGCAGCCCATAGTGGTCCTCTTCGAGAATGCCGGCGGCATGCTTCAGGTCCAGCTGGTCGTCGGACCGCGCGTTCCACGGCAATTCCGCGATCCACTCCAGGTAGGTGCGGATGACCTGCGCTTCCATCGACTCGCGACCGGTGCGCTCCAGCCGGCCCAGCTCCCGCTCCACCTCGACGCGCGCCTCCTTCGGGAGCTCCAGCCGCGCCAACTTCTCGCGCAGCTCCTCGATCTCGCGGGACTGGTCGTCGTCCCCGAGCTCCTTCTGAATCGCCTTCATCTGCTCGCGGAGGAACATCTCCCGCTGGCGCTCGCCCAGTTCCTCCTGGACCTGCGACTTGATCTCTTCCTGCGCCTCGAGCATGCCGATCTGGCGCTGGACGTGTACCAGGACTCGCCGAAGCCGCTCCTCCACGCTGAGCGTCTCCAGCAGCCCCTGTTTCTCCGGCACCGTCAATTCGATGTAGCCGGCCACCAGGTCGGCAAAGCGTCCCGGATCCTCGACGGAGTCCAGGACCTGGTGCACGACCTCCTCCGGCAACCCGCGCTTTTCGCCAAGTTCGGCTGCCCGTTCGCGGCACTCCTTGTGCAGGGCCTCGAACGCCGGATCGGTCTCGCTGAGTGGCGTCATCTCTTCCGTCGGCATGATCACCGCGCTCAGGAACCCGTCTCCGGGGGTGTACTGCAGCGACGTGGCACGCTGCTCGCCCTGAAGCAGGAGCTGAACGCCGCCGAGGCCGCGCTGCACTTGCCCGATCCGGGCGATGACACCCATGGAGTAGAGGATCTCGGGTGCCGGCTCGTCCGTGTTGTCGCGCTGAGCAACCGCGAATACCAGCCGATCGCCCTTCAGCGCGGATTCGATCGCGCGAAGCGTGCCCGGCCGACCGGCGGCGATTGGGGCCGTCAGTCCGGGAAAGATCACCGTTCCCCGAAGCGGGAGAACCGGAAGGGTCTGTCGCTGGGCCATCTGGCTGGAGTCCTCGTGAAAGTGCCCGCCTGTCCCCTGGGATCCGCGTGGAAGGCCGTCGGGTTCCGGGCGTCCTGGGACACTACATGCAGGGATCGGGCAGCTGAATTACGCCAACCTGGCGCCGATTGCAACTTTTGCGGGCCAATGTGACGTAGTGCGAACCGCTGTGATGGCAGTGTCTTGCCACGAACCCGCGTTTGGTGTCCTTACCCTGGAATCGTGGGGGCGGTCCGGGGTGGGGGCTATCGAGTGTCGGCAAAGGGCTGCGGATCCCTTCTTCGATCGGTGCGTCGGTTCCTGCCTCGTAACTGCACGAAGGATTTTGCTTTACGCTGCTCCACATGAGTGCTACACTACTCGACTGCCCAGTCGTTGCACCCAGCAAGGCCCCTCGCGTGCCAGAGCCCGCCGGATCACCGACAGACCCTGACCTCCGAGCCCACGTCGAACGCGTCCTCGAGTCGACTTATGAGCTCGACCGCGAGATTGGGCGTGGTGGAATGGGCATCGTCTACAAGGCCAGGGACCGGCGGCTCAAGCGGTCGGTAGCAATCAAGGTCCTGCCACCGGAACTGGCCTTCCGGGCCGAGATCCGGACGCGTTTCCTGCGGGAAGCCGAGACCGCGGCCCAGCTGAACCACCCGAACATCGTCCCCATCTACAGTGTGGACGAGCGCGACGGGATCGTGTACTTCGTGATGGCCCTGGTGGAAGGCGAGAACCTGGCGGTGCGCCTGCACACGGAGGAGCGCCTTCACCCGTCCGAAGCACGTCGCATCCTGCTGGACGTAGCCAACGCGCTGGCATACGCGCACGAGCGTCACGTCGTGCACCGTGACATCAAGCCGGACAACATCCTGCTCCAGCGCGAGGACGGTCGGGTGCTGGTGACGGACTTCGGCATTGCGCGCGCGGTTTCGGAGGGCGCGGACGCCCGCCTCACCGCGACGGGAATGGCCATCGGGACGCCGGCATACATGTCTCCCGAGCAATCGACCGGTGAGCGCCAGATAGACGGCCGGAGCGATTTGTACTCCCTCGGAGTGGTCGGCTATCAGATGCTCACGGGCGACCCGCCATTCGAGGCGCCCAGTACGCCGGCGCTGCTCGTCAAACACCTGTCGGAGATGCCGGAGCCGATCATCTCGCGCGTTCGCGGTGTGCCGCCGGATCTGGAGCGCGCCGTCATGCTGTTGCTCGAGAAGGATCCGGACGATCGGTTTCCCAGTGCTGCGGCGCTCGTGGCCGCCCTGGAATCCGGCGACGTACCGGCTCTGCCCGCGCGCCGGTCACTGAGCGCCACGACGCCTCGTCCGCGCCACCTTCCGTCGGCCTCGGCACCGACCGACGACTGGGGCGCGACACGTGAGGACATGACCAACTGGGACCATCCGCAGGTCAAGCGGTTCCGGGCGCAACTGGGCCCCTACGTCATCATCAACTCCGTCATCATTCTGACGTCTATCCTGTTCGGCTTCAGCCTCGTTTTCATTACGGGGATCTGGAGCGTGGTCATGGCATTCCGCTACGCGAAGCTCTGGAGCGAAGGGCTCGATTGGCACGACGTGCTGCAGGAGCCCAAGGACCGCATGTTCCTGGACGTGGTCGCGGAATGGTTCGACAACGTTCGCGCCATCTGGGATCGGGACAAGCGAGCGGAGGTTCGGGAGCGTAACCGCGCGAAGGCGCTCGCGGGCTCGTCAGGCGTCGCGCCTCGCGCTCTCGCGGCATCGACCGGCACGCGCCGCCGCAAGGGGGCCGGCGGTGGACGCGGAGTGACACTGAACGCGGCGGGCCGGGACGCGGTACGACGCGCCGACAGCCATCGGCAGGACGTTCTGCGCTGGGTCGGATCACTTTCGAAACGCGACAAGGCCATCGTAGCGGACGTGCCGGCGACCGCCCAGGCGCTCTACGACAAGGTGGAGATCCTCGCCGCGAGCGTCGCGGAACTTGATCGGGAGGTAGCACCCGGGGCGGCGGCCGCGGTGGAGAGCGAGATCGACACGCTCGAAGCGCAGGCCAATCCGTTCGACCATCGCGCGAGCGAGGACCGGGTTCGCCGCCTGGCCCACCTGAAGCGCCAGCGTCGGGCGGTGGCCGACATCGAATCGCGACGCGAACGGTCCCGGGAGAAACTGGAGCAGTGCCTCCTGGCGCTGGAAAACATGCGGCTCGACGTGCTGAAGCTGAAAGCGGGGAGCCAGACGCTGCAGCAGATCACCCTCGTCGCCGAACAGGCCAGGATCCTGGCGAACGAAGTGGACAACGCGATGTACGTCGCTGACGAGATGGCCAAGCTGAAGGGCGGACGGGAGTCCGGGATCGGTCAGCGCTGACTGGCCACGGGTCGCGACGGCCATGAACGACTCGCTCCGATCCCGCTGCGCCGCCGCGTTTGCCGAGGGTTACGAGATCGACGCGGAGATTGGCCGCGGCGGCATGGGCGTTGTCTACCGGTGTCGCGATGTGAAGCTGCGCCGGTTCGTCGCGATCAAGGTGCTGCCGCCCGACCTGGCCTACCGCGACGAGGTCCGCACGAGGTTCCTGCGCGAGGCCGAAACGGCGGCCCAGCTCAGCCATCCGAACATCGTCCCGATCTACTCGGTTGACGAACGGGACGGGCTCGTCTGGTTTGTCATGGGGCTGGTCGACGGCGAGAGCCTCGGCGTCCGGCTGGCCCGTGAGCCGCGACCGCCCCTGGACGACGTGAAGCGAATCCTCAGGGATGTAGCGGACGCGCTGGCGTACGCGCACGATCGCGGGATCATTCATCGCGACATCAAGCCTGACAACATCCTGCTCGAGAGGGCCACCGGCCGGCCCATCGTGACCGACTTCGGAATAGCCCGTGCCATCGAGACGGACTCGCGGCTTACGGTGACGGGTACGGCGGTCGGCACCCCGGCGTACATGTCTCCCGAACAGGCGATGGGAGAAGGAGACGTCGACGGACGCAGCGACCTGTACTCGCTGGCCGTCGTCGGATACCAGATGCTGGCCGGTGAGCTGCCATTCAAGGCGAGCAACACACCGGCGATGCTCATGAAGCACTTGAGCGACCCGCTGCGTCCGCTGCGCTCGATTCGGGCCGATGTGCCCGAGCCGTTGGCCGATGTTGTGGAGCGGTGCCTCGCGAAGAAGCCGCACCAGCGGTGGAAGAACGCGGCGGAATTCCGCGAGGCAATCGACGCGCTCCCGCCGGACGATGGATCGACACCACCGGGGCACGTGTCCTCGTCATGGAAGCGGGCGGCCGTTTCGCTGCCACCGATGCCGGAGTCACCGTTCGACCGGCCTCCGGCGGCGCGCCTTCCGCGCCTGACGCGTCGCGGGGCGCTCGACCGGCGCGGCGAATTCCCGCCCGCTCAGCTGCACGCGAGGGCGTCGATTCACCGGCGTGATGCGGAATCGGGCGATGCCCCGCCGATCCCGTCGTTCATGCCGGACTCGTGGCGCGATGCCCGCCAGGAGTGGGCTCGCCGCGGCGGTGAGGCATCTCCACGTCAGGGCCGGGAGCGATCCGGCGAGTCACGGATACTGGAATTCCGGCACGCGTTGGCGCGCACCGCGGTAGGTGCGACCGGACTGGGCGTCATCAACGCCGCATTCTCGCCCGCAGTCCCGTGGGCCATCATTCCGATCGCGGTCATGTCGCTGGGTCTGCTTCGCCGCGCCGGCGGGTTGTGGGCGGATGGAATCAGGTTGCGCGACGTGCTCGGGGCGCGCGCGTCCGCGAATCTGGCGAGCAGAGGAACTCCGGACCGGTCCGAGTCGTCGAAGCGATCGCCCACGAGGGATGAACTGGCTCGTCAGCTGGCACCGGCTGACGTACTCGCCGGACCGTTCGGTGAAACGGTCCGGCGTGCCGCAGCCGATCGGGTAGCGGCTCAGGACGCACTCGCTCGCCTGGCACCGGCCGATCGCGAGCTGATTCCCGACGTCGGCCCCACGCTCAACGACCTGGCTGAGCGAGTCGCTCAACTGGCACAGGCTCTCCACGGGCTGGAGCGCGCTGCCGAACCGGCGGCCCTCTCGTCGGTGGAGCAGCGGATCGCCGAAGCATCGGCACAACCGGAGTCACCGGCGCAAGCCAGGCGCCTGGAGATGCTCGAACGTCAGCGCGAGACGCTGGCGGACCTGGTCCAGCGGCGTGAGCGACTCAAGGAGCAGTTGGACAGCGCGTCGCTCATGCTGCAAAGCATGCGTCTGGACCTCCTCGCGCTGGGATCGGCCGGTGTTCAGTCGGCGATGAACGACGTGACCGGCGCCACGCAGGAGGCGCGTGCCTTGTCCCGCGACCTGCGGATCGCGCTGGAAGCGGCGAAGGAACTGCGGACCTGACCGGAGGCGGTTCAGCGCCGCAGGCGCGCCGGGATCCAGCTCTCCCCTCCGACGCCCCACCCGACGACTGCGCCGACCACGGCACCGATCGCCAATCCAGGGGGCACGCCCCGCACGAAGTCGCGGGCGCCGGGGTTGACCTCCGGCATGTTGCCGAGACCCATGAGGAGTCCCCCGATAAGGGAGCCCACGAGCGCGCCACGAAACGTAGCGCCACCCACGGTGCGGCCGCCGCTCACTTCGACCGACTCGATCGTCGACAGGCGAATCGTCACGCGCCGGAACTGGTCGACCAGTACAGGGCCTGACGACATGCCGAGGACGGACCGGACCTCGCCAGTGTCCAGCACCACGACCGCGCCGTCCAGCGACTGAATGCGACCGACGTAGCGATCGGTTCGGAGATCCGGCGCAAAAATGCGTACCCGGGTGCCGACTCCAGCGGCACGAGACGAGTCAGGCTCCTGCGCCACGGACGGCGACGAGATCACGAAGGAGCATACGAGCGCGGCCAGCGCTCCCTCGATGTGATGCGACACATGAACCTCCTGATCACTCTTCCGACGACGGCGACCTCGGTGCGGATGTCGGTATCCGCAACTGGCCGCAGAGCTTCCACGGAATCTCATGGGCAAACCAGTCGGGCGACGAGGCGCGCAACCCGCTCTGGAGACTCCTCAGGCGTAAAGTGGCGACCATCCTTGATTATGTCGAGCGTCGCGTGGGGCAGGACGCTGCAGATGCGCTCGATGGCCAGCGGGGGAGCGGCCGGGTCCCCTGATCCAGCCATGATCGCGACCGGAATCGTCAGACGGTTCAACGACGACGTGCACGCAAGGACGTCCTTTGATTCGAGGGCACGCAACTGCCTGAGGAAGGAGGCCCAGCGGCCGGTCCCTGATAGCGCCAGCATGTATTGCTCGATTGACAGTCGCCCGCGGGCCGGATCCGCGAACCAGCGGGTCAGCTCCCGGTGAATGAACGCGCGGGAGACCCGAGGCGGCAAAAGCCGGGACGCGGGCAGGAACGCGCGAATGACGGCAAGTGTTCCCGTCCAGGCGACGTCGCCGCCAATCGGGTTCAGCATTGCCAGGTGGGTTACCCCGGAACGCCGCGACACGGCGAGCGAGGCGGCAATCAGAGCTCCGGCATGATGGCCAACCAGGGCCGCCCGGGTGATTCCAAGGGCGTCAAGCAGACCGGCCAGCCTGGTGGCATGCCCGGCGATTGTCAGGTCCGCCGCCATGCCAAGATCGGAGCGCCCATGCCCAACCAGGTCCGGCACCACGATCCGGCGGCCGGTC
>DASWGU010000270.1:0-6947 GCA_036393555.1 Gemmatimonadaceae bacterium
AATGATCCGCGACCTCTCGCACTACGATCGGGAGTATTTCGACCGGTGGTACCGTCATCCGCGTCACCGGGTGAAGTCGCCGGCCGACATCAGGCGCCAGCTCGGGTTCATCATCGGGGCAACCGAATACCTGCTGGACCGGCCGGTACGGAGCGTGCTCGACGTGGGGTGCGGGGAAGGGAACTGGGCGAAGGTGTTGCACCGGATCCGGCCGCGCGCACGATATCTCGGTGTGGACGGCAGCGAGTATGCGGTGCAGCGATTCGGCGAGCGGAGGAACATCCGTCTCGGCACATTCGGATCGTTGGGGTCTCTGGCGCTTCCGGGTCCGTTCGACCTGGTGCTCTGCGTGGGCGTGCTGAATTACGTCGCGCCTGACGAGTTGCAGTCCGGGCTGCGGGCGATCCGGACGCTGGCGGGCGGCGTGGTATATCTCGAGATCTTCACCCGTGCGGACGACGCGACGGGGGATTTCACGAAGGAATACGCGCGCTGGCCGTCGTGGTATCGCCGGGCGTTCCGACGGGCAGGCCTGATCGCGGTGGGACTGCACTGCTATCTGCCGGCCGAGCTGGCCGGGCATGCCGCGGCGCTGGAACGCTGCGCCGCCGTCCCTTCGCCGCGACGAACCTAACGCGATGCTGCCCGGACCCGGTTCCAGACGGCGCGCCGGTACTTCGCGATCCGCGGCTCGGCGTACGCGAGCACCTCGGCGACGTCGCGCTCGGTGATGCTGTGGAAGGGCGCGAACTGGAAGGGATGGTTGCGCGCCGTTTCGCGGAATTCGGCGATGTGGGGCCACTCCACAGCGAGTCGGGGGACGAGCCGGAGCACCGAATGGAGGAGCTCCTTCGGACCGACGCTGTCACCGAAGGAGTAGGCCAGGTACCGCTGCTCGACGAGTTCCCAGAAGCGCTCGGTGTCGGGGCGGAGGGCAATGGCATCGTACTCCAGGGCCGTACACAGCAGTCCCCACAAGACATGGTCCTGGCGCCCGGGCTTGTTGCGGGTGGGGGACTCGGGAGCGCCGTGCCAGTGGCGGAGATAGCTGCCATCCATCGCGTATCCCGTCGCGAAGCCGTGCCGCCACATACGGAGGTTCATCTCGGTCCATTCGCCCCAGAAGGCGCGCCGCGGATTGAAGCCACCAATGTCCTGGAACAGCCGCCGGTAGCCGGCGACGAGCATGCCCTGGACGCTCATGAAGCGCATGTCGTGCGCATCGACGTGGGGCGTCGAACGGCGCGGCTTGAAGAGCCGGTCGGAATCCTCCACGAGGGAAGGCGTCCCGACGATGCCGACCGGCATGTCTCGCAGTCGCTCCTCGATCACCTCGAACAGGTCACCGTGCAAGGTGAGGTCATCGTCGAGAAAGCAGATGAGCGGCGACTTGCAGACAGCGAGCTGATGAGCGCGACCGCCACCTATTGTGGGGTTCCGGGTGTTGAAGTGAACCGTGAGTGGGAGCCGCCGGCCCAGCTTGAGGATGCGCTGCTCGACCGCATAAGGCTCCTCGTCGGTTTCCCAGTTGTAGACAACATGGAGTTCCCAGGTCCGGCGCCACCGGAGTTCCCGGATGGACGCAAAGAGGCGCTGCAGGAACGCCTCGCGCTGCGGGATGGTCAGCACCGTGACGGTCCACACCGGCTGGCGTTTCCTGAGCATCACTGACTCCTTCGCTGGGCGAGGATCCGGCCCAGGGCTTCCCGCCAGCCGGCGAGACCGACCAAGGTGAGGGCGTGAACCCGCGGCACTCGGACCAGTGCTGGATCGTGACCCCGCCGTGGGTTACGGATCGCGTATCGACGGTCGGCGGCAGCCAGCAACGGCGCGTCGTTCTCGGCATTCCCGATCGCCGCGGACCACTGGAACTGTGCACCGCGCCGCACCGCCATGGCAAGGACCTCGCGGGCACCGCCGCCCTTGTCCGCACCTGCGGTAATCGTGATCCACCGCCCGGAACGCGTCGCGTCGAGCCCTTCGTCGCGCAGCGCCGCCAGAAAGCGCTCCGCCGCCGGCCCACGCCAGTTCCGCACGCAGACGCTGTGCGTCCGACGCAACGACCGGCCGCGGTCCGGAAGGAGGTCGCGCTGCTCGACGATCCGCACGCTGGCTGCGCGCGCGCACCGTCGTGTTCGCGACCGAACCGTCACCGCGGGCTGACCCAGCGGAATGACCTGCATGGAACGGCCACCCACGCGGCGCAGGCCCGGGGAACGACCGCCACGCCACCGCGGGGGCAGTCCCACAACCGCGCCGTTCTCCCCGATCAGCGGCGCCACGAGCCCGAGCCGCCGCTGGATCCGGGCGAGTTCAACGAGCGTCCGGCTGGACGTGAGCACCAACTCCATGAACGACGCAAACCCGGCAGCATCATCGCGGTCGATGATGAGCCGCTCCCGTTCGTCCATAAGCGTGCCATCGACATCGCTGAAGCACACCACGAGTGGCGCCGCGCTGACCGAAGATCGGGGCGTCCGCATGGTGACAAAGATGCCGGACGCAACCATGTGAGGTCACCCCTTGCGGGGAGGCAAGGCGCACACGGCGACGCGAACTCGAGCGGTGCGGGTGGCGGATCCTGACTCACGGGGACGAAGCGTCGCACGCGTTCAGCCGAAGATGCGCATGGACGACCCGATGACCGCATGTCACATTCGCACGCCATGCACGAACACACGTTTCCGGACGCCGGCGCCACGCCCGTCACGAGGCTCGGCGAGGCGGTGCTCCGGGCGGTGCCGTCGGCGGCGCTGCTGGCCTGCTTCACCATCGCGATCTTTCTCAACGCCAGCCTGCTCTTCGCGGTCCAGCCGATGTTCACGAAGATGGTGCTGCCGCTCCTGGGCGGCAGCCCCGCCGTCTGGAACACGTGCCTCCTGTTCTTTCAGGCCGCGCTCCTCGCGGGCTATGTGTACGCGCATGTGTCGTCGCGACTCGCGGTGCGGACACAAGCCGGCATGCACCTCGTCCTGCTGGCGCTCGCCGTGCTGCTGCTGCCGATCCACGTTCCGGCAGCGTGGTCTACGCCATCGGGCACCGTGCTGCCGATCCCCTGGCTGCTTGGTTTGCTGGCGGTTTCCCTGGGGCTGCCGTTCGTGCTGCTGTCCGCGGGCGCGCCGATGATGCAGCGGTGGTTCGCGGCGACGCGACACGCGTCGGCGAGGAATCCGTACTTCCTCTACGCGGCCAGCAACCTGGGGAGCTTTACCGCGCTGCTGGCGTATCCGTTCGTGATCGAACCGCGCCTGCGCCTCACGGAGCAGGCGTTGAGCTGGACCACGTTCTACTACGCGCTGCTCGCTCTGATCGGGGCCTGCGCGATCGGCGCCGTGGTATTCCGCAAGGCGACGTTCCACGGATCGGCCGAGCAATCCGACATACCGACTTCCATCACGCCGACGGGCGCCGAGTCGGGCGCACCGCTGGCCGAGCCTGCTCCGGGCGTGCACGGGATACCCGGATTGGTCGAGACCGACGAAGGCCTCCGGCTTCGCCGGCCGGGTGCGCTGCGGGGATCGATGCGGTACTTCATCGAGGAGAATCCGTCGCTCATCTGGCGCCTTCGACTGGGCACGGATCGCGTCATGGGGGAGCCGACGCTGGTTCCGAACCGGCACTGGCGGCTGCGATGGGTGCTGTTGTCGTTCGCGCCATCCAGCCTGCTGATCGGGGTGACTACCTACCTCAGCACCGACATCGCATCGGTGCCGTTCATGTGGGTGGTTCCCCTGGCGTTGTACCTGCTGACCTTCGTTCTGGTGTTCGCGCGGCGGCCGCTCATTCCGCGCTGGTTCATGTTGCACGCGCAGCTGCTGCTGGCCCTGGCGCTGATGGTCTCGATCTGCCTGGGAGCGGGCCGCGGTATCGTGGGTCCCTTTTCGCTGCACCTGGTGGCTTTCTTCGCGACCGCCATGATGTGCCATCGGGAACTGGCGGACAGCAGGCCGCGCGCCGAATACCTGACGGAGTTCTATCTCTGGATGTCTCTGGGTGGCGTGCTGGGCGGCGTGTTCAACGTGATCTTCGCGCCGCTGCTGTACAACTCGCTGGTGGAGTATCCCTTCGCGCTGGTGATCGCGTTGGGCCTCCGGCCGGGCGCCAGCCGTTCCTTCGGTGGCTGGAGGGATTTGCTGCGCGACCTCCTGCTGCCGGCAGCCGTGGGGGTGACGATCTGGTGGGTGTACCGGCTGCCGTCCACGCCTGACGAGTGGTTCGCGGGGGGAACGTACGTCTTTCTGGCAGCAGCGGCGCTCGCGGTGCTCTTCTTCTGGAAGCGTCCCTTCCGCCTGGCGCTGGGTGCCGGTGCCATCTACGCGGCGATGCAGGTGACCGACGTGATGCGCTCCAACGTCCTGCTGCAGGAGCGGAGCTTCTTCGGGATCTACCGTGTCCGGCGGATTGCGGAATACCACGTGCTGCAGAACGGGACGACCACGCACGGTGGTCAGAGCCGCGAGCTGGAGCGGCGGCTCGAGCCGCTGACGTATTACAGCCGCGAGGGCCCGCTCGGTGACCTCTTCGCACACGTCGCGCAGAAACCTGTCCGGCGCGTGGCGATGGTCGGCCTGGGCACGGGGACGATCGCCTGCTACGGCCGCCCCGACGAACACTGGACGTTCTACGAAATCGATCCGCTGGTGGAGCGCATCGCCCGGACCCCGAGGCTCTTCACATACCTGCGCGACTGCGCGCCGCGGACCAACGTCGTCATCGGTGACGCGCGACTGTCGCTGGTGAACGCCGCTGACGGGGAATTCGACGTGATCATCCTCGATGCGTTCACTTCGGACGCCATCCCGGCCCACCTGATCACCCGGGAAGCCCTGGCGCTGTACCTCCGGAAGCTCGACGACAACGGGGTGGTCGCCTTCCACATCAGCAACCGGTATCTCGACCTCCGCGAGGTGCTCATGGCGCTGGCGCACGACGCGCAGGTGTCGGGGGCCCTGGGCGAGCGGGGCTTCGACGACACCGGCCGCGGCAAGTTGTATTATGGCAGTCGGTGGATCGTGCTGGCGAAGGAGTCCGAGGTGCTGCACCAGCTGGTGCAGGTGGACGGTTGGTACGCGCTGGGTGCGTGGGAGACGTCCCGGCTGTGGACGGACGACTACACGGACGTGCTGGGGGCGCTGAAGTGGGAATAGGGATCAGGGATCAGGGTCAGAGGTCTGGGTCAGGGGTCAGGGGTCAGGGGTCAGGGCAACACCGGGAGATCGACAATGCAGCAACAGAACGAGTACGACGTGTGCGTGGTCGGGTCCGGCGCCGGTGGCGGGATCGCCGCGCACACGCTGACCCGGGGCGGCGCCCGCGTCGCGCTGCTCGAGGCAGGAGGCTGGTGGGACAACAGCTCATCGGACAGCGCGATGCTCAAGTGGCCCTACGACTCTCCCAACCGCGGCGCGTCCACCTCCGAGCGACCGTTCGGCGAGTTCGATGCGTGTGTCGGGGGATGGAACCTGCCAGGGGAGCCTTTCACGCGCGCGGAGGGAACGAGCTTCTCGTGGTGGCGTGCCCGGATGCTTGGAGGACGCACGAATCACTGGGGCCGCATTTCGCTCCGGTTCGGCCCGGACGATTTCCGGCGGAAGAGCCTGGACGGCCTGGGCGACGACTGGCCGATCACGTATCGCGATCTGGCGCCGTATTACGATCGCGTCGATGACCTGGTCGGCATCTTCGGCAGCCGGGAGAACCTCCCGAACCACCCGGATGGCCGATTCCATCCCGCGCCGCGACCGCGGTGCTACGAGCTGTACGTGAAGCAGGCGTGCGACCGGATGGGGATCTGGTGCATTCCTGCGCGCCTGTCCGTGATCACGCGACCGGTGAACGGCCGGGCACCGTGCCACTATTGCGGACAGTGCAATCGCGGGTGCATGACGAACTCGAACTTCTCCTCGCCGAACGTCCTGCTGTTCCCGGCGCAGGCGACCAACCGGCTCACGATCCTCACGAACGCGATGGCGCGTGAGGTGACGGTCAATACGCAGGGCCTGGCCACGGGAGTGACCTACATCAACACCTCGACCGGTCAGGAGCATCACATCCGGGCGCGCGTGGTGGTGCTGGCGGCCAGCGCGTGCGAGTCGGCGCGCATCATGCTCAACTCGAAGTCGTCGCGCTTCCCTCAGGGTGTGGGCAATTCCAGCGGCGTGGTGGGCAAGTACCTCACCGATACGACGGGCAGCGACGTCGCGGGGTTCATTCCCAGGCTGGTGGATCACGTGCCGCACAACTGCGACGGCGTCGGTGGCGGCCACGTCTACATGCCGTGGTGGCTGGACAACAGGAAGCTCGACTTCCCCCGCGGCTACCACATCGAGGTCTGGGGCGGGTTAGGCGTGCCGTCCTACGGCTTCATGGGTGGAATCGAGCGCTACGAGCCTGGCGGTGGGTACGGCGCGCGGCTCAAGAATGACTATCGCCGGTTCTATGGCTCCACGATCGGTTTCTCGGGCCGCGGCGAGCAGATCCCCAACGCGGACTGCTTTTGCGAGCTGGATCCCGAGACGAAGGACAAATACGGGATACCAGTGCTGCGCTTCCACTGGAAATGGACCGACCATGAGATCAACCAGGTGAAGCACATGCAGGAGACCTTCCGCGCGCTGGTGGCTGAAATGGGTGGAGAGGTGTTCTCGCCCATGCCGACCAGGGAGCGCGGGTACGGGATTGCCACCGGCGGCTCCATCATCCACGAGCTGGGCACGGTCCGGATGGGGCGCGACGAGCAGTCCTCGGCGCTGAATCAGTGGTGTCAGGCCTGGGACTGTCGGAACCTGTTCCTGGCAGATGGCGGGCCGTTCGTATCACAGGCCGACAAGAACCCGACGTGGACGATCATGGCGCTGGCCATGCGGACGTCGGAGCGGATACTGGAGCTGCGACGGGGAGGGGAGGTGTAGGGGAGTGAAGAGTGAAGAGTGAAGAGTGAAGAGTGA
>DASWGU010000271.1:0-9064 GCA_036393555.1 Gemmatimonadaceae bacterium
GATGGGGTCCGCGAACTTCATTGCCAAGCGACAGCGTCAGCGCTGACCACCGAGGGTTACCCCGTCAGCGAATCGGCGTGAAGTGACCTGACTGGTCGGGGGACCGGAGGGTGGTACGTTCGTCCCCGTGAGCGACGTGACGACACGGCTGGCGAAGGCTCTTTCAGGCCGTTACGAGGTTGAGCGCGAGCTTGGCCACGGCGGTATGGCCACCGTGCACCTCATGTAACCGATCAACTACCTGCCGCGCATCACGAGCCCCGTGCTCATGCTCAACGGGCGGTACGACTTCTTCTTCCCGGTCGAGACGGCGCAGGAGCCCTTCTTCGAGTTCCTGGGCACGCCAGCCGAGCACAAGAAGTGGATCGTTTACGAGGGCGGGCACGACGTGCCGCGCACGGACCTGATCCGCCAATCGCTCGCCTGGTTCGACCGGTACCTGGGTCCGGTTCGTTAGGGCGGTCGCGCTGGCACAGCTTGACATCTGATGCGTGATGCAATAGCATCAGATGCATGCGAACTACCCTCGACATTGACGAGGATGTGCTCCTCGCGGCCAAGGAACGCGCGCGGCGCGAAAACAAGACGGCTGGTCAGGTCGTGTCGGAACTGCTGCGTCAGGCGCTGACCGCGCCGACCCCGCCCGCGGTCCGAGAACCGAAAGCCGTGTACGGCTTCAGGCCCTTTCCGCGGCGCGGCGGAATCGTCACCAACGAGCTGATAGACCAGCTGCGCAAAGAAGACGCGTACTGACGCTCACCGATGCGCGCGCTGCTCGACGTCAACGTGCTCATCGCCCTGCTCGACAGCGATCACACCTCACACCGCAGTGCCGTTGAGTGGTTCAGCGAGCACGGCCCCCACGGGTGGGCGTCCTGCCCCATCACTCAGAACGGCTGCGTGCGGATCATGTCGCATCCGGGATATCCCAACGCGTTTTCCGTTGTCCAGATCGTCGAGCGGCTGCGCGCCGCGACCCTGCACGATGCACACGAATTCTGGCCCGATAGCCAGAGCCTGCTCGATCAGCGGTTGATCGACCCATCGCGGGTACATGGTCCACGCCAGTTGACCGACGTGTATCTGCTGGCGCTAGCCGTGACGTACGGTGGTCGCCTGGTTACGTTCGACGCGACGATCGCGACTGGAGCAGTGAAGGGCGCAGCGCCACAGCACCTTGTAACGTTGTAGCAAAGGCTGGTCATCGCTCGATGGTGGCACTGCCTCATGCGCAATAAGGCGTTGCGCGCGGCGGCCTCCGTTCGGCGGGCAATCGTACTTCCCCAAGTCATGTCCCGTCGAGGGATCCGGCCGAGCGCCGCCCGGGTCCTCCGTTTCACTGCCGGTCTGCGTACTCGGGGTGGCGACGGATCCAGGCCGCCACGAAGGGACACGGAGGACGATGCTCTGCCCCGCCGCGCGGGCCGGCATCGAGGGCATGCCTTGCCAGGACGCCTCCGAGGTTTCGCCCACGCAGCGCATCCGGGACCTCGGTGTGCACCAGCAATGACGACCTGCGGGGTTCGCTTGTACGCGAAGAAGCCACGGTGCCATCGACCTCCAGCGTATGAATTGCCGTGGCAAAGGCCAGACATGGCCCGGGTCTTGCCTTAGGTTCCCGCCATGGCGCCCAGCGGTGACCACCGGGCATCGGAACTCCTGGCCTTCGCTGGCTTCCTCGCCGGGAGATGTTCCTGCGCGTGCTCCTGCCGGGGAGCCTGCCGCTGATGCTGACCGGCCTGCACCTCTCGGCGAATGTTGCCTTTCACGCGACCATCGGCGTGGAGATGGTCGGATCGCGCACGGGCATCGGCTCACTGCTCTGGCTCTCGGGGCAGACGTTCCGCATCGACCGGCTCTATGCCACGCTCGTGGTTATCGCGACGATCGGCATCGGGCTCGCGGTATTGATCCGATGGATCACCGTGCGGGGCGCGCCGTGGCTGGCTGAAAGACGCGCCACCGCGTGAGCACACCTGAGGCGAGGCACGCGCCATGACGTCGCCGATGCGGATGTTCCCGCGGGGCGATCGGCTCCCCAAGCCGGAAGACATGCTCGACCGGCCCGACGCGGTTCCCTCGCTATCCCCATCGGCATGGCGGGAGCTGCGTGCGCTGATGCGACGCCATCGCGGGCACGTGGCGATCGGTGTGCTCCTCACGCTGGTGAGCCGGGCGGCAAGCCTGGTCCTCCCGGCGTCGTCGAAGTACTTCATCGACGAGGTGCTGGTCGACCGTCGCGAGGACCTCCTGCTCCCGCTTGCGGGCATCGTGATCGCGGCCACCATCGTGCAGGCAACGACGGGCTACGTGAATTCCCTGGTGCTCGGTGCCGCGGCCCAGCGCGCCGTTGCCGACATGCGCCGCCGGCTGGCCGCCCACGTCCTGCGCCTGCCCATCGCGCGGTTCGACGAGACGCAGGTGGGTGCGCTCACGTCGCGCATCATGAACGACCCGGACGGAATCCGGAATCTGCTGGGATCGGGGTTCGTGCAGCTGCTGGGCGGGCTGGTCACCGCCAGCGCGGCGCTGGGCGTACTCTTCTGGATCGACTGGCGCATAACGACGGTCATGCTGCTGTTCCTCGGCGCGATCGGTGTCGGTGTGGCGTTCGCCTTTGCCCGCCTTCGACCCATCAACCGGGAGCGCAGTGTCGAGTTCGCCCGCGTGGCCGGTCGTCTGGGCGAGGCACTCGGCGGCATCCGCATCCTCAAGGCGTATGTGGCCGAGCGCCGCGAGGATCTCTTGTTCACGCGGGGCGTGCACCGGATGCTCAGACTGGTGGTGCGGACGCTGGCCGGCTGGTCCGCGGTCGGCGCGCTCACCGCGATGACCGTGGGCGGCATGGGAGCGACGCTCATCCTCATGGGCGGTCGCGAGGTGCTGGGCGGGTCGCTCACGCTGGGCGATCTCGCGATGTACGCACTCTTCACCGGACTCGTGGCGGCGCCGTTGATCCAGGTAGCGCAGATCGGCACCCAGCTGTCCGACGCGTTGGCGGGCCTGGAGCGTGCGCGCGAGCTGCTGGATGAACCCACCGAGGGTGACACGGCCGCCGCGGCGAGGTTGCCGCGTTTTCGCGGGACGGTGCGCTTCGAGGACGTGCACTTCGCCTATCGAGAGGCGGTGCCGGTCCTGCAGGGCGTGTCAGTGGACGCAGCGGCCGGGACCACCACGGCCATCGTCGGCGCGAGCGGTGCGGGGAAGAGCACGATGCTCGGCCTGCTCGCCGCGTTTCACCGGCCGACGGCCGGGCGCGTCCTGGTGGACGAAATCGACATCGCCAGACTGGACCTGCGACGCTACCGTGAGCAGATCGGGCTCGTGCTGCAGGACACGATCCTGTTCGACGGCACGATTCTCGAGAACATCCGCTTCTCGCGACCCGACGCGCCGTTGGATGACGTGCAGCGAGTTGCCGCCGTGGCCCACTGCGACGAATTCATCGACCGGATGCCGGAGCGATACGAGACCATCGTCGGTGAGCGTGGTGTGAAGCTGTCGGGTGGACAGAGGCAACGGATGGCGATCGCGCGGGCCCTGCTCGTTGATCCGGTGATCCTGCTCCTCGATGAGGCGACGTCGAGCCTGGACAGCGAGAGCGAGGCGCACATCCAGGCCGGCCTCGAGGCGTTGCGGCGCGGTCGCACCACGTTCGTCATAGCGCACCGGCTGTCGACGATACTGGGCGCCGATCAGATCATCGTCCTGGAGGCAGGAGAGGTGGTCGAGCGTGGAACGCATGCTGAGCTGGTGGCACTGAATGGTCGCTACGCGCGCCTCCATGAGCGACAGCAGCGTGCGGCGCGCAACCGGTTCATCAACCCCGGTGAGGAACTGCCGGCGCTGTCCTGACGCGCCGGCCTGCCTGACCCTCGGGGTTGCCGGGTCAGGAGTCGCCGAGCCGCTCCCCCGCTACCCTGGCACACTCCGCGAGCACGGCCGCCCCAATGAAGATGCTCTCCTCGGCAACGACAAAGCGGGGCGAGTGGGCCGGGATCGGCTCGCCTCCGGGCTCGCGCGCTCCGATGCGCAGGAAGCACCCTCCCATTCGCTCCAGGTAGCAGGCAAAGTCCTCCGCGCCCATGTTGGTAATCCCTAACGGCATCACACTGCCGGACCCCAGGACACGCTCGGCGGCCTGACGCGCCCAGGCGGCCTCACGTTCGGGATTCACGATGGGCGGCGGCCCACGCTTGATCGTCACCAGCGCCTTCGTGCCATGCGCGGCCGCGACGGCGGTCGCCACCGCGCCGACTTCATCGTGGAGAGTCTGGCGCACCTCGGGAAGCATGGCGCGGAGCGTACCCTTCATCTCGACGCGTTCCGGAATCACGTTAGGCGCGCTGCCCCCGCGGATCGCACCAATGGTGACGACCGCCGCGGCTCCTGGATCGAGTCGCCGGGAGACCACCGTCTGCAGCCCGATCACGATGGCAGCCGCGGCAACTATCGGGTCAGCACCTTCGTGCGGCCGGGCTCCGTGCGCGCCACGGCCCACGACCTCGATGGAGAACGAGTCGGCGGACGCAGCGAGTGGACCGGGCTGCGCCACGACCTCGCCCAGGGGAAACCGGCGATCGACATGAGCGCCGAAGATGGCCTGCACTTCGTCCAGCGCGCCGGACGCCAGCACCGCCCCCGCACCCGCTCCCACCTCCTCGGCAGGCTGAAGTACGATCAGCACGTCACCGCGTGCGGGAGTCCTGCGCAGAAGCAGCGCGGCGCCGATCGCCCACGTGGCGTGCACGTCGTGGCCGCAGGCGTGCATGACGCCCGCCACGGCTGATGCATACTCCAGCCCGGTCACCTCCGTAATCGGCAGGGCATCGATATCTCCCCGTATGGCGACCACCGGACCGCCCCGCTCCCGCCCGGGGACTCGCGCCACGAGGCCGGTCCCAGCGACCCGCCGCACGTCGGCGATGCCGACGCTGCGCAGCGATTCCTCGAGGCGAACGGCGGTCTGCTCTTCCTGGAAGGACAGCTCGGGGTGTCGGTGCAGTGTTCGTCGCAGCGCGGTCAGCTGCGCGATTTCGGCAGGAGTGAACAATCCGACTGCGCGATCGACGTGCGTAACCATGCGGTGAGTGTGAGAGGGCGGTCTGAACGTATCGGCCGCCACCGGAAACGACCAGATCATCGAGGGCCAGTCCTTCGGGCCTTGAGCAGGCCGGTGCAGAGGGCAAAGTTCGGTCTCCCGATTCCCATGCCACGCGGCACATGGAACCGAAACCGATCACCATCGTCAGGGAGAGCACCAGCCGTTCCGGACTCGCTGCCCTGGCCGAGCAGTCCTTTGGTGACATGGTCAAGGCGGTCGTGGATGTGGCGCGCGGGGTCATGCCGTCGGGGGACAGCTTCAGACGGATGAGGAACGCTGCTCATGGACGATGGCTCCGTG
The DNA here is from genome assembly GCA_036393555.1 of Gemmatimonadaceae bacterium. Classification (GTDB taxonomy): domain Bacteria; phylum Gemmatimonadota; class Gemmatimonadetes; order Gemmatimonadales; family Gemmatimonadaceae; genus JABWBJ01. The sequence goes on from DASWGU010000271.1 coordinate 5,405, forward strand.
CAGGCCGACCTCTGGGAATCAACCTGTATCCTGCGGAATCCGGAGAGAACCGGATCGAATTCGACCCGATGATCAATGTGCGGCCGAGCAGGAAAACCGGAGCCGTTCGATAGACGACGCCAACACGCGCGAAGCGATCCGCAGGGTGGTCGACCGACCTGGTATCGGATCAGTGAGTTCTGCCGGCTGTTCTTCGATCAGGATGCTCCGAAGAGTCAGCGGCCGGCCTTCGTCGCTACTTTCCCGCCTTCGCCATAGCCGCCCGCCGCCACCGGGAGCAGGTGATCGCTGATCGCCGATCGCTGATCACCCCCCCTCCACGACCTCCCTCCGCACCGTCAGGTTGTCGATCCGATCGAGGTCGATATCCACCCCGAGGCCGGCACCGTTCGGCACGGTGATGGTCCCGCGCGGTGTCATGGTCCACTCCGGCGTCACGATGTCCCGCTCCCAATAGCGTGCACTGGGCGACACGTCTCCCGGCTTGACGAAGTTCGGCAGCGACGCCAACGCCACGTTGTACGCCCGCCCGATCCCGCTCTCCAGCATCCCGCCGCACCAGACCGGAATCGCGTTCGATTCGCAGAAGTCATGAATGGCAATGGATGTGGCAAGACCGCCCACCCGACCCGGTTTGATGTTCACGATCCGGCCGCTGCCTAACGTCACCATGTCCTGCGCGCGCTCCAGCGAGGTGATAGACTCGTCCAGGCAGATCGGTGTCCTGAGGCGGCGCTGCAACTCAGCGTGCCGCACCAGGTCATCGAAAGCCAGGGGCTGCTCGATCATCATCAGGTCGAGTTCGTCGAGCTGCGCCAGGCGCTCGGCGTCGTCGAGGGTGTAGGCGTTGTTCGCGTCCGCCATCAGCGGTGCGTCCGGACCGGCGGCCTCCCGCGCCGCGCGCAGGAACTCCAGGTCGGAACCCGGCATGATCTTGATCTTCACCTTCCGGTAGCCCTCAGCCAGTGCCCCGGCGATCCGCTGCACCAGCGCCAGCGGCGATGCCTGGATGCCCAGCGAGATGCCGACGTCGATCTCGCTTCGCGTTCCCCCGAGCAGGCGGGAGAGCGGCATTCCCAGCCGGGTCGCCTCCAGTCCCCAGATCCCCATCTCGACCGCGGCCTTCGACATGTTGTGACCGCGAAGGTCTTGATCCAGAAGCGACCGGACGGCGCCGGGCGCCGCGACGTCGCGCTGCAGGACGCGCGGCGCGAGCCACTGGGTGATGGCGATCCAGGCAGTGTCGATCGTCTCCGGCGAGTAGTTCGGGAACTCACCCGCCACGCACTCGCTCCACGACGTCAACCCGCTGGCGTCACGGAATTCGAGAAGGGCGATTCGCCGCTCACTGACCGTGCCCGACGAGATGCGGAACGGTTCCCTGAGCGGGAGGCGGATCTCGCGAAGGGTGATGGCCTGCAGTCGGATCATGGGACGGGCGTCGTGGTGAATTGCCGGAGGACGTAATACGGCAGGGTGTCTCCCTCAGTCCGGCGGAAGGCGCTGACGGAATAACCCTGTGCGAACAGCGTCGTGAGCAGCCCACGCACGACCATGCGCCAGCGGAGCGCACCGTGGGGCGTCGCGGTGCGCAGGGCTGTGAAGTCGCGCGGGACCTGGACGCGATATCCCGCTGCCCCCGGCGGTGGCGTCATCTCCATGAGGGTGTCGATGGGCAGACCGTCGGTGGCGAGCGGATTGGCCACTGGAAGCGGGGCGTCGTCAGCCGGAACGGCGTCTTCGCCGGAGCGGTGCGCGTCTTCGCGATGCAGGTCCCACTTCACGATGAAGCGGTCCGTCGGCAGCGTACCGTGCAGCGCGCTGCCCGTGTTCGACCCGTACATGTCCGGCTGGTAGGCGACGGGCATGGCGCCGAGGATGTTGACGTTAAAATTGGCGTTCCGTGCCTGGAGCGGATCGTAGGTCCAGAGCATGGACTTGACGCCAAGGGCGAGGACCTTCTCGCGCTGGTATTGCTTGAGCCGGGCGCCGATGCCCTGCCCGCGCAGATGTTCACGGACCGCGAGCATGTCGGACCAGTGGACCAGTTCGCCGTCACGGAGCCCCGTCATGCCGAAGACGAAACCCAGCAGCGTGCCGTCGTCGAAGGCCCCCGCGGTGACCCCGCCGATCATCTGGCTCACGCGCAGGATGGCGGTCGGCACGCGTTCGGAAAACCCCACGCCCCACGTGGCCTCCTGAAGCGCCAGGCAGGCGGCGTAGTCGTCGAGCGAAAGGAGGTCGCGGATGGAGAACAATGTCGTCAGCGTGAGTCGTCAGTCGTGAGTCGTGAGTCGTGAGTCGTCAGTCGTCAGTCGTCAGTCGTCAGCCGGAGTCGTCAGTCGTCAGTCGTCAGTCGTCAGTCGTGGTCGTGAGGCGCCATCTGGTGGACAGAGCAGGTCGCCCGCTACAAGATCAGGGGTCGACTGCCCCGAGGCCAGACGGTGCTCCCGCGAACATGGATTGACGACGCACGACTGACGCCCCTCCGGATTGTCGCCGCAACACTGGCCTTCGCCGGGTGCGTTCGCACGGCGCCGCAAACGGGGACGCCCAACCCCGCCGCGCTCCCATCCGAACCAACCGACGTGGGCGCCCTCACCGGCCGGCCGGAGTATGACGTCGTCATCCGGAACGGCCGCGTCCTGGACGGTATGGGGAACCCGTGGATCAATGCCGACGTGGGTATACGCGACGGCAAGTTCGCCGCCATCGGTCACGTGCCCGGCAAGGGCGAACGCGAGATAGACGCGCGCGGGCTATACGTGACACCTGGATGGATCGACGTCATGGACCAGTCGGGCGGCGTCCTCTCCCGCAACGGACTCGCGGAAAACAAGCTGCGCATGGGAGTCACCACGGCCATCGGTGGCGAAGGGGGATTCCCGGTCTCAGCCAGCCGCATTCCGGAGTACTTCGCGACCCTCGAGCGACAGGGGATCAGCATCAACTTCGGCAGCTACTACAGCCAGACACAGGCGCGCGTGGCCGTACTTGGCCAGTCGTCCCGCGCTCCGAACGCCGGAGAGCTCGACCGCATGCGGGCCAGCGTGGACAGTGCCATGCGCGCCGGCGCCATGGGCATGACCACGGCGCTCATCTATCCGCCCAGCAGCTACACCACGACCGACGAGCTGGTGGAGGTCGCCAGGGCCGCCGCGAAGTACGGCGGCACCTACGCCAGTCACATTCGCGGCGAGGGCATGGAGGTGGTGCAATCGGTGCGCGAACTGATCACCATCGCGGAGCGCGCGGGCATGGCCGGCGAAGTGTTCCACCTCAAGGCCGCGTACCAGCCCGGTTGGGGCGTTCTGATGGACAGCGTGAAGCAGCTCGTGGATGCGGCGCGGGCCGCGGGCGTGGACGTTGCCGCGAACATCTACGTCTACACTGCCGGTGGGACGGGACTCGAGGCGACGATTCCATCCTGGGCGTTCGAGGGCGGGAACGACACGCTGCGCGCGCGGCTCCGCGACCCCGCGACGCGCGAACGGCTCAAGCGTGAGGTCCAGACGGGGTCGCCCGGCTGGTGGAACATCGTCCAATCCGCTGGCGGGTGGAACGGCGTGGTGCTCGCCAACGCCCGAAATCCGCAGAACGCGAAGTACAACGGCATGCGCATTCCCGACATCGCCCGGGCGATGGGCAAGACTGAAGTCG
>DASWGU010000272.1:0-21957 GCA_036393555.1 Gemmatimonadaceae bacterium
CTGCACGGTGTTGCCGCTGTGCGGTGGGTTGCCCGTGAGCATCTCGTACAGCACCGCGCCCAACGAGTAGACGTCCGAGCGCGCATCGATGTCGCGGTCACCGGTCGCCTGCTCGGGACTCATGTATTGCGGAGTGCCGAGCGACATCCCCAGCTGCGTCAGCCGCTCGCCGCCCGCGTTCGAGACGGCGCGGGCGATGCCGAAGTCCATCACCAGCGGCTGTTGTTCGTGGAGCAGGATGTTCTCGGGCTTGAGGTCGCGATGGATCACGCCGTGGCGATGGGCGTAGTCGAGCGCAGCGGCGACGGCCGTGGCGATGCGGATCGCTTCGTCCACCGGGAGCTGTCCTTCCCGCTCCAGCCGACTGCGCAGCGTCTGGCCCTCTACGAACGGCATCACGTAGAACAGCAGTCCGCCCGCTTCGCCCGAATCGAACAACGGCAACAGATTCGGATGGTGCAGGTTGGCGGTGACCTCGATCTCGGTCAGGAATCGTTCGGCGCCGAGCGCGGCACCGAGTTCGGGATTGAGCACCTTGACGGCGACGTTGCGATTGTGCCGGACGTCGCGCGCCAGGTACACCGACGCCATCCCGCCGCGGCCGATTTCCCTGTCGAATACGTACCGCCCCGTCAGCGCGACATTGAGCTGTCCCGTCGTATGGAGCGGCGGATTCGGGTCGGTCATGCGGTGGTCGCCGTTGCCACGCTACCGCGGCCTGCTGGTGACGGCAAGGCCGCGCCAGTTCACGATCGCGATCAGGTTGGAGGTGTAGACCGGTGTCGGCGGGGGCGCCTGACCGGTAACGATCGCGGTCACCTGCGGCGGAACGGCCGTGACATAGACGATGTCACCGTTTGGCATGATGTCGGAGAGCGACCGCGCGTCGGACAGCGCGAAGCTGTTTTGCGGGGGCGTGCGTCGGAACGCCGTATCGCGCTTCACCACCTGGAACCCATTGGCCTCTGAGATGCGCGCCGCAATGACTGGCGCACTGCCACCTCCCGAGAAATAGTACAGAGTCTTCCCGTCCGAAGACCACATCGGGGCGATGCCGCCGTCGATGGACACTTTCGTCAGCGCCCCCGGCCCCGGTACGGGCCGCACGTACAGTATGGACCCTGACGCCGTTTCCCTCCCCCCGGACCGCGACAACTCGTGCCCGTTGAACGCGAGCCATTTCCCGTTCGGTGAGAAGCGCGGCATCCGCTCCCTGATCTCGGTGGCGGCAAAGGGGCGGAGCGCCTGCGGTGAATCGATCGGGGCGATGAAGATGTCGGAGTTGGTGGTGCCCGACGAAGTCGCCGCGGAGTCTCCGCGGACGTACGCCACGTACTTGCCGAGCGGCCCGGGAAACTCGATGTCCTCCGCGCCATCCGCGCCGAGGACCGGTTGTGGCGTCTCGCTCTGATCCCACGGTATCGAGAAAAAGCGGATCGCCGGTTTCCGGGACTGGTCGGTGACTCGGTAGATGACGCGCCTGCCGTCTGGGCTCCACACCGGTCGACTGCTCATACCGTTGCGCGTCAACTGGGTCAGCTGGTCGGACGCAATGTGCAGCAGCCAGACGTTTTCTCGTGAGGCATCAACCGGATCCTGGATGGTGAGGGCCAGCCGCTGGCCGTCCGGCGACGCCCGCACCTCGCGATACGCTCCTGATCGGGTCGTCACCGCGGCACTCGCTCCTTCCTTGACGTGGCGAACCGTGATCCACCAGTCGTTACCGACACCGCCACGGCGAGGCCCGCCGCGACGGCCTGGGCCACCGCCAAAGCCACCAGTGAAACTCACACCACCATCGGTGAAGAGGATCGTCCCTGTTTCGGAGACTGCGAGGTCGGTGACGCCGCGCGCGTTGCTTCCTCCACGCCCGGACGCGCGGGCCGAGACGTCTTTCGCAATCACCATCGCGTCACCGGTGACGCGTCCCTTTGACCGGTCGAACGGTAGAGCGATCAGCTGCCCATCCTGCCGCACGTAGAGCAGATGCCCCGATGCGTAGTGCGGTGTCAGGCCCCGCACGTTGAGGTCCTCAACGCGGCCGTCGTCGAGAAAGACGACGCCGAGATACAGCGAGTCGGGATTGTTCCCCGGGCCATGGTGGATTGTGACCAGCGCCGCCTTCTCCCCGGGAAGTAACTCCGGCCATCCCAACGCGGTTTGACCTTTGGACGTGTCGGGGCGAGCAGCGACTCGTTCCGCACCGCCGTCGGCAGAGATCACCACCAGGTGGTCCCGGCGACGAAAAAGCACCTGACCTCCATCGCCCCAACTCGCTTGCGATACCCCGGACGCCGAGTCGGCGAGCTTGACCGGTGATCCTCCGTCGACCGGAAGCTTCATCAGCTGCGCCGTGGCTGGGTTCTCCGCGAATACCCAGAACAGCACGTGTCGTCCGTCCGGCGAGATCACGACAGCCCGCGCCGAGTCCGACAACGGGATGGGATCGAACTGGAGTTCGCCCGATCGGCGAGTGTAGAGCGGTCCGGGAAAACCCAACATGAACGCGGCGCGCGACCCGTCGCGTGCCAGGGCCACTTGCCGGCCCGTCGAGTTGCTCAGGGCCAGCGAATCGGGGAGGGCGATCGGGAACCGGGCCGGCGGATCAAGCACAGGTGCGCGCAGGGCCCGCACTGCCATAGCTCCCGTTGTCGCCGCGGCCGCGATCGCGATCACGCCAACGGCGGCCGCCAGGCGCGACGGACGGTACGGCCGAACGGGCACTATGGGTAGATCACGGACCTCGCCCCTGTGCACCACCGTCGAGCGCATCCCCGGCACCGTCAGCGCCTTCGTGCCGCTGATCGCGTCCACGAACTCCGCCGCGGTGCTGAATCGATCGGCGGGGAGCTTGGCCAGCGCCCGCATCACCGCCAGTTCGACGTACTCGGGCACGGTATCGCGACTCGCGCGAATGCTCCGCGGCCGGTCGGTGATCACCTTGGCGATGATCGCATGCACCGAAGTGCCGACGTGCGGCGGCTCGCCGGCAAGCATCTCGTACAGCACCGCGCCCAGCGAGTAGATGTCCGAGCGCCCATCGACCTGCCGGTCACCGGTCGCTTGCTCGGGACTCATGTACTGCGGTGTGCCGAGGGAGATACCGCTCTGCGTGACGCGCGTGCCGCCTGCGTTCGAGACAGCCAGCGCGATGCCGAAGTCCATCACGAGCGGGTCGCGCTCGTGCATCAGGATGTTCTCCGGCTTGAGGTCGCGGTGGATCACGCCGTGGCGGTGCGCGTAGTCCAGCGCGCTGCCGATGGCCGTAGCGATGTGGATGGCGTCGTCGACGGCGAGTTGGCGTTCACGCTCCAGAAGCTTGCGGAGCGTCTCCCCCTGCACGAACGGCATCACATAGAACAGGAGCCCGCCGATCTCACCCGAGTCGAAGAGGGGCAGGAGGTGGGGGTGCTGGAGGTTGGCCGTGGTCTCGATCTCGGCCAGGAACCGCTCGCGCCCCAGCACCGCGGCGAGTTCGGCGCTCAATACCTTGAGCGCGACCTTGCGGTTGTGCCGGAGGTCGCGCGCCAGGTAGACGGTGGCCATGCCACCTTGTCCCACCCGCCGCTCGATCTCGTAGCGGCCCGTCAGCGCACTGTTCAGCTGCTCGATGCTGTGCATCCGCGCCACCAGCGAGGGTAAACTAGGAAACCTACGGGTGCCGCAGGGGTCGGCAAGGACTCCGGCTGGCCGTCCGCCTACCTCCTGGCGCGCCGCAGCTCGAAGTTGCCGACCTCCAGGCGGTCGGCCGCCCCGTTAGGCCCTGCGACATACGTGATGGTCGAGCGGCCGCGCCACCAGTCGTCCCAGACGACGCGGAACGTCTCGTATTGCCAGTGCTTGAGCGTACCGGCCTGCGTCGAACTCAAGCGGTACCGCAACGCGCCGTTCTCGAACGTGACGCCCACCTTGCCGTAGAGCGAATCGACGAACGTGCCCGCATACCGCTCCAGGGACAGGCTCGGCCTGGTTCCCTCGACACGTTGGGGCCGGCGAGTGCGCGCCGCGACCGAATCGGCCCGCGCCTCGTCCTCGCGGTAGATCGCCAGTATCTCGGCCGACCAGTCGCGCTTCGGCATCCCCAGCACCATGTCGAACGCCTTGAACATCAGCGCATGCCGGTTCTCGGTGCTGGTGTTGCTGATGATGTAGACGCCGATGCCTTCCTTACGGATCGCCGCTACGCTTCCCGCAGCGGGAGCGGCACCAGCCCCGCGACAATTGGCGGCGCGTCCGCGGCTCCCGCAGTCTCCCCCACGCCCGCGCCGCCCCCGACGCACACGATTGGCGTGGTAGCCCGTAGTAGCGCGTGAGCACCTGATGCTTGTTCGGAATGTGCGCCGTCACCCGGGCGAGGACCTGCAGCGGATCGACCGTATCGGTCCCCGCCGTCGGCCCGTCCGCCTTGTCGGAGCGGTAGCGCACCTGGCGCCCCGAGCGCCACTGGGTTGCCCGCGCAGTAGCGCGCCAGGCGGAGCGCGAAGGCGACGTCGCCATCGGGCACGAGCACGGCGTCGTGCACATGAAAGCCCGAGTGTGGCCAGGCCAGCATCGGCCTGGGCGTCGTCCTCCTCGAACAGCCCGCGGCGCACGAAGAGCCGGCGCACGGCGCGGCAAAACCTTCTGTCAAGGCCGCCGTGTCGTGCGCCGGCCACGCCACAAAGGTGCCGTCAGGCCGGAAGCCGCCATCGGTCGCAACCATATGAATGTGCGGGTGTCAGTTCGCGAGGGCGCCGTGCGTCTGAACCCCGGCGCATTCTCAAGGAATGCCGAGGATCGCGTACCAGGGCTACCGGAACACACGGCGGTCCCACGGCCCCGTTAAGGCACGGTCCTCCCGCCCAGCCAGTCAATGACGTTCTGCGCAAGACGTGCGTTATGCCGGGCAACCGGATGGTTCATTCCCATGGCCTCGCCTGCTGAGCAGTTCTGCTCAGTGAACATCGCTGCTTCGCCGAAGACCGCGACGCGGCCGAGGCCCACCACCTTCACACCTCCTTGCTGCCAGCCGGCAACAGGACGGCGAGGCGTTGACGCGAAGTTCCAGGCGCTGTCCGGTTCCAGGGACACCGACGTGGAGCTGAACGTCATGAGCGGCGTGCCATCGAATTCGAAGGCTGAGCCGGTGAACGTAGCCACGAGGTCGACCCCAGTCGTCACGACGTGACTGGCGAGACTTCCGTCGCTGCGGCTGAACACATGCACCTCAGACGGATTGAGACAGCGCTTGGGAAAGACGAGTTGCTTCTCGTCAAAGGCAAACCCGTTGCTGAATCGTGCGCCGAACGCCGCGGCCAGGTCGGCCGCCGCCCCGGCGAATGGCATGTGGTCCGTGATGAGGAGCAGTCCGCCCCCTTCTTCCACCCATTGCCGCACGGTGTTGATCTCGTCGGATGAAAATGCCGAGGGTGTCGGAAGCCGCCAGTTATTCGGATAGTTCGCTGACGCCAGGGCGCTGACGATGACGAGGACGCGGCCGCGACGAAGCAGCGCCAGGTCCAACTGCGACGTGGCCTGGACCTCCCAGTTTGCAGCAGCCAGGATGCGCCCGAAGGCCGCATACGACCCGTCGATCCGGTGGTAGTTCAGGTGCCCCTGATCGAAGAGCACCACAGAATCGGGCGACGTCTGCGGCGCTGGAGGTGGTGGTGGTGGTGGTGGCGCCGTTGGAGCGGGAGCTCTCCCCGCCGAGCCTCCGCATGCCGCGACTATCACCATGACCGCGAGTAGCGACAGCCCAGGGGGAGAGCGCCAGGTGGTTCTGACGGGACCCTGGCGCTTCGTTTTGCAGAGAGGCACGAAGAGAGAGTTACAGAGGATACGTCAGTTGAACCTGATCGAGATTGGGACACACGACATCCCGCTTCGTCCGCGGGTTTGTCTTGCTCCCTTTCACCCCCGAAGTTCTCAGCACATATATCGTTCCGCCGGTATACGTGTAGACGTTGCCGCTGGACGTTACCGTCGGATCAGCACTCGGCGCATTGACGGTTACTCCGAGCCTGACGAAGTAATCGCTCCCGTCGGCCTCGGCCCAGCGGAGGACGATACTCCCTGTCGAGCCGGTGACCATAGCGGTGAAGCCAGAACGCGCTTGGATTGTGTCGACGAGGTGGGCGCGCAACAGGTCCAGCGTCGTTCCCTCAGCGCCGTAATCGCCAGAGGAACAGTCTTCGATCATGCCGCCGACGGTCTGATCGAAGTTCACCGCGGCATCATACGTCGATTCCGTGTTCTGGATCCAGAAGCTCCCGTCGGTGCTGTATTGCTTGACCGCGATACTCGCGGCCACGATTCCGTCGGCAAGGGCCGCCCTGGCCGTCGGCCCCTTGGCGAGCCCCGCTTCGGTCGGCAGGACGCGTGCACTGGAGAATGGCGCTTCGCTGCAACCGACCAGCACACACGTCGACAGGAATACGGTCCACACGTTCTTCAGTCCTGACATAAGTGACTCCAGTTGGCGGAAGGTTGGTCGTAACGCATTCGGCTGTCTTGTCGCCGTTGCAGCCGCGTCGCATTTTAGAGGGGACCGCTTACGTCGCCCTCACCCGGCAGATAAGGGCTGACACGAAAAGCGGTTCTCGAGCCGCCAATGATCGAACTCTTGACGTTCGGAGCGATTGACCTTCGCCATCGGGAGGGAACCCGGCGTTTCGCCGCCCTCCTGGCGCAGCCAAAGCGAGTGGCTGTTCTCGTGTTCCTGTCCGCCGCGAGGCCGCACGGATGGCATCGGCGCGACCGCCTGCTGGCCATGTTCTGGCCCGAATCCGACGAGGCACGCGCACGCAACGCCCTCAATCAGACCGTCTACGTGGTGCGGCGGGCGCTGGGCGAAGGGAGCATCGTGACGCGAGGCGACGGTGAGATCGGCATTGAACCGTCCGCAGTCATGTGTGACGCGGTGACGTTTCGAGACGCGCTCGCCGCCGGACAGTCGCAGGCGGCCCTAGATGCATATCGTGGCGACTTCCTTGCCGGATTCCATCTCAGCGATTGTCCGGAGTTCGAGCGCTGGGTTGAGACGGAGCGCGCGGCGTTCACGCGAGACGCGCTTGCCGCGGCCAAGCGCCTTGCAGCGGCTGACATGCGAGCAGGGAATCCAAGTGGTGCTGCCCAATGGCTGCTGAGAGGCGGGACGTTTGCGCCTTACGATGAAGCACTACTCCGGGACGTGCTGAAAGCGCTCGATGCAGTTGGTGACCGGGCCGGCGCTATCCGGGCATACGGAGCATTCGCCGCCGCTCTTGCGCGCGACCTCGAGCTCGAGCCATCCAGTGAAACGCGCCGGTTGATCGACGAGATTCGCCAGCGCATGAGCTCGAACGGTACCGACGGGGTGCCGCCGGCTGCTGTCGTGACATCGCCTTCCGTTGCGACGGACGATGACGATGGAGCCGAGGTAAGGAGGGTCGCGCGCCAGATCGTGAAAGCGGAGCGTTTCGACAAGCGTCGGCGACGCCTTGTGATTGCCGCAGCCGCCCTGACAGTCCTGGTCGCCGGCACGTTTGCTGCGACGCGCGCGGCCGGGAACAGACGCATCGCATCCCCCGACCTCAATGTCCGACGCGTCCTGGTCCTGCCGTTCGAGAATCAATCGGGCGACACCGCGCTGGCACACCTGGGCGGGATGGTCGCTGACTGGATCACCCATACGCTGGCGCAGACCAACATGGTGGATGTGGTGCCGCCGCCGATGGCGTTAGGCGCGCAGCGGCTCGCGTCGGCCGCCGAAACCGGAGCCATCGGCGGTGCATCGGCATTGGCCCGGGAGGTGGGCGCCAGGCTGGTCGTGTCCGGCTCCTTTCACCGAAACGGTGCCGGGCTTGCCTTTCAGGCGCGCCTTCAGAGCGCGTCGACCGGTTCCGTGCTCCGGGCGCTGGACGTGAGTGCGGATTCCGCGCAGTCCATCGAGCAAAGCGTGGAGCAGGTACGGCAGCGAGTCGCCGGCGCACTGGCAACGATCATCGATCCGCGCATGGAGGCGTGGGCGCAAATGGCGAGCCAGCCGCCGAGCTTCGAGGCGTACCAGCTGTATGCGCGCGCGTTCGAGCGTATGTCCGGTCCATATCCAGGGCCGCAGCTCCAGGCGGCCCACTTGTTTCTCCAGGCGGCGGCCCTCGATTCGTCGTTCACGATGCCGCTCATATGGGCCATGCGGATGTTCAACGACGCAGGAGCGGCGGCCAGGACCGATACCGTTGTCAGGAGGTTGGCAGCGATACGCGACCGGTTGGCGCCGTGGGACCGGGCCATGTACGACTATCAAGCAGCCGCACTGCATGGACGACATGTGGACGCGTATCGCGCGATGAAACGTGTCGTGGACCTCGTGCCTGGTTCCCAGTGGGTCGTGCAGCTTGGCTGGGCTGCCATATGGGCTGGACGCCCGCGCGAAGCGATCGCGATCCTGACGAACATCGAACCTCGCTGGATTGGCGACGAGCGGTCACTCCTGCCGACCGCCGGCGGGCCGCGTTACTGGAATGCTCTCACAACCGCGCGCCACCTGGCCGGAGACTTCTCCGGTGAACTGTCTGATGTCGCGCGCATGCGGCGCGGCAATCCCGACGCCGGACGGGTGACTGAACTCATGGCACTTGCCGCACTTGGCCGTGTCGAGGACGTGGAGCGAAGAACGCTCGAATTGTTGAATACAACGCCTGCCGGCGCCGAAGGGAACGTTCGCGACGTGGCACGAGAACTGCGCGCCCACGGACATGAGGCGGCGGCGCAGAGGCTGTTCGAACGTATTATCGAGTGGCGACAGCGCGCGCCAGTGGTCAAACAAACGCAGGGTTATCGTCAGGATCTCGCGAGCCTGATGTTTGATGCCGGCCGCTGGTCGGAGACCAGGGCACTTAACGAAGCGCTGCTCGCCGAAGAACCGGAGAACTGGGTTGCGGCCGGGCACCTGGGCATTCTGGCAGCAATGTCGGGCGATCGTCCCGAGGCCGAGCGAAAGCTGACGTGGCTGCTCGAGCGGGAGCGGGAGTTCGACACCGGCGAGCCTACGGTCTGGGCTGCCGCCGTTGCGTCGCATCTGGGCGAACTGGAGCGCGCGATAGCGATCTACGAACGAGGGCTCGAAAAGGGTTTCTATCAGTATCACCGTTCGATCCATGTGCGCCGGGCACTCGCGCCACTGTTCGCCTATCCGCCGTTCGTCGAGATGATGCGGCCGAAGGGCTAGATTTCACATGTCAGGACATCGTGCACTGGACTAAGAGCTCAGCGCCGATTTGTTGGTACTCCTCCAGGATTGCCGGCGAGAGCACCAACTCCAGAGCGCCGATCGTCCAGGCGGCGAGGATGCGTCCGGGGTGCCGCCGAAGAAGGCCTCCGAGACCTGCGCCGAGTTGAGCGCCATCCTGGCGTGGCTGCCGGGGGAACCCAGGCAGCAGTCAGTGCTCCGCGAACTTGCGAGCGGATCGAGTCGTGACATCCACCCGCACTGTCGTCGAATGCGCGTGAGCGCTCGCACGAGCTCGAGCGACCGGTCGAGTGACCGATGCGGACGAGTTGGCGGCACTGCGCCTGCTGGACCAGCCGGCCGCATCCTGGAACCTGCTCGACGTCTCTCCGCGCGTGGCCGAGAGGGCCCGCGGCGCATTCTCCCGGGAACCAGTACGGACGCTCGACGCGATTCACCTCGCGACGGTCTCGGTGTTTGCCGAAGCGGTGGGACAGCTGCGGGTGCTTTCCCAGAACGATCGCGTGCCACTCAACGCGAGCGCCGTCGGTATGTCGCGGGCTCCCGACTGACCTCGCTCGGTTTCCACATGTGCAGCGCATCGACCTCGGCGCTGATTACGGGAACGACGCGCTGACGCGACGCGTTCAGCGGAATCGTACGTCGTCGATCAGGAACGAGAAGCTGCGCGGTGCACCGATCGCGGTGAACAGGATGCTGCGCATGCCGCGGCCGTCGTAGCCGAGCTGCGCGAACGGCACGACGACTTCGGACCACTCCGGACCCGCACGGAATTCGTAGCGCGCGGCCGAGCCGCCGGCGACGTCGTAGAAGTAGATCATGTAGCTGCGACCATCGCCGCGCACGCGAAACGACAGCGTGTCGAAGGACGACAGGTTCACACCCACGCCGTCGGCCGCCGTCGGGCGGAAGCGCGCGCCGGCGAACGCGAACGCCGCGCCGGTCCCCAGCTCGCCCCGCACCGCGAGCGCACCGCGCGTTCCCTCCGCGCCGCCTGCCACGACGTTCAACCTGACCGTCGAGGCACCCGTTGGCGCGTCCGTCGCGGCTTGCCAGCCCGTGCCGAAGCGTGATCGGGGCGGCCGGCCGATGGCATCGGGCTCATCGAACAGGCTGACAATCCCGCTCCCGGCACCGGCGGGCGGTGGACCACCGACCTCGGCGTTCGCGGCCGCGTTCAGCAGGGCAAGCTGTGCATCGTGCAGATCGAGCTTGTAGCGCCGGCCTTCCTTCCAGACGCCGACCACGGCGCGCGTCTTCCGGATGTCCGTCGTCGGATCGCCGTCGACAAGCACGACGTCGGCGCGCAGACCGCGCGCGATGCGGCCGCGGTCCTCCAGTCGGAACGCGCGCGCGGCGGACGACGTCGCAGCCTGCAACGCTTCGAGCGGCGACAGTCCTGCCTGTACGAGCAGCTCCAGCTCGCGATGCAGACTCGCACCGTGGGCGGTGCCGGGATTCGGCGCATCGGTGCCCGCGAGGATCGGGACGCCCGCGTCGTGCAGCAGGCGCACCGCCGCGAGCGCGTGCGCGATATCGCCCGGCATCGCACCCATCGTCAGGTCCGAGATGTCGAGATTCTCGCGGTCGTCCGGGAACAGCCGCCGGCTGAGATCCGGATCGTCCAGTACCGCTCGGCCGCCGCGACGCGAGTAAATGCCGTCCATTACGGCGAGCGTCGGCACGACGAACACGCCGCGGCTGGCTGCCAGACTGCCGAGATCATCGCGCGGTGCACGGTCGGGGAAGATGTGCACGAGGCCATCCGCGCCGGCGTTGATCACGTCGCGCGCTGCATCGCCAGTGCTGATGTGCACGACGGCGAGCCGGTCGCGTGCGTGCGCCGCGTCGATCGCCGCGCGCACCGTCGCGACATCGAGCGTCGGCATCATCATCGCCGGCATGCCGCGCTCGAGCACGATCTTGATGTAGTCGGATCCTTCCGCAATGCGCGCATCGACGAATGCACGGGCCTGATCCGGACCGGACAGCGTGGGAATCACCAGGCCGTACTGGGTGCCGTGTCCGCGCGCCGCCGTGAGCAGCGTGCCCGCGGAGTACAGGTCGGCCCGATCCGCCGCACCGCCCGCCGCCTGCTCTGCCTTCATCGCGCGCATCACTGCAACGTTGGTGAACATGTCGAGGTGCGTGGACACACCGAACGCGAGCGAGCCCTTGAGCTGATTTCGGCTGAACGTATGTGCGTGCGCATCGATAAGACCGGGAAGCAGCGTCCTGCCCGCGCCGTCGACCACGTCCGCGCCCGGAGGTACGTCCAGTGCTTCGCCTGGCAGTGCCACCGCGGCAATGCGACGGTCGGCGAGAACGACAGTCGCCGACGGAAGCACACGCTCGCCATCGAACACTCGTACGTTGCGGATCACGACCGGTGGAAACGTGTCCTGCACTACGCGCGCATCCGCTGCGAGCGCCGCGACGAACGGCAGCAGCGTGAGCGCAAAGACCAGCGACGCACACACCCGGCGCGCTGCCGGACAGGCGGGGGTGGCCGTCGCAGTCATGACAGAACCCCTCCAGATTGGACGCGGAACGCGCGCGTCGTGCACCAGGTTCCAGCGTCGTTCGCAGAATCAAACGGTACACCGGCCGTCGGTGGCGACACAACCACAAAGGGATGTTTCGTGAAGCTGGGTATGACGATGAAGGCCACGAAGAAGGCGACATCGCCCCGGGTTGCCGATCAGATTCTTGAGGGTCTCCGAGAGGCGGTAGCGTTCGAGCGCGGGGAACTCACCGATGTGCCCGTCGACCGCGTCCTGGTTACCTCGCGTGACGCGACCGCCGAGCCACCGACGGCGTTCGAGCCTTCGCGCATCATGGATCTCCGGAAGACTAGGATGGGTGTCTCTCAGTCCGTCTTCGCGTCGATTCTCAATGTGAGCCCCGAGACCGTACGTGCCTGGGAGCAAGGGAAAAATCCGCCTGGCGGGCCCGCGTTGAGGCTCCTGGAAATCGCGGACGAGCGACCAGACGTGGTGATTGGCAACCGCATGTTCCTTAAAGCGAAACCCGCCCTGGCTGGTCGGTTCACGTCCAGGCAACGAAAGCCGAGAGTGATCGGCGCGAAAGGCAATCCGGCCGCCGCGTTTGCGGGCACGAGGAGGAGGCTCGCCGCCTCCACGAAGGTCGTGAACGTGGCGAGGAAGAAGTGAATGGAATGCCTGACATCAGATTCGAGTTTCTGCGCGCGGGGGGTTGTCAGCACCGACCCGAGAGCCCGAAATCAGAAACCCCGCCCGGACGTAAGTCCAAGCGGGGCTTTATGTATCGAACTATGGGCCTGGGTAGAGTTGAACTACCGACCTCACGCTTATCAGGCGTGCGCTCTAACCACCTGAGCTACAGGCCCTTAAAAGGAGCCGCGGAACCTAATCCCCTCCGTCCCCAATCTCAATCGGCCGGGCGGCGCCCCGAGCAAGCCCCCAAAATCTCGTCATTGATCACAACGCCTGACGCCGGCCCCACTTACATTGGTCAGGGCGCTGTCACTGCGGGTCCATCTTATCACCGCAGGGGGAGGATTGGGATCCAGGGAGTTGCTCATCGTGATCGGCATCCCGCTGGCAGCGGGGATGCTCGGCCTGCTGTTCGGCGTCGCGCTGCCTCGCATTCGACGGGCGCGGCAGCGGCACCAGGGCATCACCATCGCCACCTTCGCCGACCCCGGGATCGCCGTGCCGCCCAGGCCAGCCCGACTGCGGACCCCGGAGTACACATCGCCAACTCCGCCCAGCGAGGTCGCCCGGCCAGTCGCCGAGCCGGCCCGCTCGCCATACGCACCACCCGCACAGGAAGCGACCGGGACGATGGGTGCCGACTGGGGTAAGGCCAGCGCGGCGGCCACAGTCGAACCGCCCCCGGCGCGACTCAGACTCACGGTGAGCGGCGAACGGTCCGCCTTCCCGCACGCTGAGCCGAAACCTCCACTCAAGGTCCGTCGGCCGCAGGACGGAACGCTCCAGTTCCTGCCGGGCCGGCTGGAGATCCTGGAAGGGCGCGACCTGGGGCAGGAGATCCGATTCGTCCGGTTGCCCGGCCCGGCTCCCACCGAAGTCACCTTTGGCCGGCAGGATGGTGTGCCGTACCGGCATGTTCAACTGCACGAACCGACCGTCAGCCGGCTCCACGCGAAGGTCACCCGGGAAGATTCCGCATGGCGGCTCACCAGTCTCTCACACACGAACCCGGTCAGCGTGAACGGCGCATTGATGTCATCGGAACGTGAATCGGTTCTCCTCCATGAGGGGGACCGCATCGAGATGGGTGAAGTGGTTTTCCGTTTCCACGCCAAGTGACTGTGGCACAACGCACTGGCGCCCACATTTCACCGGCCTAATTTTCCGTAACGCAACCCGGGGTGACGGGGGGGTGAGGGATGCCCGGACCGGGTGAGCGCGCGCCGGTCGGGTCCCGATCTGGCGGGTTCTGCCTGCCCCGTGACCCGGGAGCCGCGCCGGCAATCGCCGTCGTGCAATTACTGTCCTGCCGCTACCCACCCGGGGATGAGTGTCAGTCTGGTCTACATCGGTGTCATTGTCGGTGCGCTGGCCCTGATACTCGGGGTCACGCTGCTGGCGATGCGTGTCGCGCGCTGGCGGCGCGACCAGGCGATGCGGCATCATGGCGCGCCGATACTGGTCATGCCGCTGACGGATGCCTCCCCCGCACCACGTCCCACGCTGGCGAGAGAGCCTGCGGTCGAGGACGGATCTCGACGCCAGCTGGTCACGCTGCATTCTCCCGTCGCCGTCCGCCGCGCAACGCCACCGGACTGGACCTCGGTATCCGCCGAAGCCGACGCCGGCATGCCCTCGCGGGAGCGCGCGCCGAACGCCGGCGCCGGGCAGGCGGACCGCGTCGTGCCTGACGACGACGTGCGTCGTGTCGACGGGCCGGAGCCTGACGCGTCACGCCTGCCTGACGAGTCACTCCGGCCTGACGTGGCCGGCCCCGACGACGGTGACACGGTGAGCACCGGTCCCTTCCGCCCCGGGGCCGTTCGCGCTGCCTCGCCGTCGGCGCACCTCGTGTCCGGCAATCAGGTCCGCTACTTCCGCGCCGAGGAAGGAACCCTCGAGTTCCTGCCGGGACGCCTGGAGATCGTCGGTGGCGACGACGTGGGCCAGGAAATCCACTTCGCCCGGCAGATGGGTGAGGTGGACACGACCATGACCTTCGGGCGCAGCGAAGGGCAGCCGCTGCGCCACATCCAGTTGCTGGACGCCACGGTCAGTCGCCAGCATGCGCGCATGAACTGGGACGGCCAGGTCTGGCAACTGACGAACCTGTCGGCCACCAACGCCGCCGTGCTCAATGGCCGTCCGCTGGGAAGCCCCAATGAGACCGTGACGCTGCGCGACGGCGACCGGATCGAGATGGGCGCCGTGGTCTTCGTGTTCCATGGGCGGTGAGGTATCCCGTGGACCTTCCTTCCTGACCGGTCCGTGGACCTTCCCGGCCCCCCGATGACGGAAGCAGCCCGTCCCGCCGACGACGCCACGCCCAACTGGTGGCCGGAGCAGCTCGACAGCGAGTACGAGCTGATCGGCGAGCAGGGCCGCGGCGGCATGGCGGTCGTCTTCCGCGCGCGAGACCGGGAGCTGGGACGCGAGGTGGCTGTGAAGGTGGTGCGCCCGCGGTTCGCGGCCGACGCGGAGGCGGTCGCTCGCCTCGCGCGCGAAGCCCGGACGGTGGCGCAACTGGAGCATCCCAACATCGTCGGCGTCTACTCCATCCGGCACCTGGGAGACGGCAGCGTCGCGCTCGTTATGCAGCTCGTGCCCGGGCGGACCCTCAAGCAGGCCGTAACCGAGGAGGGTCCCTTCGAGGCCGAGCGCGCGGAACATGTCCTCCGCGACGTCGCGCGCGCCCTGGCGTACGCCCATCGCGCCGGCGTGGTGCACCGCGACGTGAAGCCGGAGAACATCTTCCTCGACGACGTGTCGGGCCGGGCGATGCTCTCCGACTTCGGCGTCGCGCGCGTCATGGATGCGCCGACGGAACTGACCGCCACCGGGACCACGATTGGCACCCCCACCTACATGGCGCCGGAACAGATCGACGGCGTCCAGCTCGACGGCCGAAGTGACCTGTACAGCCTGGGCATGGTCGGCTGGGAAATGCTGACCGGCGAGCGGCCCTGGACCGGCGAAAGCCTCTACAGCGTCATCTACCGCCAGAAGCACGACCAGTTGACGACGATCGACACCTACCGCGATGACATCCCGCCGCGGCTGCAGTACCTGATCGAAGGGCTGATGCCCAAGAACCCCGACCGCCGGTGGGCCAGCGCGGCGCGGTTCCTCACGCTGCTCGCCTCGGATGCACCGCTCCCCGGGTTCAAGGAATGGGAGTCCGCCCAACGCCGGCGCCGGCGCACCCGCGTCTTTCGACAGGCGAGGATGCGGGGCGACTCGGTCATCGGCGCCGCGCTGGAGACGGTGAAGTTCTCCCGTCCGCCAACGCCAATCGCTCCCCTGGCGGGAATCCCCGCAGGCCCGGTGATATCCTCGGATCCCCCCGAGCCGGTGGCGGGGGAGCAACCCGGCGGTCCGCCGCCTGACGCGATCGGCGGCGCAGCTCCGATGTTGCGGCGACGGACGCCGGCGCACCCCCCCGGGAGCGCACCCACCCTGTCCTCCCGGCAGGCGTCCGGTACGCCCTCGGCCGGATTCTCCGTCAAGCGGGCACTGGACGACGCCGAAGCGTTCGCCCCGGCACGACGGGCGATTTCCGTCCCCGTCTCGCGGCCGAACGTGCTCCTGCGATCGCTGATGACGCTCGCTGTCATCGCCGCGGGGGGAGTCTACTGGTGGTTCACGTTCGGTCCGGGCGTCGTGGAAGAGCCACCGAACATCGCCCTCTCCGTCGACCCGCAGGACCAGGCCGGGATCGAGCTGCCCGTGATCCCCGTCGGCGACAGCGGATTGACGATCCGGGATTCGGCCGGTGTCGGCGTGCCGACCGGGGATACCGCGATGGGTGGGGGCCGGTCGGCCGGCGGACTGCAGCCCGGCCAGGATTCCGCGCGCCTGATGGCGTCGCCGCCGCCGTCCCGCGGTCGCGGCGTGGTGAACGCGGACAGTCTGACGAAACCTCCGATCGTGTCCACCGGGCGCCCCGACACGACGTCTCTGCCGGCTGCACCCATCACGTTGCCGGTGCCGGCGCCAACCGTGCCCACACTGACCTTTCCGCAGGATCGCGCCAACATCGCGGCCGGCGGCCACCACAGCTGCCTGCTGGGCAACGATGGCCGCGCCGCCTGCTGGGGAAGCAACGAAGACGGACAGCTGGGAGACGGAACGCGCGAGGCGCGGGCCGCACCCCAGCGCGTTCTGGGAGACTTCACCTTTTCACTGGTGACGGCGGGATGGTCGCACACCTGCGGCCTCACCATCACGAACGAGGTGTTCTGCTGGGGCAGCAATGGCTCCGGGCAACTGGGTGACGGCCAGACCACCGACCGAACCGCGCCGGTCCGTCTCCTGAGCACAATTTCCTTTCGTCTGATTCGGGCGGGGCGGGCACACACCTGCGGCCTCTCCAACGCGGCGACCGTTTACTGCTGGGGCTCGAATACAGATGGTCAGCTGGGTGACGGTACCCGTCAAGCACGCACGTCACCGGTCATGGTGGAACTCCCTGCCGCGGCCGGGGCGTTGTCGGTGGGGTGGAACCATACCTGCGCCCTCACGGTCGATGGCGCCGCATATTGCTGGGGCCGGAACGAGTTCGGTCAGTTGGGAGACGGAACGACGTCGAGTCGCGCCACGCCGACCCGCACACGGGCGGACCAGCCGCTGGTGAGCATTGCCACGGGGCTATCGCACAGTTGTGGCGTGGGCCGCGACGGCGCCGCCCTGTGCTGGGGACGGAGCAACTACGGGCAGGCGGGAGTCGGCAGCCAGATCGACCTCATCGTGGCGCCGCGCCAGGTCTCCGGGCAACAGAAGTTCACGACCATCGTTGCCGGCAGCGGACATACCTGTGCGCGAGGCGAGGACGGTTCGGGATGGTGCTGGGGCCTGAATTCGTATGGCCAGCTCGGCGACGGGACGACCGTCCTCCGGACGGCGCCGGTTCCGGTGAAGGGGATCTCGAGGCTCACGTCGTTGAGCGCGGTAGCCGCACATACCTGCGCAACCGCCGGCGGCGGCGAGGCCTGGTGCTGGGGCTACAACGTGGACGGCCAGATCGGACGCGGCGACAGGGAGCCTGCTCCCACCCCAATCCGGGTGACCGCGCCGCCGCGTTAGCTTAAACTAAGCTGGCCGGACTGAGTCGTGAGTGCTGGATGCTCGACCTGCTTCCTGGTCCTGGAGCTGGCGCTGAGCCAAACCGAGCGCCCGCACATGTCACCCGGTTCCAGCACCCAGTACTGAGCACTCAGCGATCTGGCCTGAGTGGTGAGTGGATGCGTCACTCTCTTTCCCCTCCCCATCCATCACGCGCTCCGAGTTTCAGGATGAACACTAGCTTCCCGGTATGCCGGACGAGGTGACATCCTCACGCCGCCAGCGCCGTCGCCGATGGAGCCTGGCCTTCGCGTACGCGCTTCTGATCGCCTCGTGCGAGAGCCCGTTTGCACCCGGGGTGGTGCTCGTCGGGCGCATCGAGATCAATCCGGCCGTGCTGCAACTTGTGGTGGGTGGAACGACGTCGCTGATCGCGCGGGTCTTCGACGCCGACGACGCCCTGCTTCCCGGCGCCAAGGTGCACTGGTCGAGCCAGAATCTCGGCGTCGTCACAGTCAACCAGGCGGGTGTCGCGACCGCAGTGTCGCCCGGTACGGCGCAGATTGCTGCATCCAGCGGCGGGCAATCACAGACCATCGCGGTGACGGTGGACGAGCGCCCTATCTCGCTGATTCGCATGGTCCCCGCGGCCGCCAGCGTGACCGCGGGCGAGACGGTGACCCTGAGGGCTGAGCCACTGGACGGCACGGGGGCACTGCTCCCGGGCCGCGTGCTCATTTGGTCAACGGACGCACCACTGATAGCCACGGTGGACACCACCGGTATCGTGACCGGCGTTTCGGTCGGCATGGCGACAATCTCCGCGTCCAGCGAGGGCAAGGTGGGGAACGCGGTGGTCACCGTGTTGCCGCCGCCGGTCGCCAGCATCGACGTGACGCCGGATGGCGGTACCATCACGGCCGGGAGCACGTTGTTGCTCACCGCCACGCCGCGCGACGCAGCGGGCAACGCGCTGATCGAACGTCCGTTGACGTGGCAGTCGAGTAACGACGGGATCGCGACAGTGTCATCGTCAGGCCTTGTCACCGCGATCGCGGCGGGCACGGTGACGGTCACCGTGTCCGCTCCCGGCGGTGGGCCGCAGGGTTCGACACCCAGCAAGGCCGTCACCGTCACGGTGCTCATCACGCCCGTTGCGTCCGCCACCATCGTCCCCGGCGACGCGACCGTGCGTGTGGGCCAGGGCGTCACGCTGACGGTGAATCTGTTCGACGGCATGGGCGAGCCGCTGTCACCGACGGGACGTTCGATCACCTGGGCATCGGGCAATCCCGCGGTAGCGAGCGTGAATGCTAGCGGTGTCGTGAGCGGCCTCGCCGTGGGACTCACCATCATCACGGTGACGGTGACCTCTCCGGGCCAGGCCGGCGTGGTTCAGACGACCGCGCAGATCAATGTGAGTAATCAGCCGGTGGTGACCGTGGTGGTCTCACCGGCACCGGCTACGGTCCACGTCGGCGCACTCTACGCGGGCGCGTTCACGGCCACGACCCTGGACGGGTCTGGGCAGCCGTTGAGCGGCCGCGCGATCGTGTGGACGTCGTCGAACCAGTCCATCGCGTCCGTGGACGCCACCACCGGTGTGGTGACCGGCGTCTCGCCCGGAGCGGTGCAGATCCGGGCGACGTCGGAAGGGGTCCAGGGCAGCTCCAGCGTCACCGTGGACCTCGTGGGCGTCGCGTCGCTGGACGTGGCGCCACCGACTGTCACCCTCACGCCGCCGGATCAGACCCAGCTGACCGCCGTCCCACGGGACTCGGCCGGCAACGTGATTGCCGGCACCACGTTAGGCGGCCGCGCCGCGCTCTGGTCGAGCGCCGATCCGGCGATCGCCACCGTGAACGGGTCCGGCCTGGTGACCGCGGTAGCGTCCGGCGCCACCTCCGTCTCGGCAACCCTCGGAGGCGCGACGGATCAGTCGGCGATCACGGTCATGGCGGTGCCGATCGCTTCCATCATCGTCGCGCCATCCCCACAGACCCTCCTGGCGGGCGAGACGCAGCAACTGACAGCCACGGCGCTCGACAGCGACGGAAATCCCCTCATCGGCCGCGTCCTGGCCTGGTCGAGTGCGGATCTGGCTGTCGCGACGGTCAACCAGAGCGGGCTGGTCACCGGCGTGTCTGCGGGCGGGCCCATCATCGTCAGTGCGAGCGCCGAGGGCAAGTCCGGTTCCGCGCAGATCACGGTCCTGCACCGGCCAGCCGTGAAGCTGGCCATGTCGCAGCAACCACCGGCCATCGCGCAGAGCGGCGATCTCCTGTTGCCGCAGCCCGCGGTCCGGCTTCTGAACGACGTGAACGGACCCGCGCCGGAGGCCGGGATCGTCGTGACCGCCGTCCTGGCGAGCGGCGGGGGCACACTGTCCGGCACGCTGACCGCGACGACGGATGGGGGCGGGATCGCCACTTTCACCGATCTGGCGATCACGGGACCGGCCGGCCCCCGCACGCTGGGCTTCAGCGCGCCCGGGCTGACGGGGGTGGTCTCGTCCGCCGTCGTGCTGGGCGCGGGTGGTGCGACGCAGGTGACGATCACGACCCAGCCGCCGCCGGCGGCGACGAACGGCATGCCGTTGTCGCCGCAACCGGTGGTTCGCCTCGAGGACGGCGCCGGCAACCCGGTCGCGCTGGGAGGCGTCGACGTCACCGCCTCGATCTCGTCAGGCACCGGTACCCTGGTCGGTACCGTGACCGCGACGACTGATGGCACGGGAACGGCGACCTACACGGATCTGGCCATCCTGGGAATCGCGCCGGGGCCGTTCACGCTCGACTTCACGGCCACCGGCCTCACGGCCGCGACCTCGCAGGCCATCACGCTGTCGGCGGGAACAGGAAGCGAACTCGCCATCGCCACCGCGCCGCCGGCCGGCGCGACGAATGCCGTCCCGCTGGGACCACAGCCGGTCGTCCGCGTGACGGACTCGGACGGGAATCCCGTCGCCCTCGCCGGTGTCACCGTGAGCGCCGCGCTCATGGGCGCCGGGGCAACGTTAGGCGGGACGGTGGACGTCGTCACCGACGGCACCGGAGTAGCGACCTTCTCGGATCTCGTGATCACCGGGACCGTCGGGACGTACAGCATTCAGTTCACCGCCGCGGGGCTCATCAGCGTTACATCGGGTCCGATCGATATCGTCGCCGGCGCCGCCGCCGGGCTCGCCATTACGCAACAGCCTTCGGCGACCCCGCAGAACGACGCGATCTTCACGCAGCAACCGGTCATCCGGCTGCAGGACGTCTCCGGGAACGCGGTCAGCCAGTCCGGGGTCGGCGTTGCGGTGGCCATCAAGACGGGAACCGGCACGCTGAGCAGCACAAGCACGCTCACCGCGACCACGAGTGCGCTTGGCGTTGCCAGCTTCGCGGGCCTCAAGATCACCGGTCTGATCGGTATCCGGACCTTGGAGTTCACCTCGGCACCGCTGGCGCCCGTCATCTCGGCGAATGTCGACCTGCAGCCGGGACTCGCGACGCAGATGGCTTTGACCACGCCGCCGTCGGCAGCGGCAAACAGCGGTGAGGCGCTGCTGCCGCAGCCTGTCGTCCAACTGCGGGACGTGTCGAACAACAGCGTGCCGCTGGCAGGCGAGAACGTCAGCGCCAGCGTCAGTCCCGCCGGGGTCACGCTCACTGGTGCCACGGCGACGTCAGACCCCACGGGTGCTGCCACCTTCTCGGCTCTGACAATGACCGGCCCGGCCGGCACGTACACGCTCACGTTCAACAGTGGACTGCTTTCGGCGGTGGCGTCCGGGCCGATCGTGCTCTCCGCCGGAACCGGCGCCAAACTCGCCATCACCCGACAGCCGTCCCCTTCGGCGCAGAACGGCTCGGCCTTCGCGGTTCAGCCTCAAGTCCGGTTGCGGGACGCGTCAGACAACAATGTCAACCTGGCGGGCGTGAAGATCTTCGCCGTCATCGCGAGCGGCGGTGGCACGCTGGGCGGCACCACGGAGGAGGTGACAGCCGGTTCGGGTCAGGCGACGTTCAACGACCTGAGCATCACCGGCACTGTCGGGAAACGCACGTTGCTTTTCTCGGCCTCGGGTTATCTGTCCATCGAATCGGATACCGTCACCCTCGCGGCTGGCTCGCCCACGCAACTGAGCATTCAGACTTCGCCGGCAGGGGCGACGAGTGGTGCCGCGTTCACCACGCAGCCCGCCATTCAGCTGCTTGACAGTGGCGGGAATCCGGTCGGTCCGGCCGGCGTGAACATCACCGTCACGTTCGAGAGTGGAATGCCCGGGGCGACCTTCGTGGGCGCCCCCGCCTCCACGACCGCCGCCACCAATTCGTCGGGCCTCGCCACGTTCGCGGGACTGGGAATCAACGGTCTGATCGGCAACTACCGGCTGCGCTTCTCGGCGTCGGGCCTTGGCTTCGTCCTGACAGGCACGTTCAGCGTCACCGTCGGCACCGCCGAGCAGCTCACCATCACGGCCCAGCCGCCACCTAACGC
>DASWGU010000273.1:0-18650 GCA_036393555.1 Gemmatimonadaceae bacterium
CTCGCCAGGCATGCGCCCTGCGAGAAACCCAGGAGCATCAGTCGGTCCGCCGGAAGGCCCGCGGCGAGGACCTCGTCGATCAACGCATGGACCTGTGCGATGCCGGACGAGATGCCGGGTTCGTTTTCCGCGGTCGGCGCCATGAAACTCTTCGGATACCACGCGCCTCCACTCGCGGCCGGTGCCAGGTACGTCGTATCGGACGCACCGATCGCCGGAACCAGGTCGAGGATGTTCCCGGGCCCTGCCCCCCGCCCGTGCACCATGATCACCGCGGCGCGCGCGTGCTGGAGCGGCGCGCCGACGCGAACGACCGGCTCGCCGCCGTGCGGTGGCATCACCGGGCTCATGAGGGTGTTACGGCGGGCAGCCCCGCCTCGATGGCGCTGCGGTTCGCCTCCTCCCAGGGCGGGAGTTTGAGCGATGTACCAAGCTCGCGGAGCCCTTCGTCGGCGGTGAACCCCGGCGGAATGGTAGCAACCTCGAAGAGCACGCCGCCCGGCTCGCGGAAGTAGATCGAACGGAAGTACTGCCGGTCCATCACCTCGGTCACACTCACGCCGCGCCGCAGCAACTCCCGGCGCATCTCGAGCTGCTGCTCGGGATCGTCCACGGCGAAGGCGACGTGATGCACGGTACCCGATCCGTTCACTGCCTGCGGCGCATCTCCGGCGGTGACGATGTCCACCAGCCGTCCGGCTGCGTCACCGCTGACCGCCACGCGCATCGCGCCCTCCGTCTCGCCCACGACGGCCGTATCCATGAGGTCCGACATGAAGGCGAGCGTTTCCTTTGGGTCGCGCACCATCAGGCTGACGCCGTGAATGCCGCGCAGCGCCGTTCTCTCATCGATGTCCTCCTTGACCCACGGTGCCCGCGCGTCGGCGCGGTTCTCGACCAGCCGGATCGTGAGGCCGGACGGATCCCTGAAGCGGAGGACTTCCTCGCCGAAGCCGGAACCCTCGTCCGTGAACGAGACCCCCGCCGTTGCGAGTCGCCTCCGCCAGAACGGGAGTGACCCGGCCGGCACTGAGAAGGACGTCACCGTGATCTGCCCCGCGCCGTGCGTTCCCTTCCGCACACCGAGATGCGCGTACGGAAACGTCGTCATGATGGTGCCCGGGGTTCCCTTCTCGTCGCCGTAGTAGAAGTGGAAGACGCGGGTGTTGTCGAAGTTGACCGTCTTCTTGACGAGCCGCTGTCCCAGCAGGCCGGTGTAGAAGTCGAGGTCGTCCTGGGCGTCACTGACCGTGGCGGTGACGTGATGCAGGCTGCGTATCGGTTTGTCCATGGCGCGGAAGTGGGATCGCGAACCGTTGCGGTCCTCTATAGATGGCCATGGACACGCGGGGTCGCTACTGCGCCGAGGGCGCGCCGGCGGGGACGGCACTAACGCGCAATACCAACCGCCCGCACACCTTGCGGATTCGCCGGCGGGACGGCAACTCGCCAGTGTCCATCCTGAACTCGGAGGCGCGTAATGGATGGGGAGAGGAAAGAGAGTGACACATCCACTCACCACTCGGGCCAGATCGCCGAGTGCTCAGAACTGGATGCTCGAACTGGGTGACACGTGCTGGCGCTGGGGTCTGGCTCAGCGCCAGCTCCAGGACCAGGAAGCAGGTCGAGCATCCAGCAATCACGACTCAGGCCGGCAAGCTGGCTATGCTACAACCGCAAGCCCTGGCGCACTTCGACGCGCATGGCGCGAACCGCCGGTGTGATCGTGGCGACCGCGGCGATGGCGAGCATCAACCCGCCGACTGCGGAGAGCAGCGTGATGGATCGCGGCTCGATCCCGAACACGAACCGATCGAGCACGCCCCCCAGAAGAATCACGCTCCCGATCCCGATGACGATGCCGGGTATCGTCAGCCGGCCGGTCTGGAGGAACATCGCGCGGCCCAGCTCACCCGGCGACGCGCCGAAGACGAGTCGAATGGCGAATTCCTTCTCGCGCGTGGCGGCGACCTGGCTCATCACGCCGTATGTCCCCAGCCCCACGATGCCGACCGCGATCGACGCCAGAGTCGCCAGCAACACCGCCTGCAGCCGCTGCAAGGCATTGGCCTGCGAGGCGAGTAGAGCGAGAGGTGCCACGCTGTGCGCCGCGAGCGTCGCATCCGTCGTCCGGAGTGCATTGCGCAGCGCCGTCACCGCCTCGCGCGGCGAGCCCCGCGGCTCCACCACGATCGTCAGCCGCGTGACGGAGACCTGCGCATACGGCGCGTAGACGGCCTCACCGGCTGGGCCCGTCAAGCCGGCGTCCATGACATTGCCTGCCACGCCGATCACCTCATGGATCATCGGCGGGCCCATGGCCGATGCCACGCGAGACAATCGCTTCCCGATCGGGTTTTCGCCGGGCCAGAGTCGATCGGCGACCGCCTGGCTCACGATGGCGACCGGTGGACTGCTCGCGTCGTCGGTCCGGGCGAACGACCGGCCCCGCAGCAACGGGATGCCCATGACCTCGAGGTAGTTCTCCGACGTTCGCCGGAAATGAAGCACCGCCGGATCATCCCGGCTGACGCCCCTGGCGTCGTCGGCATAGAAGCGCCCACCCCACAGGAGATCGCCGACCGGGATCGTCGTCGAGAACGCTGCTGCGGCAATGGTTGGTTCGCGCGACAGGTTATCCATCAGCTGTCGTGCGAATGTCGCGCGCCGCTCCTCGGTGCCATACTCGGCGTCGCCAAGCTGGACCCGCGCAACCTGCAGCCGCCCCGGCACAAAACCGTGCGGCACGCTGATGATCTTCCAGAAGCTGACTGCGATCAGGCCGGCGGCCGACAGGACCACGACCGACAACGCGGCCTGGGAGAAGACCATGCCCTTCTGCCAGCGGAGCGCCGCCGGCGACAGCGTCACGGTGCGACCGCCGGACCGGAGCGACTCGGCGAGGTTGGACTGTCGCGTAAACCAGACGGGCAGGAGACCGGCGAGCACACTCGCTCCCACCGTGACCGCCCCGCCCACCAGCAGAACACCCACGTCGATGTTGATGCGTGTGGTGAAGTACGACAGGGTGGGACCGAGGTCGAGGGCCCGCACCCACGGGAGCGCGCCATAGGCCAACCCGGCACCTATCAGTGCGCCGGTCCCGACCACGAGCGCGCTCTGGAGGAACAGGATCCCTGCGGTGCGACCGGGCGCCGCTCCGAGCGCCTGACGCACGGCGACTTCCTGGTGGCGGTCGAACCCCCACGCCACGAGCAGCGGCGCGAGGTTTGACACCGCGAGCAGCAGCAACGCGATGGCTCCGGCCTGCACGAACGCGACCGCCGACTCAGCGGTGTCGAGCAACACGCGCCGATACGGCGTGACGCGGTAGCGATAGTCGCGATTGTCGGCCGGATGCGCTTCCTGCGTGAGCGCCGTGAATCGCGCGGCGTCCTCGGTGACCGCGCCGGGTCCCGCGTCGTCGGACAGGCGGCCCAGCATGAAGAGGCTCCGGGCCCCGCTCACCGAGATGCGTGCCTGCGGCGATATGCTGAACGGCATCCAGATATCCGTCGGCGAAGGCTGGGAAAAGCCCGCAGGCATTACGCCGATCACGGTGTGCGGCGCACCATTGATCGTCATGACCCTGCCGACGACGTTCGGATCCGCGGCAAGCGCGGCCTGCCACAGCGAATGACTGACGAGGACAACGGGGCTGGGCGAGTCCCCCTCATCGGACGCGCTGAACGCACCGCCCATTGCCGGGAACACCCGCATCGCTTCGAAGAAGGACGCCGAGACCCGCGAGACTTGCAGCGGACGCGTCTGCCCGCCGTCGTCCCAGCTGGCGACGCCCTGGCTCAGCACGGCGACCGTCGAGAAGGCGCGCTGCGACTCCCGGATCACCTCGTAGTTGGGATAGGCGTCGAAGAAGACGACGTCGCCGCGCCCCGCCAACTCGCGAACCGACTGGATGACCTGCAGGCGCTCGACATCGGGCACCGCCATCCCGGTAATCAGGAACGATTTCAGGACAGAGAAGACGACCGTGTTGACGCCCAGGGCGAGGGCGAGCGTCAGCACGGAGACGATCGTCGCAGCCTTGCGACGGGCAAGAAAGCGCAGAGTGGCTCGCATGGCGGGTGACCCGGGGTTGCGCGTGTGGTGTGCCGCAACGTAGGCTCCATGTCCGATATGCGTCCAATGCCTGAGTCACATCGTTCTCATAACAGTACGTTATGGCCGTTACAGCACTGCCGTCCCGGGTGATCCTGCCCGCGCACCTCGAAATCCGCGATCTCCGCCTGATCGTCGCGGTCGCGGCCGAAGGCTCTCTGACCCGCGCCGGTTCGCGGCTGCACGTCACACAACCGGCGCTGAGCCGCCAACTGGCGGGGCTGGAGCGGCGGGTGGGCCTACCCCTCTTCGTCCGCACGGGCTCCAGGATGGTCCCCACACCAGCGGGAGAACTGCTGCTACGACACGCGCGCGGCGTGCTGGATCGCATTGCGGCCGCGGAGTCGGCGTTGCACGACCTGAACGAAGCGCCGCGGCACTCGATCCGCGTCGGCACCGAGTGCTATACGGGTTACCACTGGCTGCCCGCCGTTCTGAGCAGGTATGCCACACGGCATCCGAACGTCGAGGTCGAAATCGCGTTCGAGGCCGCGCGCAAGCCGCTGCGGCTCCTGCGTGCCGGCCGCATCCACGTAGCCATCCTCACCGACAGCGAACCGCATGAGTCGTTCCCGGTCTGGAAGTTGTTCAGCGACGAGTTCGTCGCCGTGGTGTCCCCGTCGCATGAATGGGCCACGCGAGGGCACATCGAACCGAGTGACCTCGAGGGTGAGCGTGCCCTGATCCTGGCCCCGCCCGAACACAGCACCGTGATACGGCGTTTCATCAAGCCGGCCGGCGTCCGGCTCCGCCAGGTGGTAGACGTGCAGCTCATCGGCGCGCTCGCCGCGCTCGCCGAAGAGCACTTCGGGGTCGGGCTGGTGCCCAACTGGATCATCGCGCCGGAGATCCGGTCGGGTCGCCTGGTGCCGATCCGTCTCGGGCGATCCGGCCTGCGACGTACCTGGACCGCCGCGCTCGCGAAGAACGTCGCACGGGAACGCTGGCTGCAGGATTTCGTCCACTCCATGGCCGCCGGCGGCCCCCTCGCCACACCGACCGGGCAACCAGCGTCGCTTCCATGACACGGCCGCCCGAGAACCGGCGCGGACGGCTCGTCTCAACCTGCGTCAGTGACGGATGCGACCCCGTTCCAATCGGCGGCCAATCGTCACCGCTGCGTTGACCAGCGCGTCGAAGTCGCTCCGTCGGCTTCGATGGTTCAGGTTGCACACCCGGACCGCTCGCTGCCCGCCGACCAGGTAACTCGACGGAATCGCGATCCCGCGCCTCTGTATCTCAGCGACCAGGCGGGCGTTGAGGCTGTTCAGCACGCCGTTGTTCAGACGGCGCGTGCCGCGATAGCGGAAGTTCAGGACCGACAGGGGACCCGTTGCCAGCACTTCGAGACTCGGCTCTGCCCGGACGCGTTCCTCCAGGTACCGGACCTGTGCGATGTTCTTGTCGACCATCTGGCCGAAACGAGCCACGCCGTGAGTCTTGAGCGACAACCAGAAGGGCAACCCCCTCAGGGCACGCGACAATTCCGGACCGCGGTGGCCGAAGACCACTGGTGAGTCGGTCAGCGATCCGCGCACCGGGCCGGTGTAGTCGGTGTCGTACCTGAACGCGTCCTCGAGCACTCCGTGGTCGGCCACCAGCACGCACCCGGCGTCGTAGGGCTGCGAGAGCCACTTGTGGAAATCGAACGCGAGGGAGTCCGCCCGTTCGATGCCCTTTAGCAGGAGTCGGTGCGTACTCGAGAAGGCCGCGATCGCACCGAATGCTCCATCGACGTGGAACCAGAGCCGGTGGCGGCGGGCGACCTCCGCCAGCGCGTCCAGTGGGTCGATAGCACCGGTCCCCACGGTACCGGCATTGCCAACTACGCAAATCGGTTTGAGACCACGCTTGCGATCCCGGGCGATTGCCGCGTCGAGCGCGTCCGGATCGAGTTCGAAGCGATCGTTCACTGGGAGCTCCCGAAACGCAGTCGACCCCAACCCGAGCAGATCCAGCGATTTCGGGACCGAGTAGTGCGTCGCCGACGAGCCATAGACCGTCAGCCGCCGGCCGCGGATGCCCCGGGAGCGGAGGCTTGCGCCACCCTTGACGTGCCGCGCCAGGGCGAGGCCGGTGAAATTCGCCAGCGACCCACCGCTCGTCAGGTTCCCGCTGGCCCCGGGGGGAAATCCAAAGACCTGGCGGAGCCACTCCAGCACCTGGATTTCGATCCAGGTTCCAGCATGATGATGGATCACGTTCGGCGAGTGAAACGCCGCGTTCAGGAGCGACGCCATCACGCCATCCGCAGTGCCGGCTCCGCCGGCCCATCCCCAGAAGCGCGGCGTGTTCTGTCCGAACGGAAACGGCTTCACGAAGCGCACGAAGTCTTCATAGGCGGCGCGCAGTCCCTGTCCTTCTCGCGGCAGCGGGGCGCGGAAAGCGGACTTCCCCTTTGCGCTGATCGGACGCCAACCCGTGCGGTTCGGCAGGTCGACCAGATCGTCGACCGTGGTATCGACCATCTCGCGCGCCAGCGCCCGGTATGCCTTCCAGTCGTCCGGATCCAGGGTAAGATCCTCGGCACGTACGTCGTTCCTGCCTGATTCCTCTGTCACGTTGCTCGTCTCCTGGTGGCCGCGCGGATCGTCCTCGAGCGCGGTGGGCGCCCTCAGGCGGGCGGGAAAGTCTGCGGCGCGTCGCGCAGTTGTCAACCCGCCGCGTCAGGCAGGCGGCGAACATGCCCGTCCTGCATGGCAGCGATGCCCAAACGTCATTCGCGCCGGCGAGTTCCACTCGTTATGGTCCCGATCCGTCGCTCCGAACATGCCCGTGATCGCGGGCAGGGCGAAGCCTGGACGTGCGCGCACCCTGCGACTCGCTGAACCCAGATCAGGCGTGATGCTCGGCGCGGTTTCCCCGCCACCGCGGTCCAATCGGGCCGAACCAGCCGACCGCCGTCATGTCCGACTACTCGGGCTTCGCCTACCACAGCGGCGGCACCGAGAACGCCGTCGAGCGGGCCCACGGGCAGGCTATCGCTCACCGGGTCGGTAGCGCACCACCGCCTGCGCATCGACGTCCTTCTCGCTGAACGCGACCCGCTTCAGGTCACCGCGCGCGAACCGCTCAGCCTGATCCGCATGCCAACGCGACGTCGAGTCCACACTCTGGCCGTACGCCAGGACGGAGTACGCCCGGGGAGTGTCCGTGAACTCAACGGCCAGGACCCATCCGTCCCCGCCGTTGGCAGCCAGCTTGCCGTCCTGGTCACGCCGGAAGTTCAGCACGCGGAAGCAACCTAACGCGCCACCGCATCCCCCCACGGGAACGTCGACCGCGCCGCGACGCACGCGATGCACCTCGCCCCAAGGCACGTCCCAGCGACCGTACCGGCGCGACGTCTCGCTCACTGCCCAGGCGAAGGCGTCCGCCGCACGCCGGTGATCCCTGAGACCACTCGGCGTCCCTGTCGGATCGCCGGCCCGCCACGGCCGCGCATACCGCAGCGAATCAGGCGTGCCCTGGGCGTACCGTTGCCACCAGACCTCGAACAGCGTGCCGCCGCGGCTGCCCGGCTCCGAGGTATTCCCCCAGCGCTCCAGGAGCTCGAGTGCACTCGCCGTTTCTCCGGTCGGGCTTGTCGCCTTCACTGCAGTGACGAGGTCGGGCTTGACCCGGTCAGCCAGCAGCATGCGGTAGCTGTGCTTCAGCCTCACGACGTCTTCCAGCGAGAGCCTCCGGTTGGCGGCGACCAGCTCGAGTCCGTGCTGGCTGCGCAGAGACAGGGACGGGCGCTCGAAGTTGGGGTAGGCATTGTTCGTATCGAGCGGCGCGTGAAGGTTGGTCCAGTGCGGCGAGCTGTTCTCATTGTGCACATACCCACCGCGCGGATTGAGCACTTGTGGGAGCGAATCGAACGGCACGTAGCGAGTCCAGACGTCCCGGGAACCGAGTACCGGCACAGCCGTGGTGTCGCCCCCTGGCGGATGCGGCAGGACCGGCAGGGCGGCGTTCCACACATAGTAGATGTTCCCGGCCCGGTCGGCGTACGTGAAGTTCGACGTCATTCGCGACCGCATTCGCATCGCCTGCTGCCACTCCGCCAGCGAGGTGGCGCGCATCATCCGCAGGAACTGCTCTCCGGCCCTGAAGTCACCTTCGCCGGCTGACTTGACGACGTAGACCTTTCCGTTCGCGCGGTACACGACAGGCCCCAGCGGAGTCGCCCACTGCTCGCGCGTCTCGGTCGCGAATGCGTCACCGTTGCGGAACGTCACCGTAGCCAGTTCGCGCCGCATCGGAATCGACTGGCCGTCGAAGCGGTAGTGGTCTGGAGCCGACGGATCCGCCTCGAGTTCGTAGAGTTCGTCCAGGTCCTGGGCATTGTTCGTCGTGGCAAAGCCCAGATGTCGATTGAACCCACCGATGACCAGAAACGGACCGCCGATCCGGAAGTCGCCGTAGAAGTCGATGACCCCCGGTACCGTCAGGTGAGCCTCGTAGTAGCCGGCCGCCCAGGACAGGTGCGGGTTGCGCAGGAGGATTGCCCGTCCGGACCTCGTGCGGCCTGGGGCCAGCGCCCAGGCATTGGAGCCCTCGTTGTCATCTGACGGTACCGCCTCGTACCCCTCGCTCCCACCGGTATCGCGGCGAGGTTGTGGATCGAGCAGCCGCCGGTAGGCTCGCAGCGCGCCCGCGGACGTGCCCCCGATATCCAGAACCGCCACGTCGTAGCCGCTGAACCGGGGCACGCTGGCGGGAAACGCGTCCGCATGCCGTTCAATGAACCGGTTCAGTCCCGCGGCAAATCCTTCGTAGACGTCGCGCGTCGCCTCGTCGAGTTGATGAAAGGTCTCCATCACACGACGGCGATCGCGCCAGGCGCCAAAGTCGGATTCGATGCTGTCGTGCCCGAACACGCGCGCCATCGCCCCGCTTGCCCTGAGAATGCTCATGGCAGTCCGCGGACCGTAGTCCTCGGACTGGACCCAGGCCAGGCCGTACGCACCCGCGCGAAGCGTGCGAGCACGAATGTGCGGCACGCCGTGCTCGGTCCGGATGATCTCGACGTCGCGCCAGAGTTCCGCGTCTGCTGACTGGCCGTCCTGGGCGCTGGAACCCGGAAGGAGGACGGTCGCCATGGTCAGGGCGATTCGGTGCTGAATTGGGTTCATGGGGCCGGGACCGATAGCGGTAGTGGGATCGTTTGTTGGACCGCTCCGGGTCCACGCTGCGATTGACTCAAGCTAGCCGGACTGAGTCGTGAGTGCTGGATGCTCGACCTGCTTCCTGGTCCTGGAGCTTAGGCTGGAGCTGAGCCAACCCCAGCGCCAGCACGTGTCACCCAGTTCGAGCACCCAGTAACTGACCACTCAACGATCTGGCCTGAGTGGTAAGCGGATGCGTCGCTCTCTTCCCTCCCCATCCATCACGCGCTCCGAGCGTCAGGGTGGACACCAGCTCACTCGCACCACACCAATCCAGTGTGTCGGCTGTTCGACCTCCGTGGGAAAAGGCCTGGGTTGGACCGGTCGTGACCCAAACTGTCGGCGTACCACGCCTGTCGAATACTGCATGATCCGTTCATTCATTTCCGTCGCACTCGAGGAGGCTCACCTGGCACCGGGTGAGCGCCTGCGCCGCCATGAGCATGAGGACGCACATGCGTGCATGGTCATCAATGGTGCATTTGGTGAGCAGCATCGGGGCAACACGGTGTGGTGCGCTGCGGGGGCCGCACGGATTTCGCCCGCTGGCGATCGGCATCACATCGATGCCTCAGGGGCGGGAGCTCGTTGTCTTCTGATCACCGTCGGCGCCGGATCCCTCCTGCACGACGAGTTGCGCCCGCCATCCGAGCGCCGGTTCCTGCGGGCCGGAAGCCTCGATGGAATCACACAGCGCCTGCTTGGCGCGCTCGCCGACGCCGACGTCACGCCGTTCGAGGTCGAGTTGCTTGCCCTCGAGGCGTTCGCGCCGGCACACGGCGATTCCGAGCGCACCCGTGCATGGATCGACGTCGTGCGCGATCACCTGCACGACACTCCCGCGATTCCCTCGGCCACAGACCTCGGGTCGCTGACCGGCCGTCATCCCGTGTACGTCGCGCGCGCCTTCCGTCGGCGCTTTGGATGCTCGATCGGCGGCTACGCTCGCCGTCTTCGCGCCGCACGGGCTCACCACCTTCTCGTCACCAGCAAACGTCCGCTCTCCATCGTGGCGCTGGATTCGGGGTACTCCGACCAGGCACACATGACCCGGGACCTGCGGCGGCGACTTGGCACTACCCCGGCGGCGTTCCGCGCCGAGGTTCGGGGCGTTCAATAACTCCCCCGCTCCGCGCTGTACCCTGACGAGTCTCTGTCGGAGAATGACGTGACCGGATCGCCCCCGAAGCAAGTTCTGCTCGCAACCATCCTGCTCCTCTGCATCGGCCCGGCGTTGCGGGCTCAGCACGGAGCGGCGGAGTCGCGATGGCTCGGTCCGTACAGCATGGAACCTGTGTCCAGCGGTGAGGCGACGCAGTGGCGCGCCGATCTCGCTCATCTGGCCAACGAGCTGCCCCGCCTTCACGCCAGCGCATTCCACAGTATTTCTCGCGCGAGCTGGGACACCGCCGTCGCGCTGCTCGATCGTCGCATCGTCTCGCTCCCCCGACACCGCATCATCGTCGAACTGGCCCGCCTCGTGGCACGAATCGGCGACGCCCACACGTCGCTACCCGTCTACCTGAGCGCGTCCGCCCGATTTCACGTCCTGCCGCTGCGTTTCGGGCAGTTCGACGATGGACTGTTCATCGAAGCGGCCGACAGCGGGCTTCGCCACCTGGTTGGCGCGCGTGTCCTGGCAATCGGCGGCATCAGCGCCGACAGCTCGGTGGCGCGTGTGGTGCCCCTCATCTCCTGCGACAACGAGTGGTGGATCCGGTCGATAGCACCGCAGATGCTGGAGCGCGCCGAGGTTCTGCACGCGGTCGGACTGGCCGCGACGCTGGACGATGTCATGCTCGATCTCGAAGTGGGCGCCAAACGCACCATGGCCCGGGTGCGGCCCGTTCCCGGGCCGCCACCCAGGTTCGGTCTGCCGCTGATGC
Organism: Gemmatimonadaceae bacterium; assembly: GCA_036393555.1. Lineage (GTDB taxonomy): Bacteria > Gemmatimonadota > Gemmatimonadetes > Gemmatimonadales > Gemmatimonadaceae > JABWBJ01. The sequence goes on from DASWGU010000273.1 coordinate 11,159, forward strand.
CGGCCCACTCGGCCAACCGGGTCGAGGCACTGAGGGGCGACACGCTCCCCTGGCACCTTCAGGACCGCGGGAACGCGTGGTACGCGTATGCATCCTCTGCGCGCACGATGTATCTCCAGATCCGCCGCATGGGCAGCCACGCGGGCGAGTCAGCACCCGGCGAGGTCACCCGGCTTGCGGTCGAGGAAGCCGAGCGCCGTGGAGCCGAGCGTGTAGTGGTTGACATCCGTCACAACCTGGGCGGAAACGGAGTGCTCGGCCTTGCGGTCGTCAGGGCGCTGCTCCGCTCCGCCTACGACGACCCACGGCGTCTGTACGTGGTAATCGGAACGCGGACCTTCTCGGCCGCTTCGCAGTTGGCCACGCTCATCGACACGTGGACGCGGGCGACGTTCGTCGGCGAGCCCACCGGCGGTGCGCCGAACTCGTACGGTGATCACGTTGAGCTGACGCTGCCGAACAGCGGGTTGACTGCATTCGTGGCGCCGATGCTGTATCAGACCAGCTGGCCATTCGACCGTCGGACGGCGGTTCTTCCCGTTCTCGCAGCGGCTCCGACCTTCGGGGAGCATGCAGCAGGGCGCGACGTCGCCTGGGAGGCCGTCCTCGCGCATCACACGACTCCCTCGCTCGCCGCACACCTGGCCGGAGGCGACACCGTCGAAGTCGTGCTGAACCTCCGCCAGTGGATCGCGCAGCCGGTGAACCGCTTCCGTGATGCCCCGGCGGAAACGAACGCGCACGGGTACGCGCTCCTTCGCTCCGGACAGGTAGCCGACGCCGTCCGCGTGTTTCGCTCCAACGTGATCGTCCATCCGCGGTATGCCAACGGCTGGGACAGTCTCGGTGAGGCGCTGCGCGCCGCGGGTGACACGGCGGCAAGCATGGCGGCCTATCATCGCGCCCTTGAGCTGGATCCGGGAAACGAGAACGCGCGGCGGATTCTCGGCCGTCGACCGTGAGCGTCGGAGCGACCTGCTACCTGCCCTTCGACAAAGGCGACGTCGCGGAACGTTCGCTCGCGCGCCGCTCCCCATGGTATGGAATGAAACGGCTACCAGCGCGTCGCGCCATCATTCAGCAACGCAATGACAACTCGCTCTCGCGCCTCGGTGGCTTGAGCGCGGCGGCGGATGGTATAGCGGCGCCAGAAGTGGAGTTCCTGACGTCCGCACGACTATCGCCGGTGTGCAACTGAGGAGACGTGAACCCTTCACCAACCTCCCACATGCCTAAGGCGCCGCGGTAGCCGTCATGGCTGAAGTGCGCCACCCGGGCGAGTACTTCGCCGGTGAAAAGTCGCCGTTCGAACCGGCCCCCCCCCAGGAGCACTCTTGCGGTGGCAGTCTGATCGACGCGTTCCTGTGATGGCGCGGCTACCCCGTGGTGCTGAGCCGGGCGCCCTGGAACTGGAAGTGACGCCGGCGGGCGGGCACCCTCCTGCCATCGTTCGCCTGACGAGATACCGGTGGGCCAGTGCGGGATCATCGTCCGGACGTCCGCACGCGTCGTCGGCGACCGTCGCGGTCGCCTGGCATGTTGAGCCTAACGCATCAGAAAGTACGTCCGGCAGGCGAGACCCAGCGACTCGTCATCGACGCACGGCTCCTGTTGCCGGTAGCGCGCAGTCCAGCGGACCTGCTGGATGATGTCGCCGGGGTAGCAGGCGCGGAGTTCCTGACCCAGGTCCGTCGTGATCGTGTCGATGAGCCGGTCGATCGCAGCCGCAGGACACGCAAGCTTCGCGTCGGCGCACACCCGGCGACAGATCTCGTGAAAGTCGTCCCGCGTGATCGTGTCGAGACGGATCTTCGTCTGGATTCGGCGCAGGAATGCCTCATCCACCAGTGATGACGGGTCGAGATTGGTCGCGAAGACGACCAGCACGTCGAACGGTACCTCGATCTTCCGGCCACCGGCCAGCGTGAGAAAATCGATGCCCCGGTCGAGCGGGACGACCCAGCGATTCAACAGCTCGTCCGGCCGCGCGCGCTGCCGCCCGAAGTCGTCGATGATGAGCAGCCCGTTGTTGGCTTTCATCTGCATGGGCGCCGTGTAGTACTTCGTCGCCGGATTGAACTCCAGGTCCAGCATGTCAATGGTGAGCTCGCCTCCGGCCACGACGCGGGGACGACGGCATCGCACCCACCGGCCATCGTGGTCACCGAACGAGGGCTGTTCCACCGGGCGATGAATGCTGGGGTCATAGACCGTGATGACTTGCCCATCGGCCTCGACGGCATGCGGAACCCACACCTCGTCTCCCTCGATGAGTCGCCACATGTTCTCCGCGACAGTCGTCTTGCCCGTACCAGACGGACCGTAGAGGAAGAGCGAGCGACCCGAGACCAGGGCAGTGCCGAGCTGGACCAGTGTGTCTTCCCGCAGTACGAGATGGGCGTAGGCGCGAGCTACGGCGCCCGCGTCCACGTTGCGATGACGCACGGTCTGAGATCCAACCCGGGCGACGTAGTCGGCCAGCGACACCGGGATCGGTCCGGCATACTGGCTCACGGCGAGTAGTTCCATCGCCCGCGCCTTCCCCTCGGAGGTCGTGACGATTCGGTGCACCCCGCCGGCGATGCCGGTCACCTGGCACAGGTTCTCCTTGCGCAGCCGGTTGAACAGGTCATCGACAACCCAGAGGTTGGACCGCAACTGTTCCGCCAGCCCTCGCAACGTGAGCTCGCCGGAGAGAAAGAGCGTCTTGAGCGCCAGGTCTTCCAGGAATTTCCGCCGTATCCCCGTATCCTCCACGGTGTGCGGTGCCCGGATGATGTCGCGCGCGCGCGGGGGCGCGTGAGGTTCGACTGAAGCAGACATCGTATGGGGAATGATCGCGTGCAGCACGAGCCGCGCCGGAGGGTGGAGCCCGGCGCGAGAATACCGCAGGACTCGCGCCTCGGCTAGCTCCCACCCGTGATGCGCGCTTAGCGACCGGGTCCCTCCCCCCTGGCCAGAACGCTGAGCCCTACGTGAGTGATATCGCCACCTGCTCCAGCAGGTCCATCGCGTCCTGCATCCCCTCCTCCATACCGGACTGGATGATCATGTCTCGAGTCGATCGGCTGGACGCATCAATGCGCTGCGTGAGCGTGGTGCGGCCGTTTACCTCCGCCAGCGTCAGGGTGATCACCGCCGGATCGTCATCGCCACCGGGGATGCCCTCGAACACCTCGGTATAGACGAGGCGCTCGTTCGGGATGATCTCGCGGTATTCGCCGTGGAACGCGACCTCCTGGACGCCGCGTGCGATCATCACCCAGCGCCAACGCCCCCCTGGCCGCAGATCCACCTCGGCCAGCGTGGCTTCACCCCGATTCGCGTGCCACCAGCGCTTGATCAGCTCCGGCGTCGTGAATGCCTGGTAGACCAGATGCCGAGGCGCATCGAAGTCGCGAGCAATGAGGATCTGCGTGTCCGTCGGCAGTGTCAGCACCGCCCGGGGCTTACTCGCCATCGGCATCATTCGTGGCCTCCCTGGCCTTGAGGTCTTCCAGCACGGCGTCCATTGCGTCAAAGCGGTCATTCCAGGTTTGCTCGAACTGCCCGACCCAGTCGTGAATCGGCTTCAGCGATTGGCCATGGAGCCGGTATATCCGTTGTCGCCCTTTGTAGCGCACGTCAACCAGGCCCACTGCCCGGAGAACACGCAGGTGCCTGGAAACCTGCGGCTGTCCGATACCGAGTTCCGCGACCAGGTCGTTCACGGGTCGCTCGCCACCGGCGAGCACGTGCAGGATCTCCCGCCGCCGGGGTTCCGCCACAGCGTTGAACGCATCCGCCGTCGTTGCCGCGCGAGCCATGGAGCCAATATATATCGATATGGATATATGTCAACCCTTCTCCGTCGACTTGCCTGTCCGGCAGGGTCACCCGTCGCCCAGGCCGCCTACGGTCTCACCGAAAGCGCGCGTTGTAGAAGCAGAGCCAGCTGTGCTATCGGCTCGTCGAGTGTCGCCCGCGCACCCGCGACGTTCCTGGTTCTTGTGACCGGGACCCCAGCGTATGAAAACCTCACTCACTATCATCTGCGCTCTGAAGACCCGCTCGCAGCTGGTCGAACGTCCCGGCCGCTGCGCAACGCAGAAAGGGCCCACTGAGTGGACAGTGCTGATGCTGGAACTGCTCGCTGGAACTGGGGCTGGAGCTGGCTTCTGGGCGATGGCCGATTTGGCTGTTTAGGGTGCTGACGGCCGGCTTCGCCAGCCCCAGGCGCCAGCTCCAGGGTCAGGTAGCCAGCACTCGCGACTGAGCGAGCATTCCTCGGAACTCATCAGTTCGGCTGATGAGGCGAATCGACATCTGCAACGACGCGCTGCGCCGCGACGAGCAAACGGTGACCGTGTACGAGAAACGCCAATCAGCCAACATGAGATGGGCAGGGTGAACGAACCGGACCGCCGGCGGCGTCAGGAGCTGGGGCTCGCCAGCAATGACCTGATGAACCTGCTGTCCAACACGAACCTCCCGGCCGTGATGGTGGGTCTGGATCACCGCATCCGCCGCCTGACGCCGCCGGCAGGCCGCGTCATGAACCTGCGACCGGCCGACGTGGGGCGTTCCATCAGTGATGTGGGACCAGCGGTGGCGGTGCCCGATCTGGATGCGATCATCGATGAGGTGATCGACCGTGGGGAGCCGAGCCACAAGGAGGTTCAGGACCGGCACGGGCACTGGTACGTCCTCCGTGTTCATCCCTGTCGAAGGGCAGACAGCCAGATCGATGGCGCCGTCGTCATGCTGGTGGACCTGGACCAGAAACGAAGCGACGACGAGACGCTTCGGCGGCAGTCGGCGCTACTGGAGCTGTCGTTGGACGCGGTCATCGTCCGCGACGCAGATGACCGAATCGTCACCTGGAACAGGGGCGCCAGGGAGATCTACGGCTGGACCGCCGAGCAGGCGCGTGGCCGCCGGGTCGACCGCCTGCTGAACACCGACCGGAATGCGTGGGCCGAGTTGAATCGGGCACTCGACGAAACCGGATCATGGGATGGAGAACTGGAGCAGCTTCGCAGGGACGGTGCTCCCATTCTGGTCCACTGCCGTGAGGTGCTGGTCCGGGATGCCGGTGGGAGTCGCTCGGCAGTGCTGGCGATAAAGCGGGACATCACGGAGAGCCGGAGGGCCATCGAATCGCTGCGGGAGGCGGACCGTCGAAAGGACGAGTTCCTCGCCACCCTCGCGCATGAATTGCGCAATCCGTTGGCTCCTATCCGCAACGCCCTCGAGATCATGCGCCTGGCCGGGGACGATGATGCGGCGGTGAAGCGGGCGCGAGAGGTGCTGGACCGCCAGGTCACGCAGTTGGCGCGTATTGTCGAAGACCTGATCGACGTGGCACGGATCGTGGAGCGAAAGATCGAGCTCCGCAAGGAATGCGTCCCGCTGCGCGCGGTGGTGGACACGGCGGTGGAATCCTGCCGCTCGCTGATCGGTCGACAGCGACAGACGCTGTCCGTCGACCTGCCGCCGACGCCGTTGTACATCGACGCCGATCCCGTTCGCATTTCACAGGTGTTCGTCAACCTGCTCAACAACGCCGCCAGGTACACCCAGGACGGCGGCAGGATCTGGGTGACCGCCGAGCAGGTGGGCGACGACGTCGCAGTGCGCATCGGTGACAATGGGAGCGGAATACCCGGGAACCTGATGCCGCGGCTGTTCGAGATGTTCACCCAGGGCGAGCGCGCCACCCGTCACGGCAGCGGGGGCATGGGTGTCGGCCTCGCGGTGGTGCGCAGCTTCGTGGAGATGCACCGCGGAAGCGTCGAAGCGCGGAGCGAAGGACCGGGTAACGGCAGCGAGTTCACCGTGTGGCTGCCGCTGGCCGACGCGCCGGCGCAGAGCGTGTCGCCGACACAAGGCGAGGCAACCGCCGTGGCCCGAAGCCGCATCCTGGTGCTGGACGACAACGACGACCAGGCGCAGAGCCTCGCGCTGCTGCTGACACTCATGGGACACGATGTCCGGCAGGCAGCGAGCGGTCCCGAGGCCATCGACGTGGCAAGGGACTTCCTCCCCGACCTGATGCTGGTCGACATCGGGCTTGCCGGCATGCCGGGACACGAAGTGGCACGCCGGATCCGGAGCGAGCCGGCGCTGCACTCGGTCAGGCTGGTCGCGCATACCGGCTGGGGCGGCGAGCGGGATCGCCTTCAGTCCCGTGAAGCGGGATTCGACGATCATCTCGTCAAGCCCCTGTCGCAGGAAATGCTCAGGGAGCTGCTCCAGCGACTCGCGGACCGCTCCGGGGACGCGCCCGCCTGACGAGTAGCGATCAGTCCGTTCACGAAGCGCGCTCGTCGGCCCCGGCCGGCCGGGTTCGCTCGGGATTCGGGCATGCGCCGATAGATTGCGATCCCGCAGCGTTTCCTCATTCGCATCGGCACAGGAGGGATGACTCATGAAGCAGCATGGCGCGGTCCTCACCGACACCAAAGCGTTCCCCAGTTTTTCGGTCGACGACATCGACAAGGCACGCCGATTCTACCACGACACGCTCGGTGTTGCGGTTGAGGAACGACGGGAGGGTCTCGAACTCGACATCGGGGACGGTCACCGGGTCCTCGTCTATCCAAAGCCCGATCATACGCCGGCCACGTACACCATCCTGAACTTCCAGGTAGATGACGTCGACGAGGCGGTCGATCGCCTGACGTCGGATGGCGTGATCTTCGAGCGCTATGATCTGCCAGGCATCAAAACAGACGCGCGCGGCATCGCCCGCAATGGCCGCACGCCGACGATGGCCTGGTTCCGGGACCCCGCGGGCAACATCATGTCGGTGATCCGGCAACAGAGCTGACGACGTCGCGACCGTGCTCCAGCGGTGGGTTCACCCGCCGCTGGAGCAGATCGTGCGAGACACGTCCATCCGGCACGCTGACTGACCGGCTACTGCCTGCCTGACGCGGTGGGAACCGGGGCGTGCCGGCAAGTTCTGGCCGCGCCGGCCGCATGGGGTGGCAGGCACAGGCGCCGGGACTAACTTACAGTCGTCCCAGCCCCCGAGCCGAATGCCCGACCTGCCGGTGCCGCATCCTAACGAAGCACCCGCGTCGCCCGCGGAAGCCGCTGCCGAGGAACTGCTCGAGCGGCTCCGCGTCGCCACCCGCGGCGAGTACGACATCTTCGGCGAGCTGGGACGCGGCGGGATGGCGACGGTATACCTGGCACACGAGATCAGCCTGGACCGGAAGGTAGCCATCAAGGTCATGGCGCCGGGGATGCTGCATGGCCCGGGACTGGTCGAGCGGTTCAAGCGGGAGGCGCGGACCGCCGCCAGCCTGGCCCACCCCAACATCATTCCGATCTACGCGGTGCGCGAAGTGGACGGCCTCCTGTTCTGCGTGATCAAGCTGGTCCAGGGGACGCCGCTCGACGCCATCATCCGCGAGCTGGGCAACCTCCCCATCCCCATGGTCCAGGCGATCCTCGCCCAGGTGAGCGACGCACTGGGTTATGCGCACCGGCACGGAGTCGTCCA
>DASWGU010000274.1:0-9991 GCA_036393555.1 Gemmatimonadaceae bacterium
TCCCGCTTGTCGTGCCTTGCAGTGCTTGCAGTGGCGAAGGAAAGTCGGCGGCATCGTCAACACCACCGCTCCATCCTCGATCCAGCAGTGGCCGCCCTTCGCGCACAGTTCCACCCGCGCGGTTTCGGCGATGGCTTCGAGTTGCGCGAGCACGAGCCGCGAGCCCTCGACGCAGCGGTCGTTGCACGGGTTGTCGTGACACTCGATCCCCTTCCACCGCTGGGCGGCTTCGTATGCCTGCGTAATCGCTTCCTCAACCGTCATCACCCCTCCCTCGCCGCTCTCACGGCCTCCTGTACGGCTTTAAGTCTCACGCCGTCCATACGAGATTCGTGCTCCAGCGCATCACGCACTTCCTCCAGTAGTTGCCCGCTACGTGCTGAATGAGCTTCCGCCTCCACCAAGCGCTCATGGACATCAAGGACAGTGCCGAACTCGACCGGATCGTACGCCTGCGCGGAGATGTACCCCAGCACCAGTTCCACGATCTTCTCCCGCGCCCATGTGCGTTCGTCGCTCATCGCTTCACCGCCTCCACGAACTTCCGCACGGCCTCCGCCTGCGTGTCGGCAGTCCCTACGATCCTGCCGTCGCAGCGCAACACGTACAGCGGCCACAGCACGACGCTGTAGTCCCACACCACCACCCCGCGCATCTCGTAGCCGTAGATCTTGCTCACAGCCTCACTCCTTGCCGGCGGGCGTCCACAAGCCACGTCCTGCGCTTCGATACGCGCTTCGGCAACATCGCCCCCTTGAGCCGCTGCTGCCCCTCCGCCGCGAGCTCTTGCTGGTGCAGCGCCCACTCCGACGGCTCCTGCGGGGTCCACCCGCAGAGCAGGCACGAGTCGCCCAGCATCACGCCGCCGATGCACCGAGAGCAGCGGATCATCCCAGCCTCCCCGCCAGCAGGTCGCGCTCTAGGGCGTCGAAGGCTGCGTGGGCCTCGTCCAGCGAGTCGCCTTCGTAAACCGTACCGGTGACGCCCGTTGGTCTATGTGCGTACCCACACGACCGACACTTCCCGTAGGGCAACACTGCCCAGTCAACTGCTACCTCCACATCATCTACATGGAGACCATCATGTGGATGTACAGCGAGTGTGATCCCGACCCCCTCAAACTCCGCGTATCGGATAAACCACCGTGGCGCCGCCGTCTCCCGGACTCGTTCACGGGCATAGATGCCGTCAGGCCGCGCCACCAGTTCGTCTGTGTTCACTTCGCCCCTCCCTCGATGAGCAGGGCCAGCTCGTCCTCGGCAGCGGTGATGTGCTCGTGGATGAGGTCGTGCGCTGGAGCTATTTCCCCTGCCCCTCGAAAGAACGGCAGGTGGATGAGGTTGTCCCCGGCCTCTAACGCCTCCACCCGCGCCACAGCGGCCATGAGCTTGCCGTAGTGGTCGAGGGCGACATCCAGCGCCCCGTAGCTCTTGGTGGGGTCTAGGCGGCGACGTGACCACCACGTCAGCACGGGGTCAAGATCCCACTTGGCCAGATCCACGACCGCATCCTCAACCTTCTCCCGCGCCTTTGCGACCGCTGCCTCGATGTCCTGGGTCATGGTTCCCTCCGCGCGGCTTCGAGTTCGTCCAGTTCCTCCTCGCCCGCGACGTGCGCTCCCAGCCACTCCCCGAGCGCGGCGCTCAGCCCTCGGCAAGCCACACACTCGCGGCTCGCAAGGAAGTCGCCGCCGTGTGCGTTACCCCGTAGCTGGATCTCCAGCGTGGCGATCTGCATCGCGTCGGCCGTCGTCAACAGCCCTTGCTCCTTCGTCCTCATCGCGCCCTCCTCAGGCTCAGGAGCCGCCGCTCCATCGCTTGCACGTCCTCAGGCTGCGGCCGGTCGTCAATGCACCGTTCCGTCCCGCAGATCGTCCGCCGCGTGCGGTCAACCTGCATCCACCGATAGGCGTCGTTCGGCCCTTGCTGATGCAGGTGGCGCGGCATCGTCTGTACGTCGTCTCTGATCATCGCTCGAACTCCTTGCGGCGATCTGCCACGCCCTTGATCACGACTTCCCCCGGCCCCAACCGCGACAAGATCCGGCGGTCCAGGTCGTCGTCAAACTTTTCGTTGCTCGTGACGATGGTCGGGCGCCGCGCTTCGTGCCGCCGTTCGAGCAGCCGGTACAGTTCCGCTTGCGCCCAGTGTGTGCGGTACTCCGCGCCGAAGTCGTCCAGCACCAAGAGTCCTGCCAGCGCGTAGGTCTCGAACCGCGCCGCGTAGGTGTCGCGGGTGGTGTCGTATCGCTTGCCGTCTGCGTCGAAGTCAAAGGTCTCTTTGAGCGCCGCGAGGAAGTCCGGCACGTTGACGAAGATCGCCACCTCACCCGTCGCGGTGAACTCCCACGCCGCGCACTTTGCCAGCATCGACTTGCCAATCCCTACGTCGCCGCGCAGGAACACACACCAGCGTTCTCCCGCCAGCAGTTCGCGGACGCGCGTCTCGGCCTGGAGCATGCCGGGGTTGGCGATCCAGTCGTCAAACGTCACCCGCTGCGGCACGCCGATCAGGAGCTTGTCGCGGGACGGAGGCGGGGTGCATTCCGGGCACCGCACGATGCGCGTTTCGACGCCGACACGGCCCTTGAGCACCTTCGCATCGCCGCATGTCTCGCAGTCAGAACCGGGGTTCTCCACGTCGTACCGGGCCGCTCCGTCCGGCGGGGGTGGGATGCGTTTGAGCACTTCCTCCAGATTTCCCGCTTCGCGTAGGTGCTGCATGGTTCCTCCCGGATTTGAATCCTTCACGCTTCCAGCGGTCGAGGATTCGCTCGATGTACTTCCAGTTCCGGCCGTTGCTCAACGCCGCTTCTTCGCAGGCAGCGACAATCCATTCGATCGACGTGCCCTCGGCGATCTCGGAAGTGATCCTCTCGGAGACGCTCTGCGTCAGACTCCCGGCGCAATCTTCATACGCGCGTAGCGCGCGCGCGGTAGCTGCTGCTGCTGGATCGGTTTGAGGGTTGGGATCGGGTACGGGATCGGGTACGGGATCGGGCTTGGATTTTGCTTGCGTCGTCGTTGAGTTTTGCTCAAGCCGCTGCTTGGCTCTTGCTTGAGCACTTGCTTGACCACCTGCTTGACCGGCTGCTTGTTTTGCGGCCCTCTCAGCTTCGACTTGCGCCTTAGTCGGCTGGAAGTCCCCGTAGTCGTGGATCTGAAATCCTCCGTCTACCTCGTCCCACAACCCCGCCACCACCAGCAGGGCGATGACGTAATCCGAGTCGATATCGTCGCCACGCATGCCGCACGTACGAGACGCGGAAGCGATCTGGTAGCCCCGCTCCGCATTCTTTGGCTCGGTGATGTCGAGCCAGTCCCACGACACCATCGTTCGCGCGACGCTCCACGGTATGAAGCCATCCGTTAGGTTGCGATTGCAGTAGGCGAGGCCAGTCACCCAAAGCGCGAGGCCCAGCGGCCCCACTTGGGCGATCTTGGGGTTCTGGTCGAAGTGATCGTCAAGGCGAACCCACGGCATTAGCGTGCCTCCATGCAGATGCCGGAGGACGCAGTAGCCCCCCGACATGGGCCGAACTGTGTCTTACGCAGCGCGGTTTGCCGAGGGGCTAATGAGTCTACGTGGAGAACCGACAGTCGGCCAATGCACGCTGCGTAAGACATGTCAATATTACCACTCTGGAAGCCCATTGTCACGCCTTCCGCTCCTTGGCCCAGTCGAAATGATGGTCATCCCAGATCGCCATCGGGCACGTCCCGAACTCCGTTGGCACGCGCGTCCTCACCAGACAGCCCGGCACGGCGCACAGCACGTAGTCATAGACGAGCGTCCATTGACGGCTCCGCTTTTCTCTCGTCGCCAGCCACGGCCGCACGGCTCGTAGCGTCGATGGTGTACCCACTGTTTCCTCCAGCACTCACGACTCGGCGGCAGGCCTGAAACGGTCCTGGTGGCGGGGTGGATTACGGGAGACCCGCCGCCGATGCGCGAAGGCTGGAAGGCCCTCGCGGGATCGCGCTCCTTTCTCAAACCAGCACGAGCTGGCGTCCTTGCGTGATCAGCCGGTACGCGAACTTGCGGTCCTTGAGGCGTATCGTCTCTATCACGTACCCGGCATCTCGCAGTTCCTTGAGGCGCCCGCCGTAGCGGTACCCAATGGCGTTCAACTCGCGCATGTCGTGTGCCTGGCCGTCCGACAAGAGCTTGAGGATCGCCGCCTTCTGCGCCTCGCGTATGTTCATTTCACCCCCGCCGGGATCTTCCCGCCGTCGAACACGCGCCAGTCGGTGCCGGGAAAGAAAGAATTGAGCTTGGCGATGTGCTTCCGCCACGACGGCGGCACTAACCGCTGCTGCCCCTTGCGGACGTTGCACGAAAAACAGGCAGGGACAGTGACGCACCACGCCGCCGGGATCTCCGGCCCGTTGCGGGTCGCGCTGTACGACTTCGCCAGCGACTTCGGGATAACGTGATCGAGGTGAACTGCTCGACCTCCGCAATATTCACATGGCTGTACGTTCGACATCCTTGCCCTCTTTGGTGGACGGCCGCCGGTTGGAGACGACGGCCGCCCCTGGTACAGACGCGCGGGGCCGCAGGCGATCATTGGACGCGCGCCGGTCTCCATCAGTCCTTGCTCCGCGGCATGCGCTCGCCGTTCCCGTGCTCTAGCGGCCCCGTAAGCGCCCTCGTGGCCTTCGTGCGCGTGATCCTCGCCGGCGTCGGCATCAGCATCAGCGCCGCCGCGCGGTCGTACTCCTCCGCCGTCTCGTAGTCGCACACGTGGATCAGGTCGCTGTTGTTCGACGCCATGCAGGGCGGGCACGGCTCCGCCCTCCCGCCGTAGCAGCAGCAGTCCGACTGGTGGCGCTCGAGGATCAACCCCATGAAACAGCCCTCGCGTTCGCATCCGGGCACGAAGCGCGGGACGTCGGGCACCGCTGACCGCTCGCCGTGCGGGAGCGCCATGATCGCCTCGGCGTTCGCCAGCACCACCGCCCGGTGCTCTTTCCGGCGCTGCGCGCAGTCCGGACAGTCGGGGGCGTGTCGCTTGCGCTCCTTGAAACAGCGATCGCACTTCATCAGGATCTTGTTCAGGTGAGCACGGGACGGGCGCCAGCGGTGGTGACAACTGCTCACGTAGCCTTCGTCCTTTGCACTTGCTCCACGAGCGCCGCGCGGACGAGATCCCACGCGACCTTTCCGGTGTCGAGTAGTGGCTCCAGTTCGTCAGCCGTCATGCCCTCGCGCACGCCGCTGATGGAGACGAAGCAATCGGCGCTCTCGTAGTTCCCCATGTTGATCTTGCGGGCCATCGAAACGGTGATCGTCGGTTCGTCGCACATCACACCATCTCCGCCTGCATCGGCTCGCCCAGCGCCTCGCGGAGCCGGTTGTTGACGTTATCCACCTCGTCGCCCTTCGCCGCTCCGAGCTTCACCGCACCGACCGGCGCGAACATGTGCGGGTACGACTCCGCGAGCTCGGCCTGGATCTTCGCTACGAAGTCCGCGTCCGTCTCCTCACCCAACCGCTTGAGGAGCGCCAGCGTGTCGTTGCGGGGGTCGTCGGCCTGGGCGTTCTTGCGCGGGCCTGTGTGCGTGGACGCGGCCGTGCGCTGGGCGGGCGTGGTGGTGCCGTTCGCCTTGCCGGCGAACTTGATCATGTGCTGCTTGATGGCCTCCGGCAGCAGCGCCTCGACGGCGTTGCGGAGCGCCTTCGCCACCCCGACCTCGTACCAGAACTCATTGAACTGCTCGCCGCCGTTGCGGAGCTTCGTGTACTTCGGCTGGCGCTTCGCGCGGATCGCGCGGTCCAGTTCCACGCGCTGGCCGTCCGACGACACGGCGTACCGCACGGCGCAGGCGGTGAAATACGCCTCTGTTTCGTTCTGGTCGTCGAGATGCACCCACACCTGTTCGATGGCCTCGCCCTGGGTGGCGAGATGCCGCGCCGCTTCCTGCACGCCGTCGATGCTCAGGCCGGTGACGGTGCTGCCCTGGGAGGGAAAGCTGTACGTCCACTTGCGCGTGACCTCAGGCAGCCCACCCGAGAGCTTGGCGATCACCAGTTCGGTGTCAAGGGCATCGATTTGTGACAGCACATTGCTGCTCACGACCATCGCTGTTGTCTGTTCCTCGTTCATCGTCATCTCCAATGCCTCAAGGGCTGATACGTGGTAACACTTGCCGTTGTTCGTCCATCCAGGACACCGTGAGTCGATGTGCATCCAGCGCCCCGCTACCGATCTCGCCAACTCGTAGGGCTTTGCATCCGGTCGCCCTTTGCTCGGGATGAAGGCCCGCTCGGGCAGACCGTCCGCGCCCATCACTACTTGCGGGAGTACCTTCGGCTTGAACTGCACGATGTTCGGCGCGGTATCGCCCATCACCGTCCCCTTTCCGGGCAGCACGGCCCCATGCGTCGCCGCAGCTCCACCGTCCGCCGGTCGCCGCGCCGCACGGCGTCCGCGTACCGCGCGTGCTGCTGCTGGCCGCCCTCGCTCTCACACCACACGGTGCTCTCGTGGCCCCGGAGATTCTCAGGGCAGCAGCGATGCGTGTTGGGGTAGGGACGGGAGCCCCGCATCGCGCCATCGCCTCTGTTAATTCTGTCGCCGAAGATCTGCTCTGTCTGGGCTGCGTCGTCGTAGCTGTTCATTCGTCGATCTCTCTCAAGGCGTCGATGGCCTTGTCGATCTTCTCGATGGCCCGTACTGCTTGTCCTCCAACCGCTTGCGATGTGCGATGAGCGCCTTCTCTGGGTTGTGCATCACCCGGCCTCCCCCTCTGCGGTGAGGGCGCGGACGGCTACGTACCCGTCACCCCAGACTTGCGCTGCGGCGCTGCACAAATCGTTGCGACAGCGCTGCCAGCCCACGTCGTCATCGTGACCGGCGTCGAGCGCGTGGTGCCGTTCCATCGCGTTCGACAGTGCTGTCCGCAGCACCGCCACCCGCGCCTCGTGGGGGCAGGACGGGGTATCATCAACTTCGCGGGCAAGCTGCCGCAGTCGCTGGAATCTCGCGCGAAACGACTTGAGCGCTCGCGTGGTAGAAAATGGCACCACGAAGTCGAGGCGATTCATAACCACCTCCATGACTCGCGTCACCTCTGTTGCGGCCTCCCGCAGCGCGCAGGCTTGCGCCTCGGCTGCCTGCCGCGCGGCCTCGGACTCGGCGAGAGCGTCCATGAGTCCGCACGTACAGGCGTGGCCCTTCGGGAGATACTTGAGGCGAGGGGATAGCGAGTCGCAGCCCTCAAGGTGCTGGACGTATTTTTCCAACCCCGGCGTGTGCGTGTCCTCTGTGGGGGTCATGGCGCGTCCTTCTGTTCTGTGAGCACGATGTAGATGTCGCGGAGTTCATCGAACACGTGCTGCAACATGTGGATCATCATCTGATCCGACGGACTTCCTTCACCGCCGTCCCGAAAGCTCTTTGTTGTCCACTCGCACACTTCGCACTTCACTTCGCCTCCTCCCGCCCCATCTCCTGCGCCTTCACCAGCGCGGATCGAATGGCCTGCATGAGTTCGTCGCGCTCGGGTTGCAGGCGGTCGCTGTATCGTTTGACCCACGCACTTTCTTCTTCGTTGCATTCGTAATGTGGCTTCCACACTTGGCCGAAGCCCTGTCGCGTCGATGCGTATCGGTCGAGTGGGCCGATGATCTCCTCTACCAGCGCATCCAGCCGCGTGTCGGTCTCAGCCGGTGCTGTGGGGAAGGGGGTGCAGTGGTGTTCGTCACACCCGGCTCGCTCTCGGTGAGCGCGTGCGTGCTGACATCCTGCTCCGATAGGGCAATGAGGTATGGCCTGCATCATCCCGCGCGGCTCTGTGGGGGTGCTGTCGGTCGTCATCGGGCCTCCGATTGGGCAGACTCCCACTCCTTGAACTCCGCGTAGCATTCATCACAGAGGACGATGGTGTCGGTTGCCTCGGGATAGTCACGGGCTTGTTCTGCCCGTGCTTCTTCCTCAGACCATGCGTTGGTGAAGGTGCCTTTGCACCTCGCACAGGTGAACGTTTTGGGATCTGCCATCACTCCACCTCCCGGAGCCCATGCACGAACAGCGACACGAATCCGCCCAGGACGATGGCGATGGCGATGATCTCCCATGCACGGCCCACGGCCTCGAACACGATGTCAGCGGTCATCAAGAAAATCCTTCACGAGCATGAACGAGCCTTGGCAGGTTCGTGCATGGCGACCTTCATCCGTTTTGTGTTTCCGCAGCAGCGCTCCGGTGCCGTCGCCTAGGCGCGGGATGTAACACCCGATCCAGCGTTCACACCTAGGGCACTTAGCTTTCATCACAGCCCCACCCCCACCGCCTCCAGGTACGCCACGCACGCCGCATTCGTGGCGTGATGCAGCTCTCGCGCGGTCTCGTGGTCGATCATGCCGTCCGTCTCCGCGAGCAGGAGGTAGTACGCGCGTTCGCGTGACTGTGCGTCCAGCCACGCCTCCCGCAGGCCCGCGATGTGGCGCTGTCGGACTCCCATTGGTCGAGGATCGAGAGTGGTGGTCATGACTGCATCTCCGCCTTCGCGATCGCATCGATAGCTCGGTCTCTCTCTGGCCACGAGAGACATTCCAGCGTGACGTGCGTCCGGTCGGCCAACGCTTTGAGTGCGGCCAGTAGGTCGGGCGCGGCGAGATGCAGCGGGCATTCACCGGGCACGTTCGCGGTCGTGAAATACGTGTGCCCGCAGTGGCAGGCCCACCTATATGTCTGTGCGCTAGACTTCTGTCCAATGGTCACGGGCATCCTCCTATCGATGCTTGCTGGCCTCGCGCTCGGAGCTACATCCTCCGGGCGCGTTCGCCTCTCTTACTTCTCGCGCTCCAGCAGTCCCTCAACGTCAGCCGCCAGTTGCTGCACGATCTCAGTGAGCCGGAACAGTGCGACCGCGAGATTCTGCACGTTCTCCAGTTGGTCGATTTGACTCCACTCGTGCGTGTTCACCTCATCAGCCAGATCGCTGGCCTGCCGGTACGCACTGTGTCGCGCTTCGTTGAACTTTGAGATGCTCATGCGCCCGCCTTCATGGCGTCGATGGCTGCGAGGGTGGAAGTAACAATGGCAAGCTGCCACGCCATCGAAGTACGATCGTTTTGGATCGCCAGCAGTGCGGCCTCGCAGTCCGTCAGCAGGCGGTCGTAGGTGGGAATCTGGTTGAGAGTTTTGACACCCTCTGGTTCATCTTCACCCCACCAGCGGCACAGCACGCCACCGATCACTGCTGAATGCACAGGGACAAAATCCGATGAAGGAGATAGCGGATCAGTATGCTCATGCTTCCACTCCAGCGGCCCCGGCGTGGTGGTGGTCTCTGTCATGCGACTGCTCCTTCGGTCTCGTTCGCTTGCGCCAGCGGGCCAGGTGTGAGGGTTTTAGTGCTGGTCGCGAGCCGGGCGCGGCGTACCGCGCTGTGCCAACCCCTCTCCCCACGGGTGCCCCGGTCAGGCGTCATCCCCCGTGCTGTCCCCGCTGGCGTAAACGAACGAGACCCTTCCTCTCACGAAGGCCCACCCCCCAGAGCGCCGATAACCAAGTGTTAATTGGCGCGATCTGGGGGGAGCCTGGCTACGCCCCGTAGGGCTACGTCTCCCCTGTCCCTGCGCCCCCTTCCTGCGGGGGCTTGTTCCAGTCGGTGCGCTTGCAATTCGGGCACACTTTCGGCCCCTTCTTGGCATCGATGCGGGGCACCCATGCCCAGCCGCAGCGAGCGCACTTGAAACCCTGTTTGACGATTTCTGTTGTTGGCATGGCCCCTAAGCTACTACGTAGACGGGTTGAGTGTCAAATGTCGTTTGTCGTGTTCCTCGATGAGTCGCCTCGCTTCGATGCGCCACTCAGAGAAGTCCATCTGAATGCCGTTCAACGGTTGGTTCCCTGAGCGAGCGCATGCTGTGTTGAGGAAACCCTTGCGAAGATGTGCCAGCACGTCGCAGCAGTGGCAGATATCGTCCTCATCTTCTAACATCAAACCCTCGCTTCACCCATCGCCTTGCCCTCGGCAAGC
>DASWGU010000275.1:0-11973 GCA_036393555.1 Gemmatimonadaceae bacterium
CCACCAACCAGGAGGCGTGCAACGCCCGGCGGAAACTCGCCTTGTGGAGGCGGCGACCCAGCAGCGTTTCGTATACCTGCTGCAGTTCAGTCAGTGTGAAAAGGGGCGGCAGCAAGCGGAACGCTACAGGCACGTGGTCCAGACGTTCCCTGACGGCTTCCAGGGCGGCGGACACAATGAGCCGATGTCGCTCGACCAGGGACCCTGCGGTGCGGATGTCAGCCCATTCCGTCGCTGCGGGTTCCCCTCGCGAAGCCGGTAGCACCGAGACGAACGCGACGGACAACACGGCCGCACCGGGGTGCGACGTACCGTCCCCGAACGCGCCAAGCTGCTCGAGCCAGGTGGGCTCGACACCGCAGGCGCTCCGCGCGATCCGGCGAGCGCCATCCTCCAGGGACTCACCCTTCTGCGGCGCCCCCCAGGGCAGCTCTCCGGACGCCACTGCCTCGCGGCGGCACAGCACACCCAGTTGCTTCCGACGAGGCGTCAGGATCACGACATCGATCGAGAACGGCTTCCCCGACGAGGACGCGCGACGTGTGACCTGGTTCCGGCCGACCATGACCGCGCGAATAAGTCACAGCGTGAGACTAATGTCAAGAAGCCCGCACTGCCCCGACATCACCGGCTCGATCCCGCCGCCGGAGCCCGGCGCTCGCCGGCGCCGAATGGCAGAAGCGGCGGAATGGAAATCGGCAGTGTCGCGGTCACCGGGATCTCGCCGAGCAATGCCCGTGCGGCGGCGCGCTGCGATACGGCCAGTCCGCCCCAGGCGACAAGGTACGACGGCACCTCAGGTGCCTGAAGCAGCGCGTACGGCGACCCGAACGCCACCAGGATCACCTTCCGCGTCCGCGACCGGGCGCCGTTCATGATCGCCGTGAATGCCGGTGGAGCGCCGGCATCCGCTGTCGTGGAGCTGATGTTGACGTAGCTGCCGACGACAACGACGTCGCTGCTGTCAATCCCGCCGAGCAGCGCGTCGAGGCTCGGCGTGCTGTCGTCGGCGTTCACATACGACGTCACGACCCTCGCTCCGGCGCGCCGAAGGCGGCCATTGAATGCGGTGCCCGCGCTGAGGTCGGTGCGGCGCGCGTACGTGATCGACTGTATCCTCGGGCGCGCCGGAGCCTCACGAATGGGGACGAGTCCGGTCGCGTCACGCGCCAGCACCACCGCCCGCTCGGCGATCGTGTCGGCCAGCGCGACGTGCTCCGAATCGCCGACCACGCGGCGGACTTCTTCCAGTGACGTGAAGCGATCCCGGGGAAGGGCCAGCCGCCCCTTGAGATCGAGTACACGACGCACCGATTCATCAATGCGCTCCTCGGTGTAGCGGCCCTCGGCCAGGCCCGCGATGACCGCGTCGATGGCGCCGGGTATGTCGGACGGCATCAGCAGCACGTCGTTCCCCGCCTCGATCGCACGCTTCGCTGCCTCGACCGGGCCGAACCGGTCGACGACACCCGCCATGTCCATCGCATCCGTGAACAGAATCCCGCGGAACTTCATCTCCTGGCGCAGGAGCTCGGTCATGACCTTGGGTGACAGCGTGGCGGGCACGCCGGAACTGTCGAGCGCGGGCAGGAACCCGTGGAACGTCATGATGGCTCCCACGCCAGCGCGCATCGCCGCCCTGAACGGCACGAGTTCCACGGAATCCAGCCGCGCCCTTGGCGCCGTCACGACGGACAGCGCCAGGTGGGAATTGGTTTCCGTATCACCATGGCCCGGGAAGTGCTTCCCGGTGGCGAGCACGCCATGGTCCTGCAGGCCGCGCACGAACGCGGCGCCCAGCCGCGCGGTAATGGCCGGATCTTCGGAGTAGCTGCGGGCGCCGATGACGGGATTGGCCGGGTTGTTGTTTACGTCGAGCACCGGACCGAAAGCGATGTGAATGCCCAGCGCCCTGGCCTCGCGTGCCGTCACCCGGGCCTGCGCATACGCCAGCGCGGTGTCACGCGTCGCTCCCAGTGCCATCTGGAGCGGGAACGACGTGGCCCCGCCCAGGTCAATCGCGTTGGGAATGAAGTAGCCACCACGCGCACGAAAGCCCACGCCGGTCTCGAGATCAGCGCTGATCAGCAGCGGCAGCGGGCTCAATGCCTGCAGCGCATTGATTTTCGCTGCGATGTCCAGGGGCGACCCGACCGAAACGATGAAGCCACCGACGTGATGCTCCCGCACCATCCTCGCCAGCCGGTCCCACTCGGCGCTGCGCTCGGGAACGTAATCACCGAGGATCCAGGGCCACACCAGCTGCGCGACGCGATCACGCAGCGTGAGCGACGCAATGACCGAGTCCACCCATCGGGGGGCCGACCATGTTGCAGCGGCAGGTGACGTGGATTCCGGAGCGCGAACCGTCGCCCCGGGGGCACACGTCACCGCGGCAACGGTCAGCAGGCCGGTAGTCATGCGGTGTGCCACGGCGAATTGCGGTCCCCGCGCGATGCGGCGAATCCCCCTCCGGGCAGGTGGCTGTCTCACCAGGAAATGGTCCCCTGCCTGCTCGTGTCGACGTCCTCACCTGACCCGGACTTGAACAGGAACGCCTGGAGATTCCTCGTGAGGAACGCGCGTGCCTGAGGATCCATCACGTTCAGTCCATAGTGGTTAATGAGCATCGTCTGTTGCCGGAGCCACTCGCCCCAGCAAACCTGGCATGTCTCGGCGACAATCCGCGCTCCAATGGCGCCCGGGAACGGTGGCCGCTCGAATCCCTGTCGTGTTTCCCCGCAACGGGAACAGGTAACGTCTGGCATGGTCTTCCTCAGTCGAGCGCCGCGGAGTGGCAGTATTCCGGCGCGGATGGCGCCGCCCCGGCGAGAGGAGGTCGCAACCACCCGGACGAGGCGTGGCCCGGACAGGTCCGCCCGCCCGGGCCACTCTGACCAAACTATACCCGACCCGCAGTGCCGCCAACTGTGTTGGTGGCTGCGTCGCGGGCGATCATGTCGCGGCTGGCTGCGTGCCGGTCGTGGGAGCCGCGCCGGCATGCAGCTTCAGCCACGCCGCCACCAGTGCGGCGATCTCATCACGTTCCATGTCCGCCGACAGGACGTGTCCGCTTCGTTCCATCCAGCGGAGGGTCTTGGGACGTCCCCCGAGTCGCGCGAAGGCTCGCTCCGCTGCCGCAGGCGGAATGCGATGATCCTGCGTGGAGTGCACCACGAGCGTTGGCGACCGTACCGCCGTCGCCGCGGCCTGCGCCCGTGTCACAACCACCAGCAGTTCGTGGAGAAGGCGCGGCGTCGTCATACCAAAGCCTAACGCGGCGCGGCGGGCCCCGGGATCGAGGAGCGAGTGCTCCGCGGCGGAGCGGATGTAGGGCACCACGAGAGACCCGGCGCGGTGCAGGCGTGCCAGCCGCGCGGCCGCGGGAGTCATGGAAAGGTAGGGTGCCATCAGGACCAGCGCGTCCACCGGTGGCGACGACGCGGCGAGCATCAATGCAATCGCCCCACCCATCGACTGACCGACGAGGCTCACCGAGTCGCATTCCCCGCGCAATTCGGCCAGCGCGTAGCCGGCTGCCGCAATCCAGTCGGGCGCGCGCGAGCGTGCGAACTCCCGCAAGGTTCGACCGTGGCCGGGCAGGAGGGGCACGCGAACCGTCCATCCAGCTGCGTGGAGAGATTCTGCGAGCGCCCGCATCGATTGCGGCGTGTCGCCAAAACCATGCAACAGCAACAGTCCGGCGCCGCCCCGGCCAAGCCGGATTGACTGCGCGCCGACAATGATCCCGTCGTCACCGACAGGAAAGCTGGCCGCCGATTCCCGTTCCCAGGATCGACGTCGCCCTTCCCACAGGACCGCCGTCAGGGCAGCGGCGGCCACTGCGACTGGCAACAGCGGCACTCGCGTCAATACCGCGGCACGGTCTGATCCACCTCGAGGCTCCAGCGGTCGATGCCGCCCTCAAGGTGAGCGACCCGCGCGAATCCGGCTGCCGCCAACCGGCGCGCCGCGTCCATGCTGCGCACCCCCTGGTGACAGTAGACGATGGTCTCGCGGCCAGGGTCCAGACGCGAGCGCATCGTATCGAGCTGTCCCATCGGCATCAGCTGTGCCCCGGGCAGTCGGCAAATCGCCCACTCCCAGGGCTCCCGCACGTCGATGAGCTGCACTCCGGCCTGCAGCCGCATGGAGACATCCAACGGTACCAGCCGTTCGACCGAGTCGCTTGCGGCGGGTGCCGCGCACCACGCGTCGTAGTCAATGAGGGCGCGGAGCTCCCGTGTGCCGCACAACGGACACCGCGGGTCACGGGGAATCGACACTTCCTGAAATCGTGGCCCCATGGCGTCCACCAGCAGCAATCGCCCGGTCAGCGATTGGCCGATGCGGCACACGAGCTTGATGGCTTCGAGGGCCTGCATGACCCCAACAAGTCCCGGCATCACTCCCAGAACGCCTGCTTCCTGACAGCCCGGTACCGTTCCTGCGGGCGGTGGCTCCGGATACAGGCAGCGATAGCACGGCCCGTCAGGGGAACCGAAGACAGATACTCTTCCCTCGAACCGCAGCACGCTGCCGTGAATGTTGGGTATGCCCAGCAGCCACGACGCATCGTTGATGAGATAGCGTGCCGGAAAGCTGTCGGTCCCATCGAGGACGATGTCGTACTGGCTCAGTAGTGCCAGCGCGTTCCCGGAATCCAGATGCGTTTCATGCGTCCGGACGTCGACCGTTCCGTTCATTCTTCGGAGTCGCTCGGCCGCCACACCGACCTTTGGTTTTCCGACGTCGGCGTCACCGTAGAGAACCTGCCGCTGCAGGTTCGACAGCGTTACGCGGTCGCCGTCAACCAACCCGACGGTTCCGATGCCGGCGGCGACGAGATACTGGGCAGCGGGTGTGCCCAGACCGCCAACCCCGACTACTGCAATGCGAGCCTGCCGAAGGCGAACCTGGCCTTCCAGCCCGACGCCGGGTAGCGACAGGTGCCGCCCGTACCGGGTGAGTTCCTCGGGGCTCAGACTGCCCTCGCTTGGGTGCGTCGGCGAAGGATCCACCCAGACTCCGGTTCGGTTCATGCTCCCAATATAGAATTCCGGCCTCATCCGGGATTCTGGCGCGGCGCTTGCACGTGCCAAAGGCGGGCTCGACCGTCAAGAAAGGTGCGGATGGACCAGCAACCGGTACGCGACAGCGAGGGCCTGTCTGTCCTCGTCGTCGGAAATGACATGCTGATCGAGGTCCTGCCAGCGCGTCCGATTCAATTGGCGCACGCTTGCGGGAAGGTCGGCTTTGACCTCGTCATCCCACTGTCCTGGGGGGACGAACTGGTCGCGGAAGCCGCTGTCGCAGAACTCTCGTCCCGCCTCGCCCGGCCAGCGGTCCTTTGTACGTGCCCGCTGGTTCGGCAGCGCCTGTTTGCCACCGGCGCCGAGCTCGCTCCCGCGGTGGTCGCAACGGTCTCGCCACCGGTGGCCATCAGCCGCCAGCTCCGGGCCACCTTGGGGTCCAGGATTCGATCTCTGGCCTTCGTTGGTAGGTGCCCCAGCGCCCGGCCACCGCACTACGACATGGCGTTTGATCCTGTCGAGCTGCTTGCCCTGTTGGCATCTCGTGGAATCGACGTCCAGGGACAACCTGACGTCTTTCTGGATACCATCCCACCCGACAGGCGACGGTATTGGTCTTCCCCCGGGGGGTGCCCGACACCCGAGATGCTGTGGCATCGGTGCCACGAAACGGTGCTGGTGGATCTGGAAACGAACGATTTGGCCGTCGATCTGGCCCAACTTCTACTCACCCCGCAGTCGATTCTGGTGGACTTGGCGCAGGTTCTGGGCTGCGCCTGCAGCGGTATGACGACAGTCACCACTGGCCGACAAGCACGCATTGCCGTGACCTCGTTGGAACCGCCGAGATCTCCCGATCCGGTTATCGAAGCTACAGTGGGACTTCAACTTACGGAAGAATTGCCGAGTGCGGCACGGGCAGAAAGCGATTACCGCGTCCGCGCAGGGACCGAATCCGGTGGGATTATTCGGCCGCAGGGGTCCGACGTTTCGCTGTCCGCGCGCCCGCCGATGGCGGTTACGCCGCAGAGTGCCTTGACGGTCCGTTCCCGTCCGCCCTGACTGACGGCTAGGTGAGGAGACACAGAAAGTAACCAGTGTGGCTGAGTGTAGAGGTTACTTGTGCTCCTCGTACTCCTCGAGGCAACGGGTGATGGCCTGATTCAACCAAGCGTCGGTACCGCTACCACCGGGTGCGCCGCGAACCAGCAGCGAAAACTGGCGCTCCATCTCGTCCCGGAGCTGAGCGTGGCTCGGCTTGACCACTCCCAGCGACAGCAGGGACCGACCGGCGAGCTCCTGGAGCATGGCGCTGGTCGACGCTCCGATGCCCTCGATCACCAGAGTCGGCGCTGGCGTTGCAACGGGTGAACGCTTCCTCCGCGCTGGTGCCTCGAACAAGGCGCGTAGTGGAGCCAGCGTGACGACAAACGATCCAGCCGTGTCCTCCTGAATCGACGCGACCACTCCGCATCGCTTCAAGCCACGAAGTGTCCGCTGCGTTGCGTCCCGAATCACCGCGATTCCGTCCCGACTCCCGGCGCCACGGCCGGTAATGAGCAGAACGTCACCCTCGAACTCGACCTGCTTCGCGCGAAGCCATCCATCGACGCGCCGCGCGGCTTCCGCTCCATTCAGTCTGCGATCGCGGACGTTGAGCGTTCGCCGCGGCCCGAAGCGAAGCCGGTCGAGCGCCCGGTGAACGCCGGACATGTTACGGCCGAATGACTTCGCGCAGAACCCGTCCGTCGAGAACTTCGAGCGGTCGCACGTCCGCGATTGCAGCCAGCGTAGGCGCAATGTCGACCACGAGGACGCGCCGGTCGCTTCGCCCGGGCTTGATTCCGGCCCCGTAGAAGATGATTGGCACGGCCGCGTCCGAGTCGTGCGGCGTGCCGTGCGTGGTGTAGGTCCACTCCCGCCAATACCAGTAGGGACGCAGTGTCACCACCGCGACGGCCGGAAGGTCCGGGGGCAGCATGTGCAGCCATCGTCGCGCTATGTCATCCCTCGAGGTATCGCGGCTCGCAAGCGTAGCGACCCGGTCAACGCGCAGCACGCCGCGGATCTTCATCAGCTCGGTCGAGAACGCGCGCACGACGGCATCAGAGCGCAGTCCAGCTCGCGAGATGGCCGTATCCTCGAGATACAGGACACCGTCCTCGAACCGGAAGGAGCTGGTATCCACACCGGCGGCGCGCAGGCTGGCGAACAACGGGATCACCGCGGGCAACACGTTGACCCAACCCGCTCCCTGATTGGGACTGCGTGAACGCGTCGCAGGCAGGGGCGTTACGCCGTGATCGGAAGTCAGGGCCAGCACGATTCGGGACGAGTCGCGCAGAGCGTATAGCGTGTCGAGGAATGCCCCCAGGTATTGATCGAGCCGGAGGACCTGGTCGTGGATTTCACGGGAGTCCGGACCGAATCGGTGGCCGACCGCGTCCGTGGTCGAGAGGGACACCGCGAGAAGATCGGTGCCGTCGCCTGTGCCGAGCTTCATCTGTCGCACGCCTTCGAGCGCGAACGCCAGGGTCAGCTGATCCATCATGGGGTATCCGGCGATCTGCGCCGCTGTCTGTGCCGGGTCCTGCGGAAAGCGGTGAGGAAAGGCGTAGTCCCGCCCTGCGGACTCGGTCGAGACCGAATCCGGCTCCGGATACTCCGACGCGTCTAGCAGGAGGTCCCAGGCCTTGCCGGCGAACGCGTGCGGCAGCCGCCGGTCGTTGAACGCCTGTACCCACGACGGCAGTGTGTCCACGTAGTACCTGCTGGTTGTGAACGATCCGTTCGACTGGGCGAACCAGAAGACGGCCTGCTTGGCTCGGCCCATGGGCAGGATTGCGCCGCGATCCTTGCGGGACACCGAAAGTGCCTGGGAGCGCGGGTTGCTGAATCGCAGCCAATCGGCCAACCCGGTTCCGCGAAATCGGAATGGCGACGCTGGTTCGCCGCGCGATCCGATCAGCGGGGACTGCGGGTCGTACACCCCTGCGGAGTTTGACATGATTCCGGTGCTGCGCGGGAATCGGCCCGACAGTACACTGGCGTGGCCGGGCGCCGTTTCCGTGATGGCATGGTCTTGGAACGCGTTCAGGAATACCGCACCGCCTCGCAGCAGCCGACCGAGCCCACCGGTAAGCTGCCCCTCGAACAGGGTCAGGTAGTCCGGTCGGAGCTGGTCGATGGTCAACATGACGACCAGGGTGGGCCGATCAGCCTGCGATGACTGCGGCGCCGCCATGGAGGCAGGCAGGCCGAGCGCCACGAGGAAGCCGAGGTGCCGCAGCAGTTTGTCGAACGAGGTGTGCATCGGCATGGGAGTGAATGTACCCGGCAGCCCGCCGCTGGTGCATGTCGATGGCGCCTGGAATCAGGACACGTCGGCGCGAGCTGGTTCCCCGACTTGCGTGTGCCGCGGGTTCTGCCCCGCGATCCCTGATCGGGCGGCGTCCGATCAGGGTTCAGCGCCAGACGGAGATCTCGCCCAGCGGTTTCCGCACAATATCCGGCACCGTTGCGTCCTTCGCCGGATACCCGACGGGCAGGATCAGGTAGGCTTTCTCGTTTGGCGGACGGGCCAGCAACGTCGAGAGAAAGCCCATCGGATTCGGGGTGTGTGTAAGTGTCACCAATCCCATACGGTGCACGGCCGCGATGAAGAAACCTGCCGCGATGCCAACCGATTCCTGCGTGTAGTAGTACGTGCGCCTGGAACCGTCCGGCTCCAGGCCGTAGATCCTGCGGAAAACGACAACGAGCCACGGAGCGTCGGTCAGGTGCGCCTTGTGCTCGTCAGTTCCCAAGGGAGCTAGTGCCTGCAACCACTCCTGGGGCATCCGGCCGTGATAGTTCTCGTACTCTTCGCGCTCCGCGGCTTCCCGGATACGCCGCTTGAGCTCTGGATCCGAGATCGACACGAACGTCCACGGCTGCTGGTGAGCCCCGCTGGGGGCGGTTCCGGCCGTGCGGATCGCGTACTCGATAGCGGTTCGCGGCACATCCTCGGTCGAGAAGTGGCGCGTCGTGCGCCGGGTGTCCATCTCGGCGTGGAAATCGCGCGCACGCTGTACCACGTCGGCGGTGGCCCGACGGGTGAATGCCAGCGGTTTGAAGC
Source organism: Gemmatimonadaceae bacterium (assembly GCA_036393555.1). Classification (GTDB taxonomy): domain Bacteria; phylum Gemmatimonadota; class Gemmatimonadetes; order Gemmatimonadales; family Gemmatimonadaceae; genus JABWBJ01. The sequence continues at coordinate 9,151 of DASWGU010000275.1, forward strand.
GCGGTGCGGTCATCGGGCTCTGGTGCGGGCAGGCAGTTCGCGTTGGAACTCGTCAGCCTAACGCGCGCTCCAGCCGGCGCAACCCCTCGGTCAGCTCATCACGGATGGCTATCAGCGGCGGGAGGATGCGGACGGTGTAGTCGCCGGCACCGACCAGCAGCAGCCCTTCGTCCCGCGCCCGGGCAATGACCTCCGCGGACGGGGCGTGCACGTCTACACCCCAGATGTACCCGGTCCCGCGGACGGCGCGCACCCCGCCATGCCGAACCGCAAGTTCCTCCAGGGCATCACCGAGCCACGCTCCGTTTTCACGAACCGCGGCCAGGAGCCTGGGGTCGGCGACGCGCTCCAGAACGTGCTCCGCGACCGAGGCTACGAACGGCCCACCTCCGAAGGTCGTGCCGTGGTCCCCCGGCTGCACCGCGGAGGCCACGACCTCCGTCATCAGGATCGCCCCCATCGGAAGACCGCCCGCAAGCGGCTTGGCCAGCGTGAGAAGGTCCGGCGCCACCTCCACGCGCTCATGAGCGAACAGGTGACCCGTGCGTCCGAGTCCACACTGGATCTCGTCGAAAACCAGCGCGATCTGCCGCTCACTGGTGAGGGAGCGCAGCTCTCGCAGGTAGCCGGCGTCGAAAACGCGAACGCCACCCTCACCCTGAATTGGCTCCACCACGAGCGCCGCAACGGTTTCGGCGGACAGCAGTTTCGCCAGTGTTTCGATGTCGCGCTCGGCGATCGAGATACCGCCGGCGAGGGGACGGAACGGAGCACGGTATCCCGGACGATCGGTTGCGGCCAGGCTCGCAAACAACCGGCCGTGGAACGCACCGCGCAACCCGATGATCTCGTGCTTGGCCGGCCCGCCGACACCCCGCGCCCAGCGCCGGGCGAACTTGAAGGCCCCTTCGTTGGCCTCGACACCGGAATTGCAGAAGAACACCCGGTCGGCGAACGACAGTTCCACCAATCGCGACGCGAGACGTTCGCCCGGCTCCGAGCGAAAGAGGTTCGATACGTGGACCAGACCTTCCGCCGCCGCGTGCAGCGCCGCTCTCAGCCCCGCGTCTCCGTAGCCCAGGGCGTTTACCGCGATACCGCTCGTGAAGTCCACGTATTCCCTGCCGTCCGCGTCGAAAAGGCGAATCCCTTCGCCGCGCACGATCACCATCGGCGCGCGTTTATAGACCGGTAGCAGGGCCGCGGCGGCGCTGGATGGTGTCACGTCCATCACGGGATGGGTGAGGGTGGCCATGTGTCAGGCGGTGGTGTGGGCATTGGCTATGCGGGTACCCAGCCTGGGATCCGCGATGGAAAACGTGTCGCCGATGCGGACGCTCGCAACACCACCGGCAAGCGCTCGTCGCGCGGCCTGCAGCTTGGCGGACATGCCACCCCGTGCGGTTCCGGAGGCGATGATCCGGTCGATGGCGTCAGCGGGTATCAGGCCGAGAACCGCCCCGGCCTCGTCGAGCACCCCGGGGACGTCCGCCACGAGGACGAGTTCGTCGGCGGCAACTGCCGCGGCGATCGCCGCGGCGGCATCGTCGCCGTTGACGTTCAGGCCTTCTCCCGTGACAGCATGGCGACCGAGCGGCGACACGACCGGCACAAAGCCGGCAGACAGAAGCGCCTCGAGCGCGTCCGCTCCCGCCGCGTGTGGTTCGCCGACCGCGCCGAGAGCGCCGCCATTGAGCGGCAGTGCCAGGAGGATGCCGCCGTCCTCGCCCGAGACGCCCACGGACGCGACGCCCGCGTCCAGCAGCTGGCGCACCATACGCTTGTTGATCGTGCCTGAGAGGATCATCCGGACCACGTCCAGGTCCGCGGGGGTGGTGACCCGTCTTCCGCCGATGAACTGCGGCTCGTTTCCCAGCAGTCGCTGCATCGCGGTGACCTCGTCGCCGCCGCCATGCACGACGATCAGCTGACCGCCGGTGACGCGTGCGGCCGCGGCCAGTACTGCCGGGAGTGCCGGATCGGATTGCGCGCGTCCCCCGATCTTGACGACCTGCCTCACGCGGCCAACCCCATTGGTTCGGGCAGGCCAAGTGAGACGTTGGCGTTCTGCAATGCCTGTCCGGCCGCGCCCTTTACGAGATTGTCGATCGCCGAGAAGACGAGCAACGTGGGTTGCCGCAGTCCGCTCACCGGCCGGGCGGCGATCCGAACCACGTTGCGCCGCGCGACGTCGCGGATTGATGGCAGATCATCGGAGAGTTCGACAAATGGCTCGGTCGCATAGGCGTCTCGCCAGGGCGCGAGGGCATCGTCCGGTACGGCCGTCACCGGAACCGTCAACGTCGCGAGGATTCCCCGGGCGACGGGTAGCAGGTGAGGAGTGAACAACAGATCGGCGTCGCCTCCCAGTCCGGCAATGGTTTCGCGCATCTCGGGCAGGTGGCGATGCTGGTTGCCGACCCCGTACGCGCGGTAGTTCTCGGTAACTTCGCCAAAGAGCATCTCGGCCCTGGGCGAATTCCCGGCGCCGGTCACACCGCTGGCGGCGTCCGCGACAATGGTCGCACCCGGAAGTACGAGGCCCGACCGGATGAGCGGGGCGAGCGCCAGCAGGATCGCCGTCGGATAGCATCCGGGATTGGCAATCACCGGCGCGTTCCGCAGCTGCTCGCGGTTCACCTCCGTCAGGCCATAGGGAACACTCTCGCTGGTGTGGCCCGGCCTGAGATCGGAGGAGAGATCCACGACGCGGCATCCGGCCTTCCGGGCACGGGCGACCCACTGGGCCGAGGCTCCATGCGGCAGTGCGCTGAAGATCAGCTCGGCGTTGGCCAGCCTGGCGTCGTCGGTCGCGATCAACGT
>DASWGU010000276.1:0-28895 GCA_036393555.1 Gemmatimonadaceae bacterium
GTGGCCGGTGACGACGTGCTGGGCCAGTGCACCGTCGCGTGCACCGCCTGCGGCAAGTGTGTCCAGGACGCGGCGCCCGGCCTGATCAGCGTGGCATCCGGCCTCGCGGTAATCGACCCGGGTCAGGTGGACCAGGAGAACCAGCAGGCCATCGGTCGCTGCCCGACGGGCGCGATCGTGTGGCTGGAGGGAGCGCAGTTCGCGAGCGTGACCGACCTTGCAGGGAGCAGAGTGTCATGAGAATCTGGCCGACAAAGAAGACCGCCGCGGCGCCCGCCGCACCGCCGTTCCCCGGGTCCGCCGAGGCGATGGACGGCTCGGCCGCGACGGTGGCCATGGAGACGGCGGCCAGTGAGGCCGCGGGCGCGTATCCCATCACGCCATCGACGCAGATGGGCGAGGGCTGGGCCGCCGCGGTGGCGGACGGGAAGCCGAATGTCTTCGGACGCCGGCTGCTGTTCTTCGAACCGGAGGGTGAGCATGCCGCCGCCGCGGTGACCGCAGGGATGAGCATGACCGGCTTGCGCGCCACGAACTTCTCCAGTGGGCAGGGGATCGTGTACATGCACGAGTCGCTCTACCCGGCCGTCGGCAAGCGCCTCACCTACGTGCTCAATATCGCCGCACGGGCCATCACCAAGCACGCGCTCAACGTGCACGCCGGCCACGACGACTACCACGCGGTGGACGACACCGGCTTCTTCCAGCTCTTCGCCAAGGACGTCCAGGAAGTCGCCGACCTCAATCTCGTGGCGCACCGCGTCGCCGAGCTGTCGCTGAATCCCGGGATCGTGGCCCAGGACGGCTTCCTCACGTCGCACGTGATCGAGACGCTGCGCCTGCCGGAGCGCGACCTGGTGCGCGAATACCTCGGCAGCCCGTCGGACCGCATCGACTCGCCCACCCCGGCGCAGCGCATGGTCTTCGGTGAGACGCGCCGCCGCATCCCCGAGATGTTCGACCTGGACTATCCCGCCATGCTGGGCGTGGTTCAGAACCAGGACAGCTATGCACAGGGCGTAGCGGCCCAGCGACCATTCTACTTCGACCACGTCGCCGACCTCACCGATCGTGCCTTCGCCGAGTACGCTGCGCTGACCGGGCGACGCTACGAGCGCGCATCAGGCTACCGGATGGACGATGCGGAGTGGGTCATCCTGGGACAGGGTTCGGTCGTGTCCAACGCCGAGGCCGTCGCGGACTGGTTGCGCGAGCACCGCGATGTGAAAGTCGGGGTGGTGAACCTGACCATGTTCCGGCCGTTTCCTGCCGACTGGGTCACCCGCCTGCTGAAGGGACGGACCGGCGTCGTGGTACTCGAGCGGACCGATCAGCCGCTGGCCGTCGATCCGCCGCTGCTCCGGGAGATCCGCGCGGCGATGTCGAAGGGACTGGAAAACGCGCGAGCACCGCGAGGTCAGCGCGTTCCCCACGCCGGTGTCGAGCCGGTGGCGGCCGAGGACATCCCCGACTTCTACTCGGGCTGCTTCGGACTGGGGAGTCGCGACCTGCAGCCGGCCGACCTCATTGCCGCGGTGGAGAACATGTTCACGGGTGCCGGCCGGCGACGGCAGTTCTACCTCGGCATCGATTTCATCAGGAAGGGAACTCGCCTCCCCAAGCTCCAGATCTGGCAGGAGCAGATGCTGCAGAGCTATCCGGACCTGGCGCACCTGTCGCTCACTCCGGCGGCCGACGTCAACCTCCTGCCGAAGGACTCGATCTCCATCCGCATCCATTCGGTCGGCGGATGGGGCGCGATCACCATGGGGAAGAACCTCTCCATGACCGCGTTCGAGCTGTTCGGGATGGACATCAAGGCGAACCCGAAATACGGATCGGAAAAGAAAGGGCAGCCGACGACGTTCTACGCGACGCTGGCGCACGAGCCGATCCGCCTGAACGGCGAGTTGAAGCACGTGGACGTGGTGTTGTCGCCCGACCCGAACGTTTTCCGGCATTCGGATCCGCTGGCCGGCCTGTCGGAGGGCGGCGTCTTCGTGATGCAGAGCGAGGCCGGTCCGGAGGCGCTGTGGGCGTCGCTGCCTCCGCAGGCCCGCCGCGAGATCCGCAGGCGACGCCTCCGCGTGTATGCGCTGGATGCATTCCGCATCGCCTTGAGCGAAGCGTCCGACGTGGACCTGCGCTACCGGATGCAGGGAACCGCCTTCATGGGCGCGTTCTTCCGGGTGTCGCCCCTGCTCGAGCGCGAGGGCGGCAACGAGCAGACGCTTTTCGACAACATGCGGGCGCAGCTCAAGAAGAAGTTCGGACACCGTGGCGATCGGGTCGTCGACGACAATCTTCGGGTCATCCGGCGCGGGTTCGACGAAGTACGGGAAGTCGAGACGATCGACCTCCCCGGCCAGGACGAGTTCATCGGCGACGTGCCCGGCATTCCCGACCTGCTCGACGAGCCCGACGCCGCTGCGGGCATCGGGAATCCGGGTCGCTTCTGGGAACAGGTGTGCTCGCTCGGCAAGATCTCGCAGGACGGAATTGCGGATCCCTTCGCGGCCATCAGTGCGATCCCTGCGGCCACCGGAGCGGTCCGCGACATGAGCGGCGTCAGGCTGGAAATGCCCGACTTCATCGCCGCCAACTGCACCGGATGCGCGCAATGCTGGACGCAGTGCCCCGACGCCGCCATACCGGGGCTCGTCAACAGCATCGAGGACATCCTGGGCGCGGCAATCGACACGGTCGCACACGACGGTGGTGCCGAACGATTCCGCCCCGTGCTGAAGCCGGTGGCGAAGGAGGCCCGGAAGCGTCTCGACAGGGATGCCGCGCTGCCGTTCGCGTCCGCGGTCGGAGACGCCTACGCAGCCGTCGCGGAGAAGATGGGATGGGCTCCGGAACGCCGCGCGGCGACGGACGGGGACTTCGGGCGCGTGCAGTCCGTCGTGGACGAGATGCGCTTCGCGCGGACCCGGCCCTTCTGGGACACACCCGAAATGAAGGCGAAGGGAACTGGCGGGCTGCTGTCGATCACCGTCAACCCGGAGGCGTGCAAGGGATGCAATCTCTGCGTCGCCGTCTGCCCGGACGGCGCGCTCGTGACGGTGAAGCAGGATGACGCCGGCCTCGCCCGGTTGCGTCGCACCTGGGATTTCTGGAAGCGCCTGCCGGACACGGACGACCGGTACGTCAACGTCTCCAACGTGGACGAAGGGATTGGCGTGCTGTCGTCGCTCCTGCTCAAGAAGGACACCTACCGATCCATGGTGGGTGGCGACGGCGCCTGCATGGGTTGCGGCGAAAAGACGTCGGTACACCTCATCACGTCCTCCATTCACGCGATGATGGCACCGAGAGTGGAGCGGTACGTTGAGCACCTCGATTCGGTCATCGCCGGTCTCGATACGAAGGCCCGCGAGCTCCTGGCCTCTGGCGCGGATCTCACCGCCGCGGCCCGGGGAAATGGCAGCGTAGCAGTGCCGGTGGGGGAACGCGAGCGCGATCAACTGGCGCTGTTGTCCCGGTCGATCAATGAACTCAGGGATCTGCGCTGGCGGTACGTAGAGGGGCCGAGCGGGAAGGGCCGTGCGCATCTCGGGATGAGCAACTCGACCGGCTGTTCGTCGGTGTGGGGCAGCACCTATCCCTACAACCCGTATCCGTTCCCGTGGGTGAACCACCTCTTCCAGGACGCGCCCTCCATCGCCATCGGGGTGTTCGAAGGGCACATGCGGAAGATGGCGGACGGGTTCGTGTCCGTCCGCCGCGCGGAGAAACTGCTGGACGGGAACTACGAAGCGGCGCGCGACGAGAAGGCATTTGCCGCGTTCGACTGGCAGCAGTTCACCGATGACGAGTTCGGCATGTGTCCGCCGATCATAGCCATGGGAGGCGACGGCGCGATGCTCGACATCGGCTTCCAGAACCTCTCCCGGCTGCTGGCGTCGGGCAAGCCGCTGCGGGTCGTCGTCCTCGACACCCAGGTGTACTCCAATACTGGTGGCCAGGCTTGCACCAGTGGATTCACCGGCCAGGTCGCCGACATGTCGGCCTGGGGTGCTGCGCAGCACGGCAAGACCGAAGCCCGGAAAGAACTGGCATTGATCGCCATGGCGCATCGCGGCGTCTACGTGCACCAGACCTCACAAGCATCCGCCTCGCACCTCATTGGCGGTCTGCTGCGCGGACTGCAGAAGCGCCGCCCGGTGCTGATCAACGTGTACACGCCGTGCCCGGTGGAGCACGGCCTCGCCGACGACTGGTCGCAGCACGCGGCACGGCTCGCCCTGGAAAGCCGCGCCTTCCCGTTCCTCACATACGACCCGGATGCGGGTCCTTCGTTGAGCGACTGCCTCAGCCTCGACGGAAACCCCGCCGTGGACGACACCTGGCCGACGTACTCGCTGGCCTGGGTCGATGAGGCCGGCGCGCGGCAGACGATGGAACTGCCCCTCACCATCGCCGACTGGGCGGCGACCGAAGGTCGCTTCAAGCGGCACTTCACCGAGGTTGCGGCGGCGAACTGGACCGAGGAGATGATCCTGTTCCACGAGTACCTCGCCCTTCCGGCCGACGAGCGACCCGGGAAGATCCCGTTCATCTGGGCGCTGGATCGTGACACGCACCTCCGCCGCCTCCGATGCCCGCCCGAGATCGTCGCGCTGGCCCAGGAGCGGATGGCGTTCTGGTCGCAGCTCCGGGAGATGGCGGGCATGGAGGTAGCGGAATCGGTACGCGATCGCGTGACCGGCAACATGGAGCAGGAATTCGCTGACAAGGTGGACGCCCTGCGCCGGGACTATGAGGCCAGGTTGGCCGAACTTCGTACGACGTATCCACAGTTGATCGCGCGGCGGTTGGCCGAAGGACTGCTGCGCAGCGCGGGTGGGGCGCGCTCCGTGAGCGAACTGCTGTCGGACCATGCCTCACTGCCAGACCTGGCTTCCCTGACGACAATGACGTCGCCCGTACCGGGTGTGTCCGCCACAAGCGGCACGCTAGCGGGAGGAGCGGCCCCGAACGCGAACGGTGCGGGCGCGTCTTCGTCGGTGGATCCGAAGTTCAGTGCGCCCGCTGCGCCGGCGCCGGTCGCCGCGGCCGCGCCTGACGAGTCGGGGGACGATCTGGCCATCGAGGCGTACATCGAATCCGCGCGCTGCACGACCTGCAACGAGTGCACCAACCTGAACGGCAAGATGTTCGCGTACAACGCCGAGAAGCAGGCCTACATCAAGGATCCAAAGGCCGGTACATTCGCGCAAATGGTGCAGGCGGCGGAGAAATGTCCCGTGGGCGCCATCCATCCCGGCACACCGCTGAATCCGAAGGAGAAGGACCTGGCCAAGTGGATCGAGCGGGCCAGGCCGTTCAACTGACCGATGCTGCTCCAGCGTTTCGGTTTCCGCCACGGGGTGCATCCCCCGGAGTTCAAGGAACAGACCGCCGGCATACCCATCCGGCGGCTGCCGTTCCCCGAAGAAGTGGTGCTGCCCCTTCGCCAGCATGCGGGGAAGCCGGCGCGACTGTGCGTGAAGCCTGGCGATCACGTCGAGCGCGGGGACAAGGTAGGCGAGGCGGACGGGTTCATGTCGGTCCCGGTCCACGCGTCGGCCGCCGGAACTGTGACGTCGGTGGAATGGTGGCCGCACATCGACGGCTCCATGTCCATGTGCGTGCGTGTGGCGGTGGACCGGTACGCGATGCAGGCTGCGCGTCCCCGTCTGGTACCGGCGTGGGATGGCCTCACGATCGACCAGGTCGTCAAGGCGGTGCAGGACGCCGGCGTCGTCGGACTCGGGGGCGCCGCGTTTCCCACGCATGTGAAGCTGTCGCCTCCGAAGGACCTCACCATCGAGACCATCGTCGTGAACGGCGCCGAGTGCGAACCGTACCTCACGTCGGACCATCGCATCATGGTCGAGTATCCGGAGCGAGTGCACTTCGGGATCCGGGTCATGATGCACGCCCTGGGCGTGAAGCGAACGGTGGTGGGGATCGAGAAGAACAAGCCGGATGCCATTGCAGCGCTCACGCGCACGCTGCCCTCCGATCTCGACATCACCATCCTCCCGCTGACGGTGAAGTATCCCCAGGGCGCGGAGAAGATGCTCATCCACGCCGTCACCGGTCGCGAGGTTCCGTCCGGCAGGTTGCCCGTGAGCGTCGGAGTCCTGGTTCAGAACGTCGGTTCCGTCGCGGCGATCGCCGAGGTCTTCGAGACCGGGATGCCCCTCATCGAACGGATCGTGACGGTGAGCGGGCACGGAGTCCGGGAGCCGGGGAACTTCATCGTGCCCGTCGGCACGAAGCTCGCCGACCTGCTCGCCCACTGCGGCGGTTTCACCGATGCGGCCGCCGAGGTCATCGTCGGGGGGCCGATGATGGGGATCGCGCAGGCGTCGCTGGAAGCCCCCGTCACCAGGGGAACCACCGGCGTCGTCGTGCTGGCGGCCGACGAAACACGCCGCCCCGAGTCGTATCCCTGCATCCACTGCGGAAAGTGCCTCGAGGCGTGCCCGGTGTTCCTCAATCCGTCCGCGTTAGGTGAATTCGCCAGGAAGGACCTGCTCGACGAAATGGAAGCGATGCACCTCGCCGACTGCATGCTCTGCGGGTCCTGCTCGTACGTCTGCCCCTCCAACATCCCCCTGGCGCAGCTGTTCTCCCTGAGCAAGGCGGCCGTCAGGCGACGCAAGGCGGCGGCCGCATGAACGCCCGTCCGCTCGTCGTCACGGCCTCCCCGCACCTGCGGTCCCGGGACAGCACGCCACGGATCATGTGGCACGTGGTCGGCAGCCTGGTCCCCATCATCGCCGCCGCCACCTGGCTGTTCGGTGCCAGCGCGCTGCTGGTCATCGCCGCCGCCACGCTGGGAGCGCTGGTCACCGAGCGCGCGTTCGGGCAATCGGGAACGCTGTGGGACGGGTCGGCGATGATCACCGGACTCCTGCTCGGCCTCACCCTGCCCGCCGGACTGCCCCTGTGGATGGCGGGTCTGGGTGGAGCGTTCGGCATCGGGTTCGGCAAGCTGGTTTTCGGAGGGCTTGGACAGAACGTCTTCAATCCGGCGCTGGTGGGCCGCGCGTTCCTGCAAGCGGCATTCCCGGTCGCCATCACCACGTGGCCGGTGCACGGCGGGTCATTCTGGTCGCTTCGGGGTGACAACTTCGCGCTGCCCCTCATGCGCGGCGACATGCCCGATGCAGTGACCGCGGCGACACCGCTCGGCCTGATGAAGTTCGAGGGAGCGGAGTCGCCGGTCCTGGACATGCTGTTCGGCTATACGGGTGGCTCCCTGGGCGAAACGTCGGCGCTGCTGATCGTGCTCTGCGGGTTGTACCTGGCTGCACGCCGGTACCTCAACTGGCGGATTCCCGTGGGGATCCTGATCACGGTGGCCGTTGCGGCGGCGGCTCTGCACGCCGTCAACCCGCGCTATCCGGACGCGCTGTTCATGATCTCGTCAGGCGGCTTGACGCTGGGCGCCGTGTTCATGGCCACCGATCTCGTGACATCGCCCATCACCAACGCCGGCCGGTGGATCTTCGCCGCCGGCATCGGCATCCTGGTCGTCGTCATCCGCATCTGGGGCGGGCTGCCCGAAGGCGTCATGTATGCCATCCTGCTGATGAACGCGGTCGTTCCGTTCATCAACCGGGCCACACAGCCGCGGGTGTTCGGGACCGTGAAGCGAGGCAGGTCCGGATGACCCACGACGCCACAGGCCACGGTTCCACAGCGACGCGGGAGTCCGCGCCGGCCGGTGCGCCCGCCTGGCGCCTGCTCGCGACGCTGGGTGGGGCTGGCGCGCTGGCCGGCCTGCTCATCGTGCTCACCTGGCAGTGGACCACACCCCCGATCGAGGCGCATCGAGCCCTCGTCCTGCAGCAGGCCATTGCCGAAGTGCTCCGGCACCCGGCGAGATGGGATACGCTCTACCTCGAGGGTGACCAACTCGTCAGGCAGCCGTCCGTCGGAGCCGACGTGGCCCGCCTCGAGAAGGCCTGGCTCGGGTTCGATGCCAACGGCATCAGGCTTGGCGTAGCGGTCACCGCCGGCGAGCCCGGTTTCGCCGACGTCGTCTCGCTGATCTTCGCCTGGGATCCGGACTCGCGCCGCCTGCTCGCCATGAAGGTGATCGGGAGCAAGGAAACACCGGGGCTGGGTGACCGAATCGAGAAGGACAGCGCCTTCGTCAGCCAGTTCCGGGGGCCGTCGCTGCCGCTCAAGGGGGTCAAGGCCGCGTCGGGCGCCGATCCCGCCGAGGTAGACGTAATCACCGGCGCCACGATCTCGTCGCGCACCGTCATCCGCGCCATCAACGCGGCAGTGGCGCGCTGGCAGCCACGCATCGAAGCGTTCGACCGGGAGGGAAGACCATGAGCGCACCCGCGAGCGTGGACATGGCCGCCCCGCTCAAACTGGAGCCCGGGGGCTTCGACGACCTGATGCGAGGACTCTGGCGGGAGAATCCGGTGCTCGTTCAGATGCTCGGACTCTGTCCCACGCTCGCCGTCACCAATACCGTCGCCAACAGCCTGGCCATGGGACTGGCCACGCTCTTCGTCCTGGTCTGCTCCAGCATCCTGGTGTCGAGTCTGCGCCGGCTCATCCCGGCGGAGGTGCGCATTGCCTCCTTCATCCTGATCATCGCCACGTTCGTCACCATTGCCGACATGGCGCTGGAAGCAACCGTGCCCGACATCCACAAGGCGCTGGGGGCGTTCATCGCGTTGATCGTGGTCAACTGCCTCATCCTCTCGCGCCAGGAGGCCTTCGCCTCCCGCAACGGTGTCCGTCGCTCGGCGATGGATGCGCTGGGCATGGGCACCGGCTTCACGCTCGTGCTGCTCGTCATGGGTAGCCTGCGGGAGCTCCTCGGCAGCGGTAGCCTGCTGGCCGTTCCGGTCCTCGGCACGGGCTTCGAGCCCTGGGTGATCATGGTGCTGCCGCCGGGCGGCTTCCTCGCGCTCGGGGTCATCCTGCTGGCGCAATCCTGGTGGCAGGCACGCCGGATTCCGGCAAACGGCAGGGGGACATGATCATGGGCGACCTCGCATGGATCGTCGTGTCGGCCGCGATCGTGAACAATTTCACGCTCACGCTGTTCCTGGGGCTCTGCCCGTTTTTCGGCGTCACCAGCCGGCTCGAAACGGCGCTGCGGCTGGGCGCGGCCAATGTGTTCGTGATGGTGCTGACTTCGTTCTCGGCCTGGTTTCTCAACCGGTTCATCCTGGTGGCGGCGCCGTTCCTGCGCCTGATCTCGTTCATCATCGTCGTGGCGTCGCTGGTCCAGATCGTCGAGATGGCCATCAGGAAGTGGAGCCCGCCGCTCTACCGGGCACTCGGCATCTACCTGCCGCTGATCACGACGAACTGCGCCATCCTCGGGCTGGCCATCTTCCAGACGAACCGGGGCTACAACCTGGCGCAGGGAATGGCGTTCGCGGTTGGGGCAGGACTGGGCCTTACGCTCGCGCTGGCGCTGATGGCGTCGATTCGCGTGCGCATGGACGTCGCCGACGTGCCGAAGGTGGCTCGCGGCATGGCCGTCGTGCTCATCATTGCGAGCTGTCTCTCACTGGCGTTCATGGGTTTCGCCGGACTGGGGAGCGCCGCATGACCATCCTCGCGGCCGTCCTCCTGTGTGCCGGGCTGTTCATCCTCTCGGCCTTTCTCCGCGAGCCTCGGCGCTGTGGCGGACACTGCGCGGGCTGTTCGGGCTCGTGCGAGCGCGATGGCCACAGAAGGTCCGACCAACCTGCTCCGAGGCGGATCCGCCGGGGGCACCTGACGCTGGAGACGTATGATGACTGATCCGTCGAGACGCGTCCCGAGCCGGCGCGAGGTCGTGGTGGCCGGCATGGGTGCCTTCGTGGTGGGCGTGCTGCCCCTCGCAGCCCGGCGTCCGTCCCGGGTCGTCCGGCGTACTGTGCCCCTGATGGGGACCGTGGCCGAGCTGACTGCCGTACACCGGGATGCGGCGGTGGCGGAGGCGGCACTGGACGCCGCGTTCGCCGAGCTGCATCGCGTGGAACGCCTCATGTCACGTTTCAGGGCCGATTCCGACATCGGGCGCGCGAATGCCGCCGCGGGTGAACGTGCGGTGATCGTGGACGGCGAAACGGCCGGCGTCGTGCGTGCCGCGCTCGAATGGGCTAACGCGAGCGCCGGCCGGTTCGATCCGGCGTTAGGTGTCGTGAACGAGGTCTGGGAAGTCGGCAGCCGGCTTGAGCCACCGTCACGGCTCGTGCTCGGGCGCCTGGCAGGACGGCACCTGTACCGGGGCGTGGATCTCGGGCGGTCAAGCGGCGAGGCGGTGGTGGCGCTGCGCGAACGGGATGTGCATCTCGACCTGGGCGGGATTGCCAAGGGCCACGGCGTGGACCGGGCCGTGGCGGCTCTGCGGGACCGCGGGGTGCTCAACGGAATCGTAAGTGTCGGTGGCGACCTCTACGCCCTGGGACGGCGTCCCGATGGCGACCCCTGGCGCGTGGGCGTTCGCTCGCCGCACGAACCGTCCCGGCTCATGGGAGCCTTCGAGGCGGAGGACGAAGCTGTCGCGACGTCCGGAGACTACGAGCGCTTTTTCCGGCATCGGGGGATTGTCTACCATCACCTCATGGACCCGGCGACGGCTGCACCGGTGCAGTCCACCCGTCACAGCGTGACGGTGCGCGCCGACTGCTGTCGCGATGCCGACGCGGCGGCGACCGTGGTCTTCGGTCTGGAACCAATTGAAGCGGCGCGAATGCTCGGAACCCGGGGGCGCGCGACGCTGGTCAGTATTGGTTAGGCAGGACGCGTCCCGAAGGGACGCGGTGCATCACCTCACCGCTGGCGCGGGAGCAGGTATGAGAGTTCAGCAGATGTACTGCAGCGGCTGTGACCGCGACGTCCCCATCCTCATGGAGGACGTCGTCGATCACGAGACCCAGGCGAACGTTCAGGACCCGGACCTGATCTGCCTCGAGATTGGCGACTGGTGCACCGGCGCGATGTGCCCGCTGGGCGCCGCAGAACCGAGCGCCATGGTGGCTCGTCTGGTGCGGAGCGGCCAGCCGCTGGACGGGCTCACGGTCGTGCACGGGTGGTGCATCGAGTGCGAGCGGGAGACAGATCTGGCGCTGTATGGCGGTGACCGCGCCGCCTGCACGGAATGCGGGCGCAACGTGCCGCGACCGCAACCGGGGCCCGCCGGCTGGATGTAGAGACAGAGCTCTGAGCTCAGAGCTCAGGGCGGATTGTTCCGCTCCGTACGACGCGCGATCATTGGGGGCCGGTGCAGACACCGGCCGCGCAGCCCTGCGCGCCTGACGAACCAGCCCGAACGTCATGAGCCGGAGCATCGTCTCGCCCGACGACCAGAAAGTCACCTTCGTCGAACTCTTCTTCGACCTGGTCTTCGTTTTCAGCGTGACCCAGGTCGTCGGCCTCCTCCACGACGGTGTTACCTGGCGGGCGGTCGGCGAGGCGGTCCTCGTCTTCTGGCTTGTCTGGTGGGGGTGGACCCAGTTCACCTGGGCGCTGAACGCGGCGGACACCACTCACCCCCGGGTCGAAGTCGCGACGCTGATTGCGACTGGCGTCGCCTTCTTCCTGGCCGTTGGCGTGCCATCGGCGTTCCACGGCTACTCGCGGTGGTTCGCGGGTACATACGTCGCTGTTCGAGTCCTCGGGTTACTGGTCTACGATTGGGTGGCGTGGGTGGATCCCACCCAGCGGGCCGCCGTCCGGTTGTTCTCCGCCGTCTCGCTATCCGGGCTCGTCGCCGTCCTGATCGGCGGATTCGCCGGCGGCGCCGCGCAGTACGCGTGGTGGGGGCTTGCCATTGTGCTGGATGTCGTCGCCGCCGGCATTGGCGGCCGGGCCGAGGGGTGGAATCTCCACCCGGAGCACTTTGCCGAGCGGCATGGCCTGTTCGTGATCATCGCCCTGGGTGAATCGCTGATCGTGGCCGCAACCGGGCTCACGGAGGGTCCCTGGCCCGGGACCGTCATTGCCGCAGCGATTCTCGCGGTCGCGGTTACCGGGACGTTCTGGTGGTCCTATTTCACGCGCGCCAAGGTCGACCTCGATCACGCACTCGAGAGCGTGGATGGGGTGGACCGGAGCCGGCTGGCGCGCGATGCGTTCAGCATCGTCCATTTCCCGGTGCTGTGCGGGGTGGTGGCCTACGCAGCGTCGGTCGAGGAGATCCTCGCGCATCCCGTGGATGTCCTGCCGGTCGCAGGTCGCGTCCTGCTCGGTTCGGCGGTGCTCCTGTTCGTCGGCGGCCTGGCGGCCGCGCTCTGGCGAGCCGGCATCCGGGTAGCGGCGGTCCGGCGCTGGGTTCCCGTCCTCACGGCGATTGGCGTCGTCGCGATTCCCGCTCCGGGCCTGGCGAGCCTGGCCATCGTGCTGGGCGGCATGCTGCTCCTCGCGTTTGGAGAGGGTGGCGGCGCACCCGATACCCACCTCGGGACGCAGGAAGCGTGATGCCAACCGCCCCGGCCGGCTGGTCCGGGTGCAGCGGCGCACCGCGCTGTTCCGTATCATTTGAAGTCCCGAGTCGCACATTTTTCGGCAGCCTGGAGGCTCCGCATGAGCTCGTTGGTTCGCATGGACGGCGCGTCGCGCCTGGCCCGCTGGAGAATTCTGTTCGCGCTGGCCATCCTGATCCCGTCGGGCACCGCGCTGGCCCAGGAGCAGTGGAATCCGGATGAGATCCTGAAGAAGGAGAACTGGGTACGGCCGCCGGCGGTGGTGGAGCGCATCATCATGGCCGATCGCACGGACATCTCCTTCAGCAATCCGAGCCCGGACAGGAAGTGGTTCATTCGCGTGGCCATGCCCGATCGCGGGGACATCCGCGATTACGGGAAGCCGCACATCTATCTCGGCGGACTCGTGGTCGACTTCAAGGCAAACCGCGCGAGACAGATGACCATGCGGGCCGGCACGGCGATCACGCTGGTCGATCCGGTGAACGGCACCACGAAGCCGCTGGAGGTACCTCAGGGCGCCACTGTGTCGTCGGTGACCTGGTCACCGACCGGGCAGCACGTTGCCTTCGTCGCGAATTTCGAGGATGCGTCGCACGCCTACGTGGCCACTGTCGCTACCGGGAAGTCGGTGCAGGTCACGCGGACACCGTTGCTGGCCACGCTCGAGTCGGGAATCGACTGGACCGCTGACGGTCGGTCCATCGCCGTCGTTCTGCTCCCCGACGCGCGTGGCCCCGCGCCCACGCACGGAGATGAAGGCATCGAGGATGGTCCCCAGGTCCGCCTCACCGAGGGGCGCACCATTCCGCAGCGCATGCACTGGAGCCTGCTGGAGGACGCGCACGACAAGACAATCCTGAAGTACTACACGACTGGTCAGGCAGCGCTGATCAACGTCGGATCGCGCGCCGTGCGGAAGATCGGTTCACCCGCCATGATCCGCTCGCTCGACGCCTCGCCGGAGGGAACGCATTTCCGCGTGAGCGTGATGGCAGAGCCGTTCTCGTACCGTGTTCCGGCCAACAGTTTCGGTTCGGTGGATCAGCTCTGGGATGCGACCGGAAGGATCGTGGCGGAACTCGGCATCTCGCCGCTGCGTGAGGGCGAGGTTGGTGACGCCCCGGGAGGATTCGGACGAGGCGGCGCGTCATCGGCGGCCGACACGGGACGGCGCAACCTGCAATGGAATCCGGCCGGCCCCGGCCTGACCTACCTCAAGTCGGTCTTCGCCGCCGGTACCGGCACGACCGGACGCGCGGGCCGCGCCGGTGGTCCGGGGCGCGGCGGGCCGGGCGGACAATCTGCAGCCCGGCAGCCGAGCGCCGTCCGGTTCATGGGGTGGCTGCCGCCGTACGGACCGGGCGACACGACGCTTCTGTACGAAGGAAGTGGCCGCCTGACGAGCGTGGCGTACTCGGCGAGCGACGGGAAGACGATGTTCGTTGCCGACAGTGGCCTGGTCTTCGCCGTGCGGACGGCGGATCCGTCCCGGCGGTACAACCTCGGGCGTGGCGTCACGCTGCCGGGGGGCCTGGGCGGCGGTGGTGGCTTCGGACGCGGCGGTCGCGGTGGCGGTGGCGACGACGACTCGACCGCCCTGGGCGGCGCGCTGGCCCTGAAGGCCGGCTCGAACGGGACGGCGATGGTCGTCGTTGGAAGCGATAACCGCTCCGTCTTCCTGTCCGGCAACCGCGCGCCACGGGCCAACTGGCAGACACAGGGCCCGCGGGCGTGGGTGGACAAGCTCGACCTCGAGAGCGGACAGCGCACCCGGATCTTCGACGCACCAACGGATGCGTACGACACATTCGTCGCGGCGCTGGACGATGATTACTCACGCTACATCTACCAGCACGAGTCGCCGACGGTGATCCCGGACGCGTGGCTGCGTACGGTGGCCACCGGGGCGTCCACAAAGCTGACGAACAACGTCGAGGTGGCGCCGGAGGTGGTGAACGCACAGGTGAAGCGCATGCAGGTCACCCGGCCGCGCGACGGCCTGGCGTTCTGGGTGGAGGTGACCCTGCCGGCGGACTGGAGGCCGGGGACACGGCTCCCGGGCATCATCTGGTTCTATCCACGCGAGTATACGACGCAGGCGGAATACGACCGCTCCAAGCAGGGCACCAACATCCTCCGATACCCGACGCTCGCGCCCGCACGCCAGGCGTCCTCTATCAAGCTCTGGGCCACGCAGGGTTATGCGCTGCTGGAGCCGGACAGCCCGATCATGGGCGATACCGGCCGCATGAACGACAATTACATCCAGGACCTTCGGGAGAACCTCGATGCCGTGATTGACGCCGCCGTGGAGGCGGGCTACGTGGATCGTGATCGAATGGGTCTTGGAGGTCACAGCTACGGCGCGTTCAGCACCGTGAACGCCATGACGGTCGTTTCGTACTTCAAGGCCGGGATTGCCGGGGACGGCATGTACAACCGGTCGCTGACGCCCTTCGGGTTCCAGAGCGAACGGCGCACGTTCTACCAGGCGCAGGACACATACCTGGCCATGTCGCCATTCTTCCGCGCGGAAAAACTCAGCGGCGCGCTGCTGATGTACCATTCGCTCGAGGACCAGAACGTCGGCACGGCGCCGATGAGTTCCGTGCGCATGATGCACGCGTTGCAGGGACTCGGGAAAACGGCAGCCCTGTACATGTATCCATACGAGGATCACAGCGTCGGCACGTATCAGACCGACCTGGATCAGTGGGCGCGGTGGCTGGCCTGGTTCGACGTCTACGTGAAGAACCCGAAAAAGGACGCGAAGACGGTGCAGCCCTGATGGCGGAAGAGAGGTGAGAAGGGAGTGACCAGCACCAGCCACGAATCACGAACTCGGAGCAAAAAGAAATGGCGCGAGTCCTGAAGACGTCGTTGGTCGCCGCAGCCGTCGTGCTGGGCAGCTCCCTTGCGGCTGCCCAGCGTGGAGGTACGCCGGCGGATTCAACCGACGCGATCCGCGAGCTGGTGTCGCGGCTCGAGCTCGAGAAGTACAAGGCGACAATCAAGGGGCTGACGCAGTTCGGTGACCGGCGGCAGGGCACCGACCGGAACGCCGCGGCGGTGGACTGGATCGAGGCCCAGCTCAAGAGCTACGGCTGCACCAACACGGAACGCATTCGGTACGAGTACACCGCGCCGGCGCCGCGCGGGCGCGGGGCGGGCGGTCAGCGTGCGGGTGGCGCCGGAGGGCGGGGGGGCGGGGCACGAGCTGGTGGCGGCCGGGCCGGGGGAAGCGGGACCGTTGTTTCCGGGTCGGGCGGCAGTCGCATCCGGGGAATCCGCGCACGAACGGGAGTCAACAACGACTCGATGGCCACGGATGCACGGCTGCGAACGCTGAACGCGCAGCCGGCACGAAACGGCCCCCGCGAGGAGGTCTACTGTACGAAGGTCGGCACCACGCGGCCTGACGAGATGTACATCGTCGGCGGCCACATGGACGGCCATGGGTGGGGTGAGGCGGCGAACGACGACGGTTCGGGCACCGCGATCGTCATGGAACTGGCGCGCATCTTCAGCAGCCCCTATGTGGAGACCGAGCGCAGTATCCGCTTCGCGCTCTGGAACAACGAGGAGACGGGTCTGAACGGCGCCCGGGCGTACATTCAGCAGCGTCAGGCACTGCAGGGCCAGGAAATTCCCGTCGGGTCGGGGCGCTATCCCGAGCCGAAGTGGCTGGGAATGATCCAGCACGACATGATGCTGTTCGACCATGGCATGCCGCGCGCTGACGGCACGCTGAGCCCCGAGCAGCGACCCGAGGCGGACGTGAACATCGAGTTTCAGATCAACTCGCGCATGGCCGAACAGTCGATGAAGTTGGCCTTCGTCTTCCACCAGGCGAACAGGAACTACGCCACGGACTATCCCGCAGCGGTCGGCCCCCACATGACCAACACCGATTCCGGGCCGTTTCAGGATCTCATTCCGGCCATCAGTCTGCGTGAGAATGAGCGCGGCGCCCAGGTCGGGGCCGGTTGGGATCCGCACTGGCACCAGCCCTCCGACCGGTTCGACACATTCAGCGACAACGATTTCCGACTGGGACTCAACGCGGCACAGACGACGCTCGCCGCACTGAGCCAGCTCACGGGTGCGAAGATCAACCGGTAGGTAGTGTCCACCCTGAAACTCGGATCCGTCATGGATGGGGAGGGGAAGGAGAGTGACGCATCCACTCACCACTCAGGGGCAGATCGCTGAGTGCTCAGAACTGGGTGCTGGAACTGGGTGACACGGCTCAGCACCAGCTCCAGGACCAGGAAGCAGGTCGAGCGTCCAGCACACACGACTCAGGACTGCCCAGCTGAGGTAGCTGTCACAGCGCGCCAGGACAGGCGCGAGGGAGGCTTCATGTCGTTCCGCTCGACAATCTGCCGCGCGGGTGCGATAGCAGCCGTGGCAATCGCTCCTACCCTCGCCGCCGCGCAGGTCGGGACCGGGCGCGCGCTTGCCATCGAGGATTACTACCGGATTCGCTCGGTTGGGACGCCCCAGCTCTCGGCGGATGGCCAATGGGTGGCCTACACCGTTGGCCGGCGGATCGAAGCCACGAACCAGGACAGCAGCGAGGTCTGGGTCGTGTCCACCCGGGGCGACGCGCCGCCCCGCAGGCTGAGCGCTTCCTCACAGCATGCCACCAATCCGCAGTGGACGTCAGAGGGCCGGGTGCGTTTCAACGCCGCGGGCCGGGCCTGGCTCGCCGACCCGTCCGCGACGGTTGGCGCTGCCGACGCGGGCCCGTCCTCGGGTGGGGCTCGCGGCGGGCGTGGCGGCGGAGGCGCCGCGCGCCTGACGAGTCCGGACGGGACCAGGATCGCCACGCTCCGCCCCACTCCGCCACCCGGGCGCGCCGCGGTGACACGCTCCGACTTCGAGCGGCGCCACGACGAGCGGTTCAAGGGCGTGCAGTTCGACTGGCTCAACTTCCAGCGGGACGGAGCCGCGTTTCCGGCACCCAACTCGGCCGATCCACTGGTCAGTCCAGCGCAGGAAATCGTCGTCGCACCCGCGGGCGGGGGTACCGACCGGGAACTCACCCGCCTCGGGCTGCGCCCCTCGGGCGTGCAGTGGAACCCCCAGGGGACTGCGCTCGCCTTCGCGGCAGACTCCCAGTACCGGGACGAGCGGCGGTACGGCTCCAGCCAGATCTGGACCGTACAGCTGGATGGCGTCATCCGCCGCCTGACGACGAATGACGAATACACGCACGGCGGCGTGGAGTACTCGCCGGACGGACGCTGGATCCTCACCACCCGACGCCACTCGACGGACGCGGTCATCGCGAAGAAGATGAACCACGGCGGCCCCACCGACCTGGTCCTGCTGTCCACGACCGGAGACGCCGAGCAGGTGCTGACCGGGGACTGGGACTATCTCCCGTCGAGTCCCCGGTGGAGTCGGGACGGACGCCACGTCTACTTCACTGGAGGCATCGGGGGCACTACGCACCTCTTCCGCGTCCCCGTCGCCGGTGGACCGGTGGAGCAGGTGACGCGCGGCGAACGGCGCGTCGGGGGGCTCTCTTTCAGCCGTGACATGACCCGGATGGCGTTCACGGTCGGCCGGATCGAGGGCCCCGCCGAGGTCCATGTGGCCGATATCGACGGATCCAATGAGAGGCGCCTGACGAGTGTCCATCAGCCAATGGAGCGTGAGATCGCCTTCGGGCACGCGGAGCGCCTGCGGTACCCCAGCAAGGACGGAACCCTGATCGAGGGATGGGTCATTCCTCCCCACGGCTACCGACCGGACGGCGGACCGTATCCGCTCGTTGTCAACAACCACGGCGGACCGCACAGTGCGGTGGGGTACAGCTTCGATTTCAAGAACCAGTTTCTCGCGGCGAATGGGTACTTCGTGCTCACCGTCAATTTCCGGAGCTCCACCGGCTATGGTGAGCAGTTTCTGTGGGGTACGTGGGGAGCCTGGGGCGATCGGGACGGCGAGGACGTCATCGCCGGGATCGACCACGTCATCGCGCGGTATCCCATCGATCGGAACCGCGTCGCAACGATCGGGCATTCGTACGGCGGCTTCATGAGCAACTGGCTCATTGCCCAGTACCCCGACCGCTTTGCCGCCGCCGCCGTCGGCGCGGGAATCGTCAATTGGGTCAGCGACTACGGGACCGCGGACATCGCCCGCACCAAGGAAACCGAGTTCTTCGGCACGCCCTGGGAGGAAGCCGCGCGCAACACGATGATCCGGCAATCGCCGCTGACGTACGCGGGGCGTGTCCGTGCGGCGACCCTGTTCGTCCATGGCGAAGTGGACCAGCGCGTGCCGTATTCCGAAGCCGAACAGATGTACGTGGCGCTGAAAAAGAACGGCGTGCCGGCCAGGATGATCCAGTACGAGGGCATGCCTCACGGCATATCGGGTTCGTGGAACAACGTGCACCGCCTGATCAACGAGCTGCGCTGGCTGGACACCTGGCTCAAGCCCAGAGGCGTGAGCTGAGCGCGCCGACGGACGTAAATGTCGCTCCCAGCGCGCCTTGACTGGCGCGGAGCGGGTGGCCTATCATTCCTGTCTTCTCCGCCCCAGGGAGTTTCGGGGCGTGTTTTTTCGTCGAACCACATCGGGATGCCGACAATCAACCAGCTCGTCCGGCGCGCGCGCCGTGCGGTGGCCAACAAGGGAAAGACCCCAGCGCTCAAGGCGAATCCGTTCCGCCGCGGCGTCTGCACTCGTGTGTATACCACCACTCCCAAGAAGCCCAACTCGGCGCTTCGCAAGGTGGCCAAGGTCCGCCTGACGAATCAGTTCGAGGTCATCGCGTACATCCCGGGCGAGGGACACAACCTGCAGGAACACTCGATCGTTCTGGTTCGCGGTGGCCGGGTCAAGGACCTCCCCGGTGTGCGCTACCATATCGTGCGTGGTACCCTCGATGCCGCCGGCGTTGCGGGCCGCAACCGCAGCCGATCGAAGTACGGCACCAAGAAGCCCAAGGCCGGAGGGTCGAAGTGAGCCGCCGCAAGAAGACCGTCCGCCGTCCGGTTCTTCCTGACGCGCGCTATGACAGCCAGACCGTCTCCAAGTTCATCAACAGCCTGATGTACGAGGGAAAGAAGGCCGTCGCCGAACGCATCTTTTACGGCGCGATGGACCTCGTCGAAACACGCACCAGCCAACCCGGCGTGAACGTGTTCAAGCAGGCGCTCTCCAACCTCAAGCCGGTCGTCGAGGTCAAGAGTCGCCGTGTCGGCGGCGCCACCTACCAGGTGCCCATCGAGGTGCGTCCCGATCGCCGCACAGCACTCGCAATGCGCTGGCTGATCCTTTACTCCAGGAGCCGCAACGAGAAGTCCATGTCCGAGAAGCTGGCGGCCGAGGTCATCTCCGCGTCCAAGGGCGAAGGCAACGCCGTCAAGAAGAAAGAAGACACACACCGAATGGCCGAGGCCAACAAAGCATTCGCGCACTATCGGTGGTGAGCGCATTGCTTGCGGGCGCGAGGGGACGGGGCAAAGGCGCCTCGTCCCCTTTTTGCATTGTCCGGGCACGCACCGAGCGCTGCGTTTCCAGTCCGAGAGTGGAGGCGTCTGGACCAACGTGAGTCAGATAGCCGGCTGCTTCGGACTGAGTCCCGATTGGAGGGCACCCCGGGTTTCGGCGCTGCTCGACCTGATTGTCGATTCGGGTGACGAGCAGGTCGAAACCTGGCAGGAAGATGGCGCGGCAATCGGCGTCTCCCGCCACCTGTGGCAGTGTGATGTGGAGCTGGAAGGGAAGATCATCATCGCGCAGTCCGAGGGGGTGGTAGTTGCCAGTGACGCCAACCTCTATGGAACCGACGCGCTCGTCGAGGAGCTTGCCGACGCAACCGGAGTTCCCGCTCGTCGCGCCTCCGCCACGCTGATCCTTCGGGCCTACGAACGGTGGGGCGAGGACTGCGCACGACACCTGAACGGCGACTACGCGTTCGTCATCTGGGATCGGCGTCTGAGAAGGGCCCTGCTTGGCCGCGACCTGGTCGGGCGACGCTCATTGTTCTTCCGCGAGTTGGCCGATGGGTTCGCCGTCGCCTCGCGGGCCACGGCGCTTGCCCGAGGTTTCGACCCGCAGGCCAGCGTCAACCTTGCCCTGGTGGCGGCCGCCGCGTCTGCTCTTCCAGGCGGAAGCAGGCAGTCGGCGTACGACGGCGTGGTGCCCGTCGCGGCCGGAGCCACGGTTGCGTGGGCGCCTTCCGTGGGGGCTGTCACTGTAGCCCAATGGGAGGCACCCGCGTTCCAGCTTCACAACAGAACGCAATCGTTCGAAGATGCTGCAGAGCAGCTCCGTGAAGTGCTGACCGAGGCGGTACGGGAGCGGGTTTCTCCTGGCCGCACGGCCGTGTGGATGAGCGGCGGCGCGGACTCCACGGCGATCTTCGCGGCTGCCATGTCGGCGGCGGACCGGGGCCACCGTTCCAGTCGCGTGCAGCCGATTTCTGTTTCGTATCCCACGGGCGATCCCGCCCGTGAAGACGAGCACATCCTGGCGCTGGCGGGCCGGTGGAACAGCACGGTGCGCTGGATCGATTCCGAGAGTGTCTCACTGTTCGATGGCATGGAGGAGCGGGCGCGCCTTCGAGACGACCCCTTCGCGCACACCTTCGCTCAGATGAACGGAATCCTGGCTGCGACGACACGCGCCAATGGCGCCCACGTCGCGCTCGACGGTTTTGGAGGCGACGCGCTCTTCGAGGTCTCACCCGCGTATCTGGCCGAGCTGTTGCGGGCCGGCGACCTGCGCGAATGGTGGCAGGCGCGGCACCGGTCCGCAGTGAGGGGGTTGAAGTCCACGCTCCGTTGGAGTGTCCTGCCGGCGCTCCCCGAGTGGCTGTGGCGGGTGGTGGACGTCGCGCGGCGGGAGCCGCTGAATCGCCCCATTCGGTATCCGATCGTCGGCTGGCTGACGTCTCGCGCGCGCGATGATGTCCTTGCCCGGGGTTTCGACTGGGTCGACCTTCGGCCCCGGCGCGGAGAGGGGCCGGCGGCATTCGAAGCGCGCTGTGGACTGACCGGTCCGCACTTCGCCCGCGCCCTGGCCCTCACGCGCAGTCAGACAGTCTCGGCCGGGGTGGAGGTCCGCTCCCCGTTCATGGACCGGAGGCTCATCGAGTTCGCCGCCGGCCGGCCCGTCGCGGAGCGCGGGTGGCAAGGTAACAGCAAACGGTTGCTGAAGGCCGCCATGCGTGGGATCATCCCGGACTCGATCCTGGCTCCGCGGCCCTTCAAGACGGGCATTGCGGCGCGCTACCTGCACCGTCAGTTCGCGACTGGTATTCTCCACCGCCTTCGGGCAGTTTTCAGCCGTTCCTCGGCTCTCGCCGACCACGGGATCGTGGAGCCGGGAGCGGTTTTGAGGGCCGCGGATCTATACCAGACTGATCCGCAGCACTTGACGGGAGTCTCCCTGTATCTCACACTAGAGTCAGAGCATTGGCTTCGCTCCAGGTAGGGGGGCTGGCCAAGTCAGACTACTGTCAAGCCTGCGCGGCATGGCACGGGAGTTGCTTCCCCATTGGGGTCGGGTGTCTTCAAACCAGGAGAGGCATATGTACGAGGCTCCGAAGTTGGTTAAGTACGGAACGTTTCGCGAAATGACTCAGCAGACGAAGAACACCATCGGCGGTGACATCACTCCGGGTTGGACCGGTGGACTGGACTGTGAGGATGGAGTGTCCTGTCGTTCGTAGGGCAGATGGGCGTAAGTCCTGTATTTGCCGTCGACTGTAGAGGATCGTTGTGGCCGGCGCGGGATTCCCACCAGGAATTCATCGCGCCGTGCCGCGCGTCTGGTGTGGTTGGCGCCCCCGCCCAGAGGTGCTTGAGGTCGCCAAGTTCGAGGGGTTGCAGCACGTAGATCACCGGTTGGATGCACGTAGCCGCCCGTACCCGAGGTGTTGGGTGCCGGCGGCATTTTGTTGCGTGTTTGCGCCACAGGCGTCCACCGGCCTCATGAACACGTAGCCCCAGTCCTGCCCGTTGTGTGGGATAGCTGCGCTCCGGGTGAGTGCGCCAGACATGCTGAGTCTGCTCGGTGATCTGATGGGGCGGGGAGTTGCCCGAGCCGGCTCCGAACCGACTGGACGCAGCGCGTTGCGAGCGGAGCCCCTGGGTCGTTGCTCCCGCATGGGAGACCGACCCTTCCAGGTGTGACCGCTGTGCGTGCAGACACTCCGGGTGGAACGGTCCACGTTCGCATCGCCTCAGCCGTACAGGTTCTCGGTAGTCTACCGGACTTCGCCGCGCTTTCCCGCTGTCCACGGTGGTGCTCCCGGCAGCAGTCCACCGGTTGATGAACGCGCTCCGGGCGGACGGACAGGATTTTCGCTAGGATTGTGTGAAGGCAGCGACCCACCGACATCGGTACAGGAATATCGTGGCCCCAGCGCTGAAGCGGAGTCTTGCGAAATCGCGCGAACTGGCGCTTATGCTCGCCGCCAGCCGCGGGGATCCGACGCGCGAGGCCGTCAAGGCGCTCATGGCTGGCCCGTTGGATTGGGAGCGCCTCGCTCGACTGGCCGCCGACAGCCATGCCACGCCGGGTGTGTGGGCCGTCGTATCCGCCTTTCCCAACCTGCCTCCCGAGGCGAGCACACTCCAGCGGCTCGCCGTGGTCAACGACTTTCGCCGTTACCACATTCGCAATCTCGTGGCGCGCGTGGTCCGCGTGCTGCGCGAGCACGATATCGAGATCATCGTCCTCAAGGGAGCGGCCCTCCTCGTCGGCGGTGTAGCGCGGCCCGTCGCGCGAACCATGTCCGACATCGATGTCCTGGTAGTCAAGGGTTCTCCCGAGGACGCGTGGAACGCTTGTCGCGCCGACGGATGGTCGCTGGTTGATCCAGCCTGGGACGAGGAGCTCTACCGATCGCACCATCACCTGCCTCCCCTGGTAGATCCCGACGGGGTGGAGATCGGGCTCGAGGTGCACCGCACGCTGTTGCCTGGTGTGGAACTGGTCGGTGTGGATACGGCAGGATTCCTTAGCCGGGCCCGCCCAGTGATGATCGGCGACGTGGCTGTCGTGGTCCCGTCGCCGGAGGACCTGTTGCTCCACGACTGTCTGCACTTCGCGTGGTCGAACAAGCTCCACCGGGGTGCCTGGCGGGCGTTTGCCGATGCGCACACGATCATCGGCGATCCCGCGTTCCGCTGGGATGGATTCCTGGCGTTGGTCACGTCTATCCGGGCGAAGATGTGCTGCTACTGGGCGCTTCGGCTCGCCCGCACGCTCGCCGACCTGCCGGTGCCCGACGAGGTACTCAGGGCGCTGGATCCCTCGTCAGGCGGAGCCTTCGCCGCCTTGCTGGAGCGTCATTTTGTGCGGCAAGTCCTCGACGCGGATGCCGAGGGCGCGCTCTCCGAGATGGCTCGCCGGTGGTTCTGGTACAGAGCCATGCGCGGGCGAGGCTCCTCGGGCTCAACGCTCGAACCATGGAGTGTCGGTGACGTCCAGTTTCCGGACGCGGGCCTGCCGGCTCGCGTGCCGCGCGGTCCGGTGCGAGCCGCGATGAGCTCGTTCACCTATCTCGTGCGGTTGGTCACGGGTGGTTGACCTGCGGGGCGAGTGCGCAGCACACGCCGCCGCCGGCTGGCACAGAGGGCTTTTCAACGCACTCGCGGCGAGTACGTTTCCACCCGTCAGGGCGGCCCCCGTCTCTCGGGTCCGTGTCATCTTTCCATAGCCGTTCCGCGTGTGTCGGTCCACTCTCCCGTTCCGTACGCGATGGCACAGCACGACACCCCTCTGCCCAGGCCCGTCGATGGGGCGATCTTCAAGAAACTGCCCGAAGGCGGGGTACTCTTCTCCACCGAAACCGAGGTTTATTTCGGGGTCGGCGAAGTTGGGGCACGCATCTGGGAGCTGCTGCCGCCGGCGAATCGAACCGTCGAAGAAATGGTGAGCATCCTCGCCGGCCGGTACCGTGACGTTCGGGCGAGCCAGATCCGCGCCGACGTCGACCGGTTCCTCGGCGAACTTCTCGAGAATGGACTGGTCAAACCTGTTCAATCGGATACGCAGCGAGATCGGGCGATACCGTAGGGCACTGCCGAAGCTCCGCGGGCTCGACCGGGCCGACTGGCGCGAACTGGGTCGCGCGCAGCTGGCGCTCTTTCGCGCCCAGGCGGCGATTCGGGGACAGCCAACTGGTGAAATGGTCCATGACGCCGAACCGGTTTCGATACCGGGTGTCGCCGATCGGCTGAACGACGCGCGACGTATCGCTTTGGCAGTGAATCGAGCGGCGACATACGGTTTGTTCCGTCCCAAGTGTCTGGCTCGATCCATGGCTCTCCGACAACTGCTGAATGAGGACGGCATTGAGGAAGCGCGGGTCCGGGTGGGGGTTCAGCTCACCTCGGGACGATTCGTGGCCCATGCCTGGGTCGAGTACGCGGGACAGGTGGTCGGTGACGACCCCGCCAGGGTCGCGCATTACGCTCCCCTCGGTGTCACGGTGGCGGACTTCGAGTGACGCGCGCGTACGCGGTTTTCGGAGGCGTCCTCCACTCGGATCTCGTCATCGAGGAGCTTCCGGACGCGCCGCTGGACGCCGCAGCGACTTGGCGTCTCTTTCTCGCCGAAGACGGCGAAATGCCCACGGGTGAGGCCCTGGGATCGGACATTGTCTACGGCGATTGCCGCGTCCGCGGCTTCCGATCGGCGGATACCTGGAGCCTCGTCTTCGACGACACCGGCCGGTTCGACGTCTCCCACGACGGCAGGTCGATCACCTGGTTTCGGCCCCGGGAGGCGTCCATCCACTCGGCCGTTGCTGACATCACCAGTCGGGTGTTGGCGCTGGCGCTCCACGCGAGCGGGGTGTTCAGCCTGCACGCGAGCGCCGTCGCGCTGCCAGGTGGCGCCGTTGCCTTCCTGGCTCCAAAGCATCACGGCAAGTCGACGCTGTGCGGCGCGCTGGTTCTCTCAGGCGCGCTGGCCATGTCGGACGACACCGTTCCCGTGCGAATCGGCGACGTGCCGGTCCTGCTGCCCGGCATTCCCAAGCTCCGTCTCTGGAGCGACTCGGCCGGGCGGATGTTCGGGCTGGGCGCCGAGGGTGAAGCGCCGCGCAAGCACCTCATTGAGGAATTGTCGGCGGCCCAGATCCAGACGAGCCCCGTGCCGTTTCGCGCGGCGTACGTCCTGAATCCGGTGGCGTCGCTTCCTGGTGGAGCGGTTGTCGCCCGCGAACCGATCGACCTGGTCTCCGCCACGATGTCGGTCGTGATGCACGCGAAGCTCGGTCCCATCCTGTCGGGGGCGGAGTCGAGGGACTTGCTGACAAGGGCGGGGGAGATCGCAGCAGCGGTTCCGGTCTACTCGCTTCAGGTTGTTCGCGACCTGAGCCGGGTCGATGAAGTCGCCCGTACACTGTCGAGCTGGCACCGCTCGCCGCCGTGAGCAGCGGCGCGTAGGGCCACGGCCCGGGTTGGCCAGATCGGGCGGTGGCTGGCGCGCATGGGGTGGCCGGGCAGGCCGACCGAGAGTGACGCACCTGCAAGCGCCGCATTGACTTTGGAATACTGCGAGCACAAATTGCACGGCTCCCGAGACCGTTGGGTTCTGGACTTTCTGACGGGATCGGCGCCGACGAGCTGCGGGTCGGCCCTTATGGGTCCGCGAGGTCTCGCGGAGGTTGCAGGTGTGACCGCAGATCCAGCCGTCCGGCTCGATCCGTCCCGACAAGCGACGCAGGAAAACTGAACGCCGAGGGCTGTAGCTCGGCGCGCTTTGGGTCCCCACTCGAGCACCATCGGCGAGTGCACCCGGCGACGGCGGATGGATACCGGCTCCTGCCTGAAGGAGCGCCTGGTCCACCCGCGTTTTTGCTGGTGGCAATTCAACTTCGAGATGCACAGCCGGCCCGGCCGGCAGCACCGCATACCAACGCATGCCACGAACGACACCGCTCGAGCACTATCGGAATATCGGCATCATGGCCCACATCGATGCCGGGAAGACGACCACGACCGAGCGCATCCTGTATTACACGGGCAAGTCCCACAAGCTTGGCGAGGTCCACGACGGCGCGGCCACGATGGACTGGATGGAGCAGGAGCAGGAGCGCGGGATCACCATCACCTCGGCGGCGACCACCTGTTTCTGGCGGCGTCACGGTGCCAGCACCGAGCCTGGCGACGGGCCCGAGTTCCGGATCAACATCATCGACACACCGGGTCACGTGGATTTCACGGTCGAGGTGGAGCGCTCGCTGCGCGTCCTCGACGGCGCGGTGGCGCTCCTGGATTCGGTCGCGGGAGTGGAGCCGCAGACCGAGACGGTTTGGCGCCAGGCTGACCGGTACCATGTGCCGCGGATGATCTTCGCCAACAAGATGGACCGCGTCGGCGCCGACTTCGACCGCTGCCTGACGATGATCCGCGAGCGGCTCACGCGACGGGCGTTCCCGCTCCAGCTTCCGGTGGGATCGGGCGAGCTCTTCACCGGCCACATCGACGTCATCGAGCGCAAGGAGTACATCTTCCACGATGAAACGCTCGGCAAGACGTTCGAGATCGTGGAGGTCGCACCGGAGTTCCACGAGCGCATGGAGCTGGCGCGCCACGAGCTGATCGAGGCGGCGGTGGAGCACGACGAAGAGCTGCTCGAGAAGTACCTCGCCGGCCGGGAACTCACCGTCGGTGAGATCCGGCGCGCCATCCGCAAGGCGACCATTGCCATGCAGTTTGTCCCCGTCCTCTGCGGCGCGTCGTTCAAGAACAAGGGCGTGCAGGCGCTGCTCGACGCGGTGCTCGACTACCTGCCCGCGCCCCTCGACGTCCCCGCCATCGAGGGACATCTGCCCCATCACGACGAGACGTTCGAAACGCGCGCGGTGCGGGACGAAGAGCCCTTCTCGGCGCTGGCGTTCAAGATCGCGACCGATCCATTCGTCGGCAAACTGACCTTCTTCCGCGTGTACTCCGGCGTACTGGCTTCGGGCAGCTACGTCTACAACTCCACCAAGGACAAGCGCGAGCGCATCGGTCGGCTGCTGCAGATGCACGCCAACAAGCGCGACGAAATCGCGGAAGTGCGCGCCGGTGACATCGCCGCGGCCATCGGGCTGAAAGACACGCGGACGGGCGACACGCTGTGCGACGACGACCGACCGATTATCCTCGAAGCGATGAAGTTCCCGGCGCCGGTCATCGACGTCGCCATCGAACCGAAGACCAAGGCTGACCAGGACAAGCTGGGCATCGCGCTCAACAAGCTGGCCGAGGAGGATCCCACGTTCCGGGTCCATACCGACGTGGACACGGGGCAGACGATCATCTCCGGGATGGGTGAGCTGCACCTCGAGATCATCGTCGATCGCATGTTGCGCGAGTTCAAAGTCGATGCCAACGTCGGCCGCCCGCAGGTCGCCTACCGCGAGACCATCCGCCGCCGGGTGGAGAAGATCGAAGGGAAGTTCATCCGGCAGTCGGGTGGCAAGGGTCAGTATGGACACGTGGTCATCGCCATGGAGCCGATGCAAGCCGGGCAGGGATTCCACTTCGAGGATCGGATAATCGGCGGCACCGTGCCCCGGGAGTACATCGGGCCCGTCGAGCAGGGCATCAAGGAAGCTCTGGAGAACGGCGTCCTCGCCGGCTACCCCATGGTGGACGTGCGGGTCGAGCTGACCGACGGCTCGTACCACGACGTGGACTCCAGCGAAATGGCGTTCAAGATCGCCGGGTCCATGGCATTCAAGGAGGGCGCGCAGCGCGCCCACCCGGTGCTCCTCGAGCCCATGATGAAGGTCGAGGTCGTCGTGCCGGAGCAATACATGGGCGACGTGCTGGGCGACCTTTCGGCCCGCCGCGGCAAGATCGGCGGGATGATGCAGCGCGGCGAGGCGCAGGTCATCGCGTCAACCGTGCCCCTCGCGGAGATGTTCGGCTACTCCACCAAGCTCCGATCCATGTCGCAGGGGCGCGCGGTGTACTCGATGGAGTTTTCGCATTACGACGAAGTACCGAAGAGCAAGGCAGAGGAGATCGTGAGCAAGGCGAAGGCGTGAGCGGGAGGGGAACCGTGGTGATGGCAGCCCCCATCTCCCGACTCCCTGCTCCCATCTGGTGTCAACCATCACAGGACCGTACCAATGGCTAAGGCAAAGTTCGAGCGGACCAAGCCGCACGTGAACGTCGGGACCATCGGCCACGTCGACCACGGCAAGACGACCCTCACCGCCGCCCTGACCAAGGTCTCGGCGGACAAGGGGTGGGGCACCAAGTACATCAGCTACGACGAAGTGGCGAAGGCGTCGGAATCCCAGGGCCGTCGCGACTCCACCAAGATCCTCACGATCGCGACGTCGCACGTGGAGTATGAGACGGCGAATCGCCACTACGCCCACGTCGACTGCCCGGGCCATGCCGACTACGTGAAGAACATGATCACGGGCGCGGCCCAGATGGACGGCGCGATCCTGGTCGTGTCCGC
>DASWGU010000277.1:0-9020 GCA_036393555.1 Gemmatimonadaceae bacterium
CCCTGCGCCCCTCGTGCCCTGCGCCCCCTGTGCCCTGCGCCCCCTGTGCCCTGCGCCCCTCGTGCCCTGCGCCCCTCGTGCCCTGCGCCCCTCGTACCCTGCGCCCCTTCGTGCCCTGCGCCCCTCGTACCCTGCGCCCCTCGTGCCCCGCGCCCCTCGTACCCCGCGCCTTTTCACTTCCACAATGACCCGGTCATCCACACCGAGAGCCATGACGGCCCCGTACACGGACGCCAGCAGACCCAGGCCCAGCGCACCTTGAATACGGAGCGAGGCGTCCACTATCGCTCCCGTGATGACATCCCGCGGTCTCTGTGGCTCCGCGCGAGCAAACCCGAATCACTACCATAACGCAGTACCTGGCGGAGGCGCACAACCATTCGGTTGCCAGACCAAATCCCGAAGACCCCTTTTCTGTTTCTCCGCTCCACTCGGTCACCCGTCCTCCGCGGCGCCGAGCACCGTCCCGGTGCACTCACCGAAACCGATCCGGGTGAACCCGTCGCGCTCGCACCAGCCGCGGAGGACCACCTCGTCACCATCCTCCAGGAAACGCCGTTCCTCACCGTTGGGAAGTCGCAGAGGTTCGCTGCCCCGCCAGGCGAGTTCCAGCAGGCAGCCGCGGCTGTCGCGGGCCGGTCCGGATATCGTCCCGCTGCCCAGCAGGTCACCAGGCCGCAGGTTGCAGCCATTGCTCGTCTGATGCGCGATGAGCTGCGCGGGCGTCCAGTAGAGGCCGGCCAACTCCGATTGCGAGAGACGCACGGCCGGCTCCCCCGTGGTCCGCATGCGATCCGTGCGCAGCCGGACCTCCACCCGCACGTCGATCGCGCCGGACTGGCCGAGCGACGGGTGCCACAGGTGCGGCAACGGCGCGGGATCTCCCGCCTCTCGAACGGCGGCCGGCAGCCGGAACGGCGCCAGCGCGTCCAGCATCACCACCCAGGGCGACAGGCTCGACGCAAACGACTTGGACAGGAATGGCCCGAGCGGCTGGTATTCCCACGCCTGCACGTCCCGCGCCGACCAGTCGTTGAGCAGGCAGAGGCCGAACAGCAGGCGCTCCGCGTCGGCAACCGGCACGGCTTCCCCCAGCACGTTGCCGCCGCCGATGACGAATCCTACTTCCGCCTCGTAGTCGAGCCGTGCAGTGGGTGTGAACCGCGGAGGACTGCTCCCCTCGGGTGCGACCTGCCCCCACGGCCGCCGGACAGGGGTCCCGCTCACAACGATTGACGACGACCGGCCGTGATAGCCGATCGGCACCCACTTGTAGTTAGGCATCAGCGGACTGTCCGGGCGGAACATGCTGCCCACGTTGGTCGCATGCTGCAGCGAGGCGTAGAAATCCGTGAAGTCGCCCACCGAGATCGGCAGCGCCAGTTCCACGTCGGCTCCAGCCGCCATCACGTCACGACGCAGCCGCCGCGCCCGCTCACCTTCCTGGGTGTCCACGCGGAGCAACCGGCTGACACGGGTACGCAGTGCGCTCCAGTGCAACGGATCCAGGCTCATCAACGAGTTCAGCGACGGCGCGGCGCAGCGCGATCCCGCGCGCGATGCCGAACCGTCCAGCAGGCCTGACCGGGCCGCGGCAGCCAGGTCCAGGATGTCGGCGCCAATGGCGACTCCGATCCGCCACGCCTCACCGGCATCGCGCCGCCGGAAGACGCCCACCGGGAGGTTCTGAATGGGAAAGTCCGTCGCGGGATCGGCAGCAGATTCCACCCAGCTGCGCAGACCCGGCTCGTGTGATTCGTTGATCATGCGTGCACCAGGCGGGGAGGGACCTCATCCAGCGGCTCGCGGAAGGAACACGACCCGAATCCGGTGATGAAGCGGGAGCGAACGGCGTCGATCAACGCCAGCGGAAAGCGCTCGTCTCGCCACTCGAGCGTCTCACCGGCGATCGTGAACGCATCCCTGTTCTCTTCCTGGAGCACGGCGAGTACCGCGTCGTCGTCACGGTCATCGAAGACCAGCGCTGCGGCCAGAAGCAGGTTCAGGTAGCCGTACATCATTCCCCGCGGTGAGTGCGGCTCATACGTCAGGGGGAACTCACCTCGCACCGGATGATGGAGGCCGGCCGTCGCCTTGCAGCGCACGCCGGCTCGATGCGCGGCCCGGAGAAAGCGCAGCACGGCGGTGGGTGCCGGGAACGCATCGGGCGCAGTCCCTCCGGTCCGCAGCTTTGCAGCTGCGCCCGCGAGGCTGATCGCGTCCATGAGAGGCTCCAGGTTGCCGGTGGGCGCCAGTTCCACGAAGACCTCGAATCCGGCCTTCACCAATTCCCCGCTCGTGGTTGCCTCGTGGGGCGTGCTCGCGCGGCTCTCGACGGAGTCCATCAGGACCACGCCCCGATGGGCGTCGCGAAGCGCGCTCAGCGCGGCGCCGTCCGCCGCCACCTCGGGGCCGGCCACGACGCTCACCGGCCAGGGAAGCGACCGGTCGAGCAGACTCAGCGACCGCACCGCCGCGACCAGTTCGGCCACCCGGCCAATGGGAACCACGAACCGCCCCAGCGCCCAATGGTCAGGGCCGGCGCGGTATGCGTCGAACGCCGCCACCGCACCAGACATCGAGAGGCTCGCCGGCGGAAACAAACCGGCGTAGTCGATGGCACCGGCCAGGAGTCGATGAAAGGGCGGTGAGGGATTCAGCGCGCAGCCGCCGGAGGCGCATACCGCGGCCTCAGGCGCTCCATGAGGCGCTTGCCGGCATCGGTCTGTGTGGCGACCCACTCCGCATTCACGAACTGGACGCCAGTCTTCTGCGCGCGAATCTCCGCCAACCAGGGTTCCACCTTCGCGAACAGGACCATGCCTTCCCCGCAACTCTCGATCGCGAAGTCGGGATGGAGAATGCCCCACTTGAACAGGCCGTACACCATCTCCCAGTAGCCCGCGACCTGACGGAACGCCGCGTTCAGGGGATGGTCCTGTTTCAGGACCGCGATGGCCTCGTCCAGCCCGGTCGGCCGGTACTTCGAGTGCACCGCGGAACGGGACTCCCGCAACACGCTCTCGCGACGGAGGTCATACAACTGGAGCACGAGAGTCGCATCATGTTGGTCCGGGAATTCCTTGGTCAGCACGGTCAACTCCTTCGGGTCGGTCGTCGGGTCGGAGTGCGCAAAATGCCAAGCGCACTCTGCATGCGCCAGCGGGTGCATCGGCTGGACCCGCCACAGCCGGACCGCAACTGCATGAGTGCGTCAACCACGAGGAACACACGCCGGTTACGCCCGGTACCTCTAGACTCAACAACCCAACCACCATGAGACGAACCGCGCATTTGCTCGTGATCGCCGGCCTGATCCTCTCGGCGCCGGCCTGCTCCGCGCGCCGCGGTGTGGTCGACGAGTCGGCGCGTACGACGCTGACCGTCAGGAACGACCACTGGCTCGATCACAACATCTTCCTGCTGCGAGGTACTGAGCGCGTCCGCATGGGAACAGCGCGTGGCCTCGCCACGACACGACTGACCATCCCGTCGGAATACGTGTTCGGCTTGACGAGCCTTCGATTTCTGGCTGACCCGGTGGGCAGCCAGGCCACCGCGTTTTCCGAGAACGTCCTCGTAGCCGCAGGCGAGGAAGTGCAGATGATCATTCGCGGACCCGGCCAGCAGACACAGCCAACTGGCGGTCCGTGACCTGAGCTACTGGATCAGTCGCCGGAGCGGCGAGCCCGTCCTACCGCCGTATACCGCCGGGAATGAGGCTCGGAGGTCGCCTGCGTGGAGGGCAGTGACGGGGGTCTACCATCCCGCCACGGATCACCACGCCGACCGGGGATCCGATATCGGGTCCGCGGTCGGGCATCGAGCGCGGAGTGTGTCCACCGGGGATGCGCTCTGGAGTCGGCGCTCCCAGCGGCACGACGCTCGGCACGCGGCGAACGTGGGCCACCGCGACCGGTGCCGGAGTCTCGCCGGATTCGGGTCCTGCGCTCGACGGCTCGACTTGCGCGGAGACCGTGTCGACGGGCTCCTTCAGCACGACCTCGCGCGGCCTGGATCGGATCGGCGCAGGGGGAGTCTGTTCGATCGCGGAAACGAAGCGCACCGGCTGGTACGTGTGGGCCGAATTGGCCAGCTCGAGCCCACGCGCCCGCGCCATCGCGAGGTCGCGCTGGACCTCCGCGCTCGGCTCGGGTTTACGTGCATCGCCAGCACCGCAGGCCAGGGCGGCTACAAGGGCCAGACAAGCGGCTGTTGAGGCGGGCCGATTCATGGTCCCTCCCGGGGGAAAGGAGGATGGGTCAGGTGAAGATTGTCGATCTACACGACCGTCTCGCAAGCGCACCAACCACATCCGACACAGACTACTGCCTGTCTGACCCGATCCGGTGCTGGTTCCTTCCACCCTGACCGGGACATCTTTGACCATCACGGGAACCCGTCGTCCAGGACGCGACCCGAATCAATTCAATTCAGCTTCCCTCTGCCGAGGCACGCGATCGCCCCGGTACCGACACCCCCATTGTCATCAACCATGACGTGCGCCCTCGCAAGGCCCCTGATACTCGCGCTGGCGGCGGGCTGTTCCGCGATCGCTGGCGATCAACAGCCACTGTCGGCTGCCGAACGGGCGGAGATCACCGACACCATCCGGAACCGTCTGGTCCAGACCTACGTGTTCGACGGGCAGAATCCGGTCCCGCGGTTCCTCTCGCTCTATGCCGATACCGGCCGCGTCGTCTCCGCCGCGTCCGGGAGCTTCAGCATCACCCGGGACTCGGTTCAGGCCGCCCTCACGGCGTTCTGGCTCGGTGCCGGGCAATACATGCGCGACCCCACGTGGACCTGGGGCACCTGGGCTATCGATGTGCTCTCCCGCGACGCCGCAGTCGTTACGGCGCGCTACACCGTGCCGCACTGGACGCCGGACGGAAACCCTCACGTCCTGGGAGGCGCGTGGACGTCGGTCTGGACCCGGCGGCAGGGGAGGTGGGTGATCGTGCAGGAACACCTCTCCGACGTGCCGCGCGCCGCGGCCGAGCGCGTCGAATCCCAACTGCCGGTCCGACCGCCCGATGGAGGCTGATTCGTTGGACCGGGACGCTGGGGCGCGAGGTGAACCCTCCAGCTCCGAGCCCGCTCCACCCTACCGCATCGCGCGACAGTCGGAACCGACCGGCGTGGCGGCACCGTAGCGGGACCGGATGGTGCGAGCCGCTCCCTCGTCATCGAGCACGACGGTGAACAAGGCGTCATACTCCGCGTCGCACAGGTCCGGATACTTCGTGCCGCCGAGTGCCGACACGATCGATGGGATGGTGTTGCTGTGTCCGACGACGAGGACCACCTTGCCCGTGTGGCGCCGTACCGCCGTTGCCACGTCGGCGGCATGCCGCGCCACGTCCGACTGAGCCGCGACAACATCGGGCACGATTCCGGCTTCCGACGCCAGGGTTGACGCCGTCTCCCTTGTGCGCGCGAACTGCGTCGTAATGATGGCCCCGGCGCCGGCCCGCTGTCCCACCTGGGCAAGCACCTGCGCACGGACCCGGCCCACATCGGACAGCGGCACATCTCCCGCTCCCGGGGCCTTTTCGGCGTGCCTGACGAGCAGGACGACGGTGGCGGGCGCGACGCGGGCGGACGGTGCAGCCGCACCCAGCGTCACGAACCCGACTAGCAGCGCCGCCCGGACGTGTCCGGGAATCACGCGTCCGGTACGTCGAGCCACTCCGAAGCAGCGCCTGAGGAGGACCGTCATTTCGACCTCTGAGAGTAGACGTACGCCGCGGCAGCCTGGACCTGCTGCGCGTTGAGCTGACCGCCTCCCTTGGCGGGCATCGGTGCCGCGAACTTCTTCGGCTTCTGTACGCCGCTTTCAATGGTGTTGATGATGAACGCGAAGCTGCCGTCTCCGTTCAGCCACTCCTTGTCGACCAGCGATGGTCCCAGCCCCGTGACCCCCTTGGCCGCCGGACCGTGACAGACGTAGCACAGGGCGCCGCCTGTCCTGCCGTGGAAGACGCTATCGCCCAGCGCGATCATGGCCGGCGTTATTCGCGACGGGTCGGTTTCCTGCGGTCCCTGGACCGATCCAGCGACGACGAGGAGCGCCCCGACGCTCACCGCCACACCGACAACGCCCGGGAAT
The DNA here is from genome assembly GCA_036393555.1 of Gemmatimonadaceae bacterium. Taxonomy (GTDB): domain Bacteria; phylum Gemmatimonadota; class Gemmatimonadetes; order Gemmatimonadales; family Gemmatimonadaceae; genus JABWBJ01. The sequence goes on from DASWGU010000277.1 coordinate 6,113, forward strand.
GAACACTTCATCATGTCACGGATTCCTCAGAATGCAACGACCGTGCCGAGCACGAATCGCGCCTGCTCGAGTTCAAAGTCCCAACCGGCCTCACCCATGAATCTGACATTGCGCTTGTAGAGGTAGTGCATGCCGCCGGTGGCCGACTGGTACCTGGACAAGTATGGCACGGCCTGGACCTGTTCCCCGAGCCGGAGCGACACGACCGGGTGATCGGACTCGATCCAGTTGTACAACGCCGTGAAGAACAGGCGGCCGGTCGGTCCCTGCGGCCACAGCACCGCCTCGGCGAACCCGGAGTTCACCGTGGTTTCGAACGGCACGGTGATGCCGTCGGAACACGGCTCCGTCACGCTGCACTGCCCGAAGAACGGGTCGCGGTCCACGCGCCGCACGTACTGCGCGTTGATCTCGCCGACCGAGCCCAATGGAATGGTGGCATCCGGCCCCCACATCGTGATGGTATTCCTGGACCCGAAGCCGACCTCGTAGCCCCGGTACCCGAACGCGCCAAGCCGAAGGGGACCAACATCCTGCGACACCCGCAGCATCGTGGTCTTCTGGTCCTCCGAGTCATACTGGCGGTTCCCGGACGCCTGATTGAGTCCGCGACCGGACACCACCTGGAGCGAAACATCCGTGCCCTCGCGGGGCGAATACAGCGCCATCACCCCGCGGTCGTAGGTGAGGTCGGCCGCAGCCAGCCCGACCCGAACCCGATACGGCTGATAGTCCTCGTACTGGAGGCGCAACTCGCGCTTGAATAGCGGATCGGAGATCTGGAACTGACCGACGATCAGGCTCACACCCGAGCCCGCAACGTCCGTGAACTGGAGGTAGGCGTCTTCCAGGCCGGCCACCTCGCCGCGTTCAGTCAGCAGGAAGTAGAGGTAATAGCTGACCTTGTCGGCCACCTGGCCGCCACTGAGCAGCTTGACCACCCATGGCGTCTGGATGTCGGCGGCGTTCTGTCCGTCGCGAGGATTGGTCTGGGCGCGGAAATATGCGTCGAACCGGATGGCGAGGGGGATGTCGCGCTGCAGGCGCAGCAGCGCGTCTCCGGTGCCAACCGTATCGCGAGGCGGCTCGGCGACCGCGAACTCGAAGCCATTGCCGGCGAACGCTTCGCCGAACGCGTTGAGTCGTGGCGCCGGCGCATGGCATTGTGAGCAGCTGACGCCGTACTTGCGCGCAAACGCCGGGATGGCCGATGCTGTCCGGGCACCCAGGACCAGTCCGATCGCGGCGACACCGAACAAGCGAAACCACCAGTTCATTTTCGATCCCCGTCTGAAAGAAGAATGCGAGAGTTCCTCTCGACTCAACGACTAACGAGCGCACCGCGCGGGAAACGTAAGGCAGCAGCCTGATCCGACGACAGGAGTCGCTTGACGCCGAAGGCGCCACCAACGGATCGCCTACCAGCCCATCCGCTCCCGCAGGGCCGTGATGTGAGCGACATGGTGCCGCCCGTGCCACGCATACAACGCCACCAGGTGATCCACCGTATGCCGGCCGGACTCGGGGTGGATGTACTCCCGGGCGAAGTCGTCCGGGGTCATCGCGCGAAGCAGGGCGACCCAGCGTCGGTGCAATGCCTCGAGCAGCGCAATACTCACATCCACGGGCACGGCCGTGGAGTCAGGCAGCCTGGCCCACTGGGCCTCGTCGTAAGGCCTGATTGTCGGACGGGGTTCGGTCAGAGCGAGCTTGAGCCGGACGTATGCATTCAGGTGACTGTCGGGCACGTGGTGCACCACCTGTCGAACCGTCCAGCCGTCGGGGCGATATGGCGCATCCAGCTTATCCTCATCGAGTCCTCGTATCGCAGCGCGCAGGTGGTCCGGTGCGGCGGCGATGGCGTCGATGAAGCCGAGGCGGAGTTCGGGGGTGACGGACGCCGGGGGACTGAAGCGGCCGACAGGATAGCGCAGGTCAGACATGATGAACTGAGAGTCGAGAGGGTGCGTTCCCGGCGTGGTCATCGCGGCCGGGACCGATTGCCGCCCGGTCTGGCGACGCAGCCAAGTTAGCCGGCCTGAGTCGTGAGTGCTGGATGCTCGACCTGCTTCCTGTTCCTGGAGCTGGTGCTGAGCCAAACCCCGGCGCCAGCACGTGGTCACCCAGTTCCAGCACCCAGTACTGAGCACTCAGCGATCTGGCCTGAGTGGTGAGTGGATGCGTCGCTCCATTTCCCTCCCCAGCCATAACGCGCTCCGAGCTTCAGGATGGATACCAGCTAAGTTACTGCGCCGTCACAGCCGCCATTCCAACAACGCTGCCACTGTACGCAGGGGACATCTCCATGGACTGGATCACCGACCCGAACGCATGGATCGGCCTCCTCACGCTCACCGCGCTGGAGATCGTGCTCGGGATCGACAACATCATTTTCATCTCGATCCTCTCGTCCCGGCTCCCCAGGGACCGCCAACCGCGCGCCCGGCGGCTCGGCTTGACGGGCGCTTTCGTCACCAGGGTTCTGCTCCTGCTGTCCATTGCCTGGGTCGTTCGCCTGACGACGCCGCTGTTCACCGCACTCGGTGTGGAGTTCACGGGACGCGGCCTGATCCTGCTGGTGGGCGGGCTGTTCCTGATCGGCAAGGCCACGTTCGAGATCCATGGCAAACTGGAAGGCGCTGAACATGGTGACACGAAAGGGGGCGCCACGGTATCAATGGCCGCCGTCGTCACGCAGATCATGCTGATCGACATCATCTTCTCGCTCGACTCGGTCATCACAGCGGTCGGCATGGTGGACCAGGTGAGCATCATGATCGCGGCGAACGTGGTCGCGCTGGGCATCATGCTGGCCGCCGCAACAGCCATCAGCGATTTCGTGGACCAGCACCCGACGATCAAGATGCTGGCGCTGTCGTTCCTCGTGCTGATCGGAACGAACCTGGTG
>DASWGU010000278.1:0-1616 GCA_036393555.1 Gemmatimonadaceae bacterium
CTCTTCCGCATCGGCCCGTGTGCGGCACAGCACGACAGCGTCGTCGGCGTACCTCACGAGACGTCCCAGATGACGGCTCTCGCGTTCCCACAAACGGTCGAGAACGTCCAGGTAGATGTTGGATAGCAGCGGCGAAACCACACCCCCTTGGGGACTCCCCAGTTCGGTGCCTCGCACGCAGCCCTCTTCCATCACACCCGCCTTCAGCCACTGCCGCAGGAGCTTGAGCACCCGCCGGTCCGATATCCGCTGCTCCACCAGGAGCATCAGCTTGTCGTGGTCGATGCTGTCGTAGAACTTCTCGATGTCAATCTCCACCACGTACCGGTGGCCGCGTCCGCCCGTGAGGCGGATCGCTTCCAGCGCGTGAGTGGCGCTCCTCTTCGGCCGAAACCCGTACGAGCACTCCTTGAAGTCGGCCTCGAAGATCGGCTCAACGACGAGCTTCGCCGCAGCCTGCACCACTCGATCGCGCACCGTGGGAATTCCCAGCGGCCGCTTCGTTCCGTCCGGCTTCGGGATGTACTGCCGCCTCACCGGCTGCGGCCAGTACCGGCCCGTGCGGAGGCGCTGCTGGATGTCCAGAAGAAAACTCTCCACGCCTCCCTGCTCGATCGCCGACAGCGTGCAGCCGTCGACGCCGGCAGCTCCCTTGTTCGCCTTGACCCGCTCCCACGCCTCCGCCAGGACGTCACCCCGGCAGATCCGGTCGTATAACGCGTGGAAACGTCGCTTCCGACTTCGCTTGGCAGTCACATACAGCGCGCGCTGGAGTCGTCGGACTTTGCCCGCCGGGTCGTTGGGGCTCTCGCCCATGCCCTCGCCCTTACCCCCACTCACGCGCATGACCAAAGTAGGGCCCTCTCGCTCCAGCGGCTTTCGCCGCCTTCCTCGCTACATATGAGCCCCTCGGACTCCCTCTCGACACGACGGGACTTCGCTCTCGGCTTATACCCGCCGCCTTCGCCCAACGTGGGCCATCGAGGAGGGTCTCCCCAGTTCCGCATCAGGCTGTCCCAGCGTGCCGTCTTCCATACCCCGGAGGCGTCCTGGCCCTCTCCGGTCCACAGGGCCAGTCTGTTGCCTTCGCCGCGACATGATCGGCTCGGCCACCTCCCCTTTCGGGTTCTTATCTCACGAGGCTGCAAAGTTCACGCTCTCCGCATTCGGCCCGCAGGTTCGCTTCCCTCGCGCAAGACCATACGGCCTCCGCAGGGCTTTTGACGCTCCGCTCAGGCGCACCATCTCTGGAGACACCCGGAGCCTGCTACGCGGCGCTCCGGCGCTTACCGCGGCGGGACTCCCACCCGCTAGTCTGATGCAGCACCGACACCAGGGTGTCCCACCCCGGCTTCGTTCAAGACGCACCATGGAGAGCGATTGTACGATGCGCGCGCCCTCTTTCCATGGGGTGTCGAGGTTCGACGGCGAGAGCCTGGGCGCAGACCTCTACGGTTTGGGCGAAGATACACCGTCATGCTCCCACCAACGAGAGTGAGCGACCGCGCGTTTGCGTGGCTGCTGCTCGGCGTCGCGCTGCTCGCTCGGGTGGGAGTCGGCGGCGCCGTTCCCCACGACCCCGTGTGGGACGGAGTGTTCTATCACGAGGGCGCGCT
>DASWGU010000279.1:0-4300 GCA_036393555.1 Gemmatimonadaceae bacterium
GACTGGCAGAGAGCGCGTAGTTGGGTGTCTCGGTGACGGTCAGCTGGTAGGTGGCGGTCACCGAACCAACGCCCGTCGCACTGGCGGTAACCGTCGCCGTGTAGGTACCGGGAGCAACCGACGAGCCAACCGTGACCGTGACGACGGCGCTCGACGTGGAGCCGGTGAGCTGTGCGGGATTGACCGATGTGGTGACGCCGGAGGGGAGCCCGGTGACCGAGGTGCTGACCGGGTCGGAGAAGCCACCGCCCCGGATGAGGGTAATCGTCACCGTGCCGCTTTGCCCCTGCTCGAGCATGAGCGTCGAAGGGCTGGCCGAGATCTGAATGCTGAAGTTGTTGCCGGTGGGGTCCCCGCTGGAGCAGGCAAGGGCGGCGGCGATCAGGCTCGCTCCGAGCCCGCGCGTGAAACTCCGCTTCGAGGATTGCATGGTCGAGTCTCCAACGCAGGGCGTAAGCCACCGGCGCGGGACCGCAAAGGACCACGCGCATAACGAGTCCGTCACCAACCCAACGTCCTCCGCATCCCTGTAATGAGCGCGGCCATGAGGACGGTCTAAGATACCGGCGCTCCCGTTGGTGGCAACCCATACAGATGCGCTCGCTGCGCGCTGCGCGCTCGGATGCATTCCGCTCAGTCCAAAGGTCGTGAGCCCGGATTCTCGAGGCCGGCAGCGCACCACACCGGCCGTCCTCAGGGCGGGCTTCCCGTTGTTGCCCAGGCCCAGTGTGCTGTGGCGCGATCCACTATCCCCGGAACGTCCCTCGCCAGCAGGTAGCCCTGGCTGACCAGTTCGTTCGCCGCAGCCATGATCTGCTGGGAATAGACTTCCCTGCTGGCGTATCGCTCCCCGATCGACGCGCGCGGATCGCCGGTCCGCAGTCGCCCCGCACGCGTTCGGGGAAACGGGATGTACGATCCGATCTCCCCGGCGAGATGGTCGGGCGCGCCGATCCCGGCGTCGCGATAGTTCCATCCGAAGTGTGTCGCCAGGGGCACCGCTATGTCGGGCAGTCTGATACCGGCGCGATCGTTGCCGTCCGCGTCCACCGCCGGCACGCGCACCACGTAGGGCGCACCGATCTTCGGCGGCTCGTTTTCCACGATCCCGCGCGTCCAGTTGGGGCCGAAATCCAGCCGATACGCCAGCAGCTGCGGCGGCGGGAATCGAAAGCCGGGAATGGCCGGCCACCCGCCCTGCTCCCGCGGAACCAGCGTCCCGTCGTCGATTCGTGGATAGCGACTCGGCGGGGGCGTCACGTCGTCAACCACCCAGCGGTCCATCGCCTGGAACAGCGCACGCACCACCGGACGGGTGTCCAGCGGATTCTGCACCGCCTGGCCGATCAGCGTACCCGAGCGGTTCGACGTTGGCGGCATCGCGGCGATGATGTGCGGCGCCGACGAGATCAGATAGACGCGTGCGTCCGGCGGGACCTCGACGTCGCGCATGCCGGAGGGGTCGGTGTGAACCAGCGAACCCGCGCGATTGAAGTACTCCGAGTTTGTCAGGATGTGAAAGATCCGGGGCGCCGTTCCGCTCGCCTCCGCTCGCACCAGCAGACCATCGCGCTCTCCGGTCAGCGGATCGGTCGCCACACCATCGGTGAACGGGAACAGGTCCACGGGAAACAGGATGTTGTAATGCTCCAGCGCGTCGCGTGATGCCTGCGCAAAGCGGTGGTTGAACGATCCCCGGCCCGCGCCACCGCGTTCGTCGATCACGCCGTCGAAAACACGCCGGCCCTGCGCATCGGCGTTGAAACCCTGGTAGATGAAGTGGCGAAGCCAGCGACCGCTCTGCGATCCGCCCCAGGCGAGTGTCCGGCGGATCGTCGGCATCGGGTTCGCTGCGCCTTTCTCGTACTTGAAGAAGCTGATGAGGTCCCGCGTCCCCGCGAACCCGACCCCGACCACGCGCGGATCCTTCGCGCGATACACGACATCATGTATCATCCCGGGCTCGAAACCGCCGTCCAGACGCACCACCCAGTCGCCGACGAACCGCCACCGGTCGCGCGGAACCACCTGCGGCGTGTCGGTCCGATTGGCGCGCACCGTCATCACGTTCCCGGCGCTCTCCCGGTCGACCACCGGGTAGCCGCGATGCCCGCGGTCGGCGAGTGACTGCGTGTCCACGCGCACGTTGGGTATGAAGTTCCCGCGTACCAGGCCCGTGATCGGCTGGCCGTCCTCGGTGGGGATGGGCATCTCCATCCGCATGCGACCCTGGGGCACGTCCCACTGCCAACCCATCCAGAGCAGCGTGAATCCCTGCTCCATCAACCAGCCGTCCCCGAATTCCGCCTCGGACGTGGGATCGGTGGATCCCGTGGCCTTCTGGAATGTCACCAGCATCCCTTTCCCGCCACGGTTCCCCACTTCATAGAACAGACGGCCGTTTCCCCTGGCCGGGTCGACTGGCTTCAGGAGGTAGAAGTCGGCCGTGACCGTTACCATGCCATCGGCACGTCGCGGGGCGAGTGCCAGGTCGACGACCCCCTGGTTGGCCGGCAGCGCCGGATCGAGCGACAACTCCACGGTGCCGACGAGCTTCTCATAGGCCCCCGCGTCACCGAATGCTCTGCCGTCGAGCACCGGCTCGCGTCGGTCGACATGCAGCTGCACCGACGCCGGGGCCGGGGCCGTCGAACATGCCGAGTACATCATCAGGACGAAGCCTAACGTGAAGGGTCGCATGGTCCCTCCCCAGGACCGGCCGCAGGCACCGACACCCGTCCCCGCATCCGGCGCCGTCCTGCCACGGCGCCATCGGGCCAGGGCCGCGCGAGGGGACCTGACGTGGGGGGTGGCGCCAAGCTACGAGCCCGACCCGGGAGCGGCCAGCGCTCGTCGAAGCCGACTGACCGGTGGACGCATCGCCGGGGGCGTCGTTCCGGCGGGAACCGGATGGCCTCGGCGCGGACGGTGCCGCACTTTGGGGGGTGCCGACTCGTCGGCACTCCAGAGTCCAGCATCAGAGACAAACCGTGACCGTCCCCCTGCCATGGATCATCGCGTCGCTCTCCCGTTCCTCCTGCCGGCCCAGAAGCGCGAAGCGGCGGGGCAGGTCACATTGAACCCGCCGACGTGACGCAGCAGACAATCCTGATCGCCAGCTGGCTCGAACCGGAGCACGTCGAGCGAATCCGGGCCGCAGACCCGCGGGTCGAGGTCGTCTACGAGCCGGAGCTGTTGGCCCCGCCCCGCTACATCGCCGATCACACTGCCCCGATCACCCGCGCGCCGGCAAACGAGGCCCGCTGGCGATCGCTCCTCGCACGTGCCCAGATCCTCTTCGACTTCGACCGCTCCAGCGGGCGCGAGCTGTCGTCACTGGCGCCCAAGGTCCGGTGGATCCAGGCCACCAGCGCCGGTATCGGCGAGTACGTCCGACGGATGGGCTACGCCGAGTCGATGCCGGACACGGTCTTCACCACGGCGAGCGGCGTCCACGCCAGGCCACTGGCCGAGTTCTGCATCATGGTGATGCTCGCCTTCCACAAGAAGCTCCTCCAGTCGCTGCGTGACCAGCGCGACCGGAGCTGGGATCGCTTCGCGGCGGGAGAACTCGACGGACAGACGCTGGTGATCATCGGCGTTGGGCGGATCGGGCGGGAGATCGCGCGGCTTGCGAAGGCGTTCGGCATGCGTGTCGTTGGCGTGAAGCGCTCGACGGCGGGCGTGGACCCGGGTGACCTGCACCTGGACGCGCTGTACGGACCGGCGGAACTGCATCGCGCGCTGTCCGAGGCGCAGAACGTGGTGCTTATCACGCCGCACACCAGCGAAACGACAGGAATGATCGGCGCGCGCGAGCTGGCGATGCTGCCGGGGGGCGGGGTCTTCATCAACATCGGACGCGGCGCGCTGGTAGACGAACCGGCACTCATCGAGGCGCTCCGCTCGGGACACCTGATGGGCGCGGGGCTCGACGTCTTCGCGCAGGAGCCCCTGCCCCCGGACAGTCCCTTCTGGGGCATGGAGAACGTGATCGTCTGCGCCCACTCGGCGAGCACCGCCTATCGCGAGAACGAGCGGATTACGGACCTCTTCTGCCGGAATCTTCGTCGCTACCTCGCCGGCGAGCCGCTGCTCAATCGCTTCGATCACGCCTTGGGGTTCTGACGGACGCCGACCTCATGACCAATCCCATACTCATCCTGTTCGCGCTCGCCACGGTGGTCCTCGGGGCGCTGTGGCTGGAAGCGAACACCAGGGCATTCCGGAAGATCGGCGCCGCCGCGACGGCGATCGTGCTCGCGCTGACGCTGTCGAACACCGGGCTCATTCCGGGGCA
>DASWGU010000280.1:0-7915 GCA_036393555.1 Gemmatimonadaceae bacterium
GCGTAAGCCGTGATCTGTGACCCGTGTCCCGCGCCCCCCACTCCCACCTCGCGAATGTCCACCTCATCAATCTGCCGTCTGTGGTTGGTCCTTGCCGCGCTGCTCATTCCGGCCCCGGGGTCAGCCCAGAGAAGTCAGGCAAGCGCCGCGGAATATGACCGGGCGGTCAGCATGTTGGGCCAGAGCCTGACCGGGCTCGTAGTTGGCGGCAGCGTGACCGCCAACTGGATGGCCGACGGCCGGTTCTGGTATCGGGCACAGACGGCGGGCGGTTTCGAATTCCGTCTGGTCTCTCCGGCGGCCAGGCAGATGGCCCTGGCATTCGACCACGTTCGCCTTGCTGCCGCACTCAGCCAGGCGTCGGGAACAACCGCCACGGCGACGCAGCTCCCGTTCCAGTCGATCGACTTCAGCACGCGGATGGACAGCGTTTCGTTCGATGTCGGTACGAGCCGGTTCCGCTGCGACGTCCGAGGGACGGGCTGCGTCGCTGCCGGTGCCGCGGTGAGTCCCGGTGGAGGACGCGGCTTCGGGCGCGGTGGACGCGGAGGAGGCGGCGGCCGAGGGAATGACGGCCCACCGATGGTGGTGAGTCCCGACGGGAAGAGTGCGGCGTTCATCCGCGACTGGAATCTCTGGGTTCGCGACGTCGCTACTGGCAGCGAGCGCCGGCTGACGACCGATGGGAGCATGGACTTCGGTTACGCGACGGACAACGCTGGATGGCGAACCAGTGACCGGCCCATCCTTCTCTGGTCGCCGGATTCGAAGAAGATCGCCACGCAACAACAGGACGAGCGGAACGTGGGTGACATGTATCTCGTGTCGACCAGGGTCGGACATCCGGAATTGCGGGCCTGGAAGTACCCGCTGCCGGGCGACAGCATCGTCGCCATGGTGCATCGCGTCATCATCGAGGTGGAGACCGGACGGGTCGTTCGCCTGCAAATGCCGCCTGACTACCACCGCGCCACGCTGGGTGACGACATCAGCATGCGCGACTACGACTGGAGTCCCGATGGCTCCAGACTGGCGCTCGTGTCCACCTCGCGCGGCCACAAGGACGCGGTGTTCAAGGTGGCTGACGCGAACACGGGTACGGTGCGCACGGTGTTCAGCGAAAGCGAGCCGACTCACTTCGAGTCCCGAACGGGCTGGCGGATGCTCTGGGCCACGAACGAGGTACTCTGGTATTCGCAACGCGACGACTGGGGGCAACTCTATCTCTACGACCTCAACACGGGAACCCTGAAGAACAAGGTGACCGATGGCGCGGGGCCCGTGACCCAGATCGTCCGTCTGGACGAACGGACCCGGACGCTCTGGTACGCGGCGAACGGGCGCGATCCCGGGCAGGACCCGTACTTCACGCACTACTACCGCATCGGCCTGGATGGCCGGAACGGCGTCGCGCTGACGCCGGACGATGGCACGCACAGCATGCAGCTGTCGCCTGGCGGCAGGTACCTGGTGGACACGCACTCGAAGGCCGACGTGCCACCGGTGGTGACGGTGCGCGACGCGAACGGCACGCTGGTGATGGAGCTGGAGAGGGCCGACATCTCGCGGCTCGTGGCCACGGGCTGGAAGCCGCCGGTCCGGATCACCGTGAAGGCCGACGACGGGAGGACGGACATCTACGGCCTGATGTTCCGGCCGTCGGATTTCGATTCGACGAAGAAGTACCCGATCATCAACAACGCGTATCCCGGTCCGCAGTCAGGCAGCACCGGCAGCCGGGCGTTCACCGCGGCGCGCGGTGATCGTCAGGCACTCGCGGAGCTCGGCTTCATTGTGGTGACGATCGACGGGCGCGGGACTCCCGGCCGCTCGAAGTCGTTCCACGACTACTACTACGGCGCCATGGGCCGGGACAATACCATTCCCGACCAGGTGGCCGGCATGAAGGACCTCGCCCGCCGCCACGCGTGGATCGACATCGACAGGGCGGCCATGTGGGGTCACTCCGGCGGCGGGTTCATCACTGCTGGCGCGATGTTCCGCTATCCCGACTTCTTCAAGGTCGGCATTGCCGAGTCCGGGAATCACGACCAGCGCAATTACGAGGACGACTGGGGGGAGCGGTACCAGGGTCTTCTCACGCGCAATCCGGACGGCAGTGACAACTACACGGTCGAGGCCAATCAGGAGCTGGCGAAGAATCTGAAAGGGAAGCTGCTCCTGGCACACGGCACGATGGACAACAACGTGCCGCCGTCCAGTACCGAACTCGTGGTCGACGCGCTCATCAAGGCCAACAAGGACTTCGACCTGCTCATGATTCCCAACGCCGGGCACGGATTCGGCGCTGCGTCCAACTACATGATGCGACGGCGATGGGATTACTTCGTGCGCTGGCTGCAGGAGCGCGAGCCGCCGAAGGATTACGAGATCAGGCCTGGGAGAATGGTACAGTAGGGCCAATCGACTGAGTAGTGAGTGCTGGGTGCTAGACCTGCTGCCTGGTCCTGGGGCTGGTGCTGGGTGCTGGGGTGCTGGGTGCTGGGTGCTGGGTGCTGGAGAGCCCTCAGACCTGTGTCGCCAGACCCAACAGCTTTGTCGTCGTGCCCCAGTTCCGGACCGTAACGCGGTCCCCCAACGCCTTGCCAATGGCCTCGAACAGCTTGCTCTCCATCTGGCCGTTCGGACACCAGACGTAGACGGCGCGCTTGCCGATCGCCAGCGCATCAGGCGTCCACGTTTTCACGGACCCGATGGATGCCAGCCGCGTTGTGTCGCTCGCAGCCTGAAGGAAGCCCACGAACATCCGTGAGGGATCGGTCGCTTGCTTCGCCAGGGGATTCGCTTCCACAATCTGGCGCAATTCGTCGGCGGAGAGCACCGTGAACCTCGATGAGACGCCCGTCGCCCGGACCAGCGCCTGCTCCATCCGGTCGGTGGCATCGCGCGGCAGCGCACGTCCCGACGTGAATACCACGTTGCCGCTGGCCAGCAGCGTCCGCACGTCGCCGTATCCCAACGACTCCATGGACGCCCGCAGGTCGGCCATGGCCACCCGCTTGGCCTTGCCGACGTTGATGCCCCGCAGCAGGCCAATCCAGGTGCGCACCATGCCTAACGGAGCAGCAGTGTCAATGACCGGATCGAGTCGGGAACGAATCCGCCGTCATCCGGGGCGGCGACCAGTTGCCAGTGATACACCACCAGCGCCTCGGATCCTGCCTGGTAACCGATGACATCATCGAAGCCGATACGCCGGGTGGATGAGGGGGCTATTCCGTCGCAGGTGGCGGGATTGGAGCACGGCACCCAGTCGAGCAGGGGCAGGATATCCCGGTCCGCAACGAAATGGTAGACCGGCGCATCGGAGCGGTTGGTCAGCTCCAGGAACGGTCCTGACTGGCGAACAAGCAGGACATCGGAGTTGACGCTGACCGGGTCACTGCACGCCAGTTGCAGCGCAATCGCCATCGCCGCTCCGTGCCACAGTCCAGCGTGCCGCCTGATTCGCATGCGCCGCAACCCCGCGTCCCAGGGTTCTGCTCCTCTCGGTCCCTTCCCTTTACGAACGGACCCGCGCGACGAACGGCGCCCCTGACACGGGTCCCGGTCAAGTCGACCGTCGTGCTACGTCCCGCACATCAAGGCATCCGTGTTGGAATTGATCCCCCCGGCCTGGACCGACATCAGGAACGGGGCGATGGAACAGAGCGCGTTGTTGAATCCCATGCGGCGGAGCGAGTTCGGCCGGATGAAGACGCTTTCGTCGTCCACCGGCAGCGTCGCAACGTTGTCGTAGAATGCCCGCGCCTTTCCGTCCTGGAAGAGATACTGTTCGACGTTCGAGACGTAGAACGCGCGCACCACGCCGCCCCGGGTCCTCAGCCAGTCGCCAATCGCACGAATGGCCTTCGGCCCGCCGAAGTCCCCCGAAACGGGTACGATCAGGTTCGCTTCGTGCAGTTGCCTGACGGTGTTGTAGTGTTCCTCGGTCGAGAGGAAGCTCCGCGGCTCTCCGGTCGCGTCGGTCGCCCATCCGGTGAGGTCGGCAAAGGTGGAGCCGTTCCCGCCTCCCCGGCCGCCGCTCGGCGAACCGCGCGTCGAGATGCTCGGGCCCCAGGCCACGAACGAATCGTAGACGTACTTGAGCGACTCGGTCTCGTCCGGAGTGAACTGGAACCCGTGCGTCCGCGTCAGGTGGTCGACGAGGCGCGCCCGATGGAGATTCGCCTCGCTGCGGTCCGTGATCGTCGGTGCGTACGCCTCCCAGATCCGCTGGATGTGGGTCGTCGAGTCGAGTCCCTCCGGACGCGGTTTGGCGAACAGGATGGAAATGAACTCCGCCCGGTCGAGCGCCAGCTCGAAGATCGCCTTGAACATCAGGTGCTGCATCACCGCCTGCCGGCGGATGTCCACGATGAACGCCATGGCCGGCCGGATCGAGGCCATGTACGTGAAGTTCTGTTCCGGTCCCACACCCAGATACACGCCACCCTGTACGCCGCGCTCCCGGAGCAGTGAGAACAGGACACCGATTTCCGGCTCGTTCGACGTGAAGTTGTCGGTGATGCGGAAGTAGCCGCCGGGCTCCGAGATCGACGACACCAGGCTCCAGAACTCCGTGTCACTCAGCCGTCCGGGAAGCGACGACGCCGTGGCGGCGGCCGCCGTGACCGATTGCGCGGCCGCGGGGATGGCCGGCGCCGGCAGCGCCAGCGCCAGCACCCACACCATCCGGTGGATCCATCCGTGAACGCGCTGCATGTCCCTCCCCCCGGGTTACTGCCTAACGCAGGACGAATTCGACCGTGGACACGACCCGAACCGTCTTGGTGATCTGGCTTTCCTCGCTGATCCCCCGCGCCTGGTCGCGGGGAAGGATCTCGAAGACGCCCTGGTTGGCCCGCCGGATCCCGCCCAGCCCGCTCCGCGCGTCCGCGGCAAACTGCTCGGCGGCCTCCCGCGCCCGCGCCGTCGCCTCGGCAATCATCTCCGGCTTGAGGTCGTTCAGGCCGCGGTAGACGAAGGTGGGTCCACCACCCCCGAACTCCGATCCCGACGACAGCACCACGCCCGCGCTCACCAGCTCGCCGACCCGCTGGCTCGCCGCCAGGACCCGATCGGGCTGCATCGACCTGACGACGACCACCTGGCGGATGATGTACCGGTTGGTCACACCGCCCGCCGGTCGGTACTCGTTCGCGAAGGCATCCACCACACCGTAGTCCTGCAGGCTCACCTGCGAGCTGTCGATCTGGTTCCGTCCCAGGAACCGGTAGATCTCGGAGACGTTCGCCTCGAGACGGTCCTGCGCGCGCGAGAGTTCGTTGTCCGCCACCACCAGTCGCAGCGGCCAGATGGCGAGGTCGGCACTGACCTCCCGCTCGGAGATGCCCTTCACGGTGACGAACCGATCTCCTGTCCGTGCGCGAACGAAACCCTGGCCAGCCGCCCAGCCGCCCAGTGCGACGCCCACGGCGAGAATCACCGCCCTCGCCAATGACTGGTCCGCCATGCTTCTCGACTCTCCTGATTGCCGTTCCCGGCGCGGTGGGCACCTCCCCCTCCCGCCCGCCGTCTGGCGCTGTCAGGAAGATGCCGACGGGCCGGCGCAATCACCATCCCGTCGTCGAGCACCGGTGACAGATTACTGGCGAACCGCGACGCGCGGACCCGCGGGCGCGTGGAAGCTCTCTATCGGGAATCCGGGTCATGACGTCCTATCTCAGAACAACCGAGACGTACCGTGCCGGCGCGCGGACCATGCCGCGCGAGTACTACCTGTCGCCTGACGTTTTCGCGCTCGAGGCCGAGCGCGTTTTCGCCCGCCACTGGATCTGCGTCGGCCGCGAGCGGGACCTGGCCCAGCCGGGCGCGTACGTCCTGGCTGATCCGGCCGGCGAGAGCCTCATCGTGGTGCGCGACCGATCCGGCATCATTCGCGCGCACTACAACGTCTGCCGACATCGAGGCACTCGCCTCTGCACCGTCCCGCAGGGCACCTTGTCGGAAACGATCCAGTGCCCGTACCACGCGTGGACGTACCGCCTGGACGGCCGCCTGATCGGGGCGCCACACATGACGGGAACGTCGGACTTCGACGTGGCCGACTATCCACTCCATTCCGCAGCGGCCGGGACCTGGGAAGGATTCGTGTTCGTGAATCTCGCCGGGCATCCCGAGCCGATCGAGTCAAGCTTTCTCCCGCTGGCGGGGCGCTTCGCGCGCTTCAACCTTCCCGCACTCCGGACGGTGCGGCGCATCGAGTACCCCGTGCGCGCCAACTGGAAGCTCGTCATGCAGAACTACTCCGAGTGCCTGCATTGCCCGACGATTCACCCGGAGCTGTCGACGAAGCTCCCCTACACCAGTGGAGCCAACGACCTGACCGAAGGGCCCTTCCTCGGCGGGTACATGGAGATCAAGCCACCGCACGAAAGCGCGACGATCAGCGGGCGATCCTGCGCGATTCCGCTTGGCGACCTGCCTGACGAGGATCGCCACCGGGCATTCTACTACACGATGTTCCCGTCCATGATGTTGAGCATTCACCCGGACTACGCGGTCTTCTACCGCGTGCTCCCTCGTTCGGCGACGGAAAGCCTGGTCGTTTGCGAGTGGATGGTGCACCCCGACGCCCCCCACCGGGCGGGTTACAACATCGGCGACGCGGAGGAGTTCTGGGACCTGACCAACCGGCAGGACTGGCACATCTGCGAGCAGAGTCAGCTGGGAGTGGGCTCGCGCATGTATCGGCCGGGCCCCTACTCGCCCCGGGAGAGCATCCCGGCCGCATGGGACCGCGAGTACCTGAGAGTGATGACGACGTAGCGGGCCCGGACAGCTAATGCGTCCCGATGCGGTCGTTCGGGAACGAACCGCGAGGTGTCGTGATTGATCCGGAGCGGGCAGAACGCCGGACCGCGACCGTCGCGCCGGCGCCGTCACGTTTACCCGGACCTCCCCTTCATTGACTCCCGTCCGTCCCATCCGTCCGGAGCTCGCCGGCTCACTCGTCGATGCGAGGCTCCAGGTGCACCACGCCGCGCAATTCGGCACGGCGCTCGGGATTTCCTGCCTCGAGCACCAGCCGGATGACAGCCACACCAACCTCGGGTGGGACGACACGCTCGGCGCGCTCGTCTCGCGCCCTGTCGCCACGGAGAACGGTTCGATCGCCGTCGGCGTGCGACTGCAGGACCTGTCGATCGTGGCCGTGGTCGACGGCGCGATGGCATCGGCAACGCCGTTGCACGGCATGACCATCGCGGACACCATGGAGGCCGTCCGGTCCATCGTCGCTGCTCGAGGACTCGATCCGGCGCGCTACACGCTGAACCGCCACTATGAGATCCCCCGGCACAGGGTCGACGATGGGGGGACATTCGACACGTCGGCGACCGCGGCGTTCATCGAACTGGACACCTGGTACCGGACTGCCGCGCGGGAGCTCGAGCACGTCACGAGACAGAACCGGGGCGCGTCCGAGGTGCGCACCTGGCCGCATCACTTCGACATTGCGACGCTGATCGAGGTCGGACGCGACCGCTTCACGGGGGCCGGGTTGTCTCCGGGCGACGACTCGTACAGCGAGCCGTATTTCTACGTCAACGCCACGCCGCAGCCTGCCCTCGCGCGCGTCGGGGCGCCGCTCGCCGGTGGGGGGGTCTGGCACACGCGTGAGTGGATCGGCGCGGTCCTGCCGGGTTCGCGCCTGACGAGCGTTCCGGCTGCCCAGCAGGATCAAGTGCGCGCGTTCCTGGATTCCGCCATCGCGGCCTGTCGGGCTCTGGTTGGCGGCTGACGCGTCAATCCCCGGCGACACCGGCGTGCTCGTCGGGAGCGGCGTCCTCGCCCAGTTCCTCGACAACCAGCCGGTGGGCCTTCCGCCCACCCCGCTCCATGGTGTGGGGTGCATCCTCGTGGTCCAGCAGCAACTGCGCGTGGTCGATTG
>DASWGU010000281.1:0-28197 GCA_036393555.1 Gemmatimonadaceae bacterium
GAGTTGTCGGACCCTTCACTCTTCACTCTTCACTCTTCACTCTACACTCTTCACTCCTCACTCTTCACTCCTCACTCTTCACTCCTCACTCTTCACTCTTCACTCTTCACTCCTCACTCCTCACTCCTCACTCCTCGAACGCCATGGAGATCCGGAACACGTGGCCATCGGGATGGCGCACGTGCATCTCCCGGACGTTCCACGGCATGTCCTCAGGCGGCAAGCTGACGTCGAGGCCCTGTTCGAGGCACTGTTCGTAGGCCGTGTCGACGTCGTCCACCCAGATGATGACCCAGCTTCCGTAGCGCCCGCGCCCGCCCTGGCCATCGAGGCGGAGGAGAATTTCGGCATCGCCGGAGCCGACGCCGCCGAAGTCGGGCGGATCGCCCCACTCCCAGCTTTTCGTCCAGCCCAGTCGCTCGAACCAGTCGAAGCTCTGCTGCAGGTTCGAGACGTTGAGGACGGGGGTGACCTGGCGTGCGAGCATGTGCGGGCAGGACGCTCAGCGTCGGTACAGCGCCGGGTACAGCTGCTGCAGACGCATGACCTTGGGCGCGTCATTGATGACGATATACGGCTCGTCCGGATGCCGGGCCGCATAACGCTGGTGATACTCCTCGGCACGGTAGAACGGCTGGGCGTCGCGGACCTCGGTGACGATCGGCTGGCTGAATGCGCGCCGGGCAGTGAGTTCCGCGATGTACTCCGTGACGGTACGGCGCTGCCCTGTGTCCTGCGCGAAAACGATCGCCCGGTAGTCGGATCCGACGTCCGGTCCCTGACGGTCAAGCGTGGTGGGATCGTGGGCAACCAGGAAGAAGATCTCGAGGAGCTGCCGGTACGACACGATCGCAGGATCGAACACAATGCGCACGGATTCCGCGTGGCCCGTCGTACCGGTCCCGACCTGTTCATAGGTGGGATTCCTGAGGGGACCACCCGAGTAGCCGGACACGACCGACGTCACGCCCTTCACGTGCTCGAAGACCCATTGGACGCCCCAGAAGCAGCCACCGGCGAACGCCGCCGTCTCTTCGTTGTGCTCACGCCCAGCGGGCGTCGTGGCGACCACCAGGGCCAGCAGCATTCCGGAGAGTACGGGTGCCGGCCTCATTTCCGCATGGGATTGTCGTCGATCAGGTCGTCGAGAGCCCGGAGGTCGATCGGTTCTTTCCGGGGAAGCGCTCGTTCATGCAGGTAGTATCGTCCCGCCTTCGCCCGGCAAATGACGCCGGCGTGCAACAACCGGTTGAACGCGGCTTCATCCAGCACGGAGTGGGCGTGGAAGCGCTGCGCGCGCCGTGGTGTGACCGCTCCCGCTTCGCGGAATGCGGTGATGATCGCCAATTCCTGGGGGCCCCCGAATGCCTCCAGCGGACGCTGGACCAGGAATTCACCCAGTCCGCGAAATATTTCGTCAATGGCGCGCTGCAGATCCATGGTCGGCGCACGGGTCGAGACGCCACCATAATAGCGATGCCGCCACCGGTCCAGGGAGCCCTACTTCCCCCCGAACGGTCTGGCGGGCACGCTCTGCAAGTACAGCCAGAGCGCCATGAGGTCGTCGTCCGTCATGTGGCGGAACTCCTTCCACGGCATGAACTCGTCCAGCGTCGAGCCGTCGGTCCGCCGTCCGGTACGCATCACGTCGGCGAATCGGGCAGCGGTCCAACCCGACAAACCGGCCGGGGTGAGGTTTGACGCCGGGGGCAGCCCCGGGGGACCGGCCACAGTGCCTCCCGACAAACCGTAGCCATGACAGCCGTGGCAGCCACTGATGTCGGCAAGGTAGCGACCGTAGTCTGCCGTCGGCGCCTGGGTAACGCCGGCCCGGTTGGCCTCCGGCGGCGTTTTGGGCGCGACCAGGATGTTCAACCTGCCCGCCGCCAGCAGCGCGCGTCCCAGCCAGCGGAATCGCGATGACGGGAGTTCGCGATCGACGGGCGGAAGATGGCGGAGCCAGCCTAACAAGGCGGAGAGGTCTGCATCGCTGAGGTGTGTGAAGACCTCGCTGGGCATGACGATCAGCGATGTGGAGTCCTGTCGCACGCCATGGCGAATGGCGCGCGCCCAGTCCGCGTCGGAGCGCAGAGGCGCGACCCCGCCACGCCCACTCGTCAGGTTCGGACCGGCCATGATGCCGATCGACCCCTCATCCGCGTAGATCGCGCCACCGCCGTCCGCCGCGTGACACGTGGCACACGTGATGGTCCGATAGAGGTGCTGTCCGCGCGCCAGGGCCACACTGTCGGTACGAGCGCTCACGCTCGGCGCGGGAACGGGGTAGCGCCGGCCAAGGCGGCGCTCGCTCAGGACATACACTATCGCCGCGCCCACGCCCAGCATGAGCGCCAGCGTCAGCCCGAGCGTTCGCATGAAGCGTGGCATGGAGGGTGTGCCGAAATGGACGCGGCCGAGCAGGGCCGGGCGAACCTACGAGAATCCCAGCGCCTGGTCGAGGCCGGCGGCCGGGGCAACGTCCTGGCCATTGATGCTGCGGCAAGGAACCGATCCGGCTCACGCTGCGGCGAGGTGTCGAGTCTGCTTGCGCGTTTGACCATCGGAGGCTTTGTTAATCAGTCGCGCGATGCGCGGATCGCGGTCCTCATTTGTTGTCCCACGATGGAGGTTCAATGAAGAGCGCATTCTCCCGCGGTTCGGCCGCGCTCCTCGTCATCGTTCTGGGCGCAGTTGCCTGTGAACGATCGAGCAGCACGGAACCGACGCTGAATCATCTGTCTCACGAACCGAGCGCTGCGGCATCGCCCACGGCGGTGGCCAACGCCGGACTCGTGAAAGTCGTCCACGGTGCTTCCGCCCGTTATCACGCGACGGCGCAGGCAGCCAGGGATGGCTACGCCGAGGATCCATTCTGCGTCGAGCATCCGACGCTGGGCGGGATGGGCCATCATTGGGCGAATTTTGCCTTGGTCGACGACGTCTTCGATCCCAGGACGCCCGAGGTGGTGCTGTACGCGCCTGACCGGCACGGCCGGATGAAGCTGGCGGCCGTCGAGTACCTCGTGCTCGACGTGGGTCAGCCGGCTCCGACGTTCGCCGGCCAGCCCTTCGACGTGGGAGGCGCGCCGATTCCGGTTCCGCACTGGAGCCTGCACGTCTGGCTGTTCAAGCCGAACCCGGCAGGCCTCTTCACGCCGTTCAATCCGGACGTCGACTGTCCGTAGCGACGCGCCGGTCCCGTCAGCCAGCCCTGGATGCGGGGAGTCCATCCAGGGCATGGTTGGTCGGCGCCGGTTCGGCGTGCTGAGACAACCCGACCGTCGGGCCATCGACTGTCCGCTTTGTGCCCGGCCCGCGCGCGACGCGTACCATGACGACGCTGGTCGCCGATACTTCCGGTGTCAGGCGTGCCATCTGATTTTCCTGGATCCGGAACACCGCCCAGCGCCGGACGCGGAGCACAATCGATATCGCGAGCATCGTAACCAGGCGGGCGACGAAGGCTACGAGGCATTCCTGCGGCGGCTCGCTGACCCGGTCGCCGTACGCGTAGCCGCCGGGGCGAAGGGCCTGGACTTCGGCTGCGGACCCGAGCCGGTCCTGGGCGGCATGCTGGCCCGGCAGGGGTTCGACGTCACCTCCTACGATCCGCTTTTCCACTCCGATGCCGCGGCGCTGGATGCGGTCTACGGTTTCATAACGTGCTCCGAGGTCCTGGAGCACGTGCACGATCCCGGATCGCTGCTGCCGCGACTCGGGTCCATGCTGCGCGCCGGAGGGCTGCTGGGCATCATGACCCGATTCCCGGGACACGAGCATCCCTTCGCGACCTGGTGGTATCGCCGGGACCCGACGCACGTCTGCTTCTACGGCGAGGAGACCATGCGGTGGATCGCGAACCACTACCGCTGGGGACTGGAGATCCCGCGACGGGATGTTGCCCTGTTTACGATCCCGCCAGGTTGAAACGGACGTCGCGTGATGCGTGGCGACCGTCAGGTGGTGGTGCCACCGTGGTACGCACACAGAGAGGAGCGCGGGCGACGCGCTAACTTTCGTGCTCCATGCCCACGACCGAATCAACCGACCGCCTGGCTGCTGCCATCGCGCGCCGCAGGACCTTTGCCATCATCAGCCATCCCGACGCCGGAAAGACCACGCTCACCGAGAAGCTGCTGCTGTATGGCGGCGCGATTCACCTGGCCGGTGCCGTCAAGGCGAGGCGGGCCCAGCGCCATGCGACATCCGACTGGATGGAACTGGAGCGCCAGCGCGGTATCTCGGTGACGTCGAGCGTGCTCCAGTTCGAGTACGACGGCTACCAGGTGAACCTGCTCGACACACCCGGCCACGAGGACTTCTCCGAGGACACCTTCCGGACGCTGACCGCCGCGGACAGCGCAGTGATGCTGCTGGACAATCGCCGGGGCGTGGAGGAGCGGACGCGCCAGTTGTTCGAGGTCTGCAAGCGGCGCCGCACCCCCATCTTCACGTTCGTCAACAAGTGCGACCGCGTCGGCGAGGACCCGCTCAAGCTCATCAGCGACGTCGAGGCGGATCTCGGGATAGAGTGCCATCCCATCACCTGGCCCATGTTCCGCGACAACGCGTTCGTCGGCGTGTATGACCGGCGGCTGCATGAGGCGCACTTCTTCGAGCGGGACCGCGAGCACGGAGCGCGGGAAGCAGCCGTGCGCATCGATCACATCGAGTCCGACACCCTGCGCGACCTGCTCGGCGAGCCGTCACACGCGCAGTTGGTGCACGACATCCAGCTCCTGGACCAGGCGGGGCATCCGTTCAACGCGGAGGCTGTCACGGGCGGATCCCAGACGCCTGTGTTCTTCGGGAGCGCACTCACCAACTTCGGTGTGGAGCCGTTCCTGCGTGAGTTCCTCGACCTGGCACCAGCGCCTGTGGCGCGGGAGTCGAGCATCGGCCGGATCGAACCGACAATGGAGACCTTCACGGGATTCGTGTTCAAGATCCAGGCGAACATGGACCCGCGGCATCGCGATCGGGTCGCGTTCCTGCGGATCTGTTCCGGCCATTTCGAGGCCGGGATGCAGGTGAAGCACGTGCGGAGCGGAAAGCTGATCCGTCTGGCCTCGCCGCAGCAGTTCCTGGCGCGGGCACGATCGGCAATCGAGGAAGCCTGGCCGGGCGACGTCATCGGTGTAATGGATCGCGGCACGCTGCGCATCGGCGACACGCTCTCGTCAGGCGCGGACCTGGAGTTCGCCGGGATCCCACGCTTTCCGCCCGAACACTTCGCCCGGGCCGCGCCGACCGACCCGATGCGCCGCAAGCAGTTCGACACCGGACTGCGCGAGCTCACCGAGGAGGGCGCGGCACAGGTCTTCTACGCCGAGACCGAGGCTGGGCCGGCACCGATCGTCGGGGCCGTGGGTCAGCTCCAGTTCGACGTCATGCAGTTCCGGCTGCAGCACGAATACGGCTCGCCCTGCAGGTTCGAGCCGCTCGGCTTTCGCTACCCGCGGTGGGTGTCGGGCAGCGAGGACGCCATCGAGCGCGTGGCATCGGGAAAGGGTCGCATGCTGCTGTACGACGCAAAGGGGAACCCGCTGGTGCTGTTCGACAGCGAGTGGAACCTCCGCTGGGCGCTGGAGCGCGACAGTGGCGTGACCTGGCACGACGTAGCCCCCTGACGCGCGCGCGGCGCGGCGGCGCGCGTTACGATGCGGCGTTCGTGCTCCCGTCTCGCGCAGCACCGGCAAGCAGTCCCGACGCCGCAGTAAAGTACTCGTTCACGTCGAAGTGCTCCGGGTCGATCATGGATTGCACCGCGCAGCCCTTGATCAGGCTGACACTCAGTCCTGCCAGACCGTCTGCGGTCACGCCGGGGAACCGGTCCGGATTGGCCTGCAGCACGGCCTCCGCCAGGGGACGAAACGCCTGGCGGTAGCGCGAGAACTCCGCTTTGAGGCGCTCCCGCGTTTCGGCATCGCGCACGCCGGCCATCCAGTAGTCGAACGTCAGGCGGATGCGAAGCGGTTCTCCCGTGAGCCGCTGGATCTCCTGCCGCAGCGCCGCCAGCAGCTTCGTCTCGGGTGTGGCCGATGCCTCCACCGGCACCTCGGCGCGGAGCACCGTCGTCGTCGCCAGGAGTTCTTCCAGCAGCGCCAGTAGAAGCTGGCGACGGCTCTTGAAGTGGAAGATGATGAGCCCCGGGCTGACCCCGGCCGCCGCCGCGACCTGGAGGATCGTGGTTTCCGCCAACCCCTGCGTCCCCGCCACCTGGAATGCCGCGGCGAGAATCTGCTGACGCCTTTCCTCTTCGGGTGCCTTCGAGCCTGGCATCTGGCCCCCCAGCCGTGGCGGTACGTCCGTCAAGGGCAGCGCGACCGATTCGCAGAACGCGCGACCCAGGCCTGCTGGGCCACCGTGACCAGTCCCGGCCGCTGCTGAACTTCTTGACTGGGATCAAGATAGACTGTACAGTAGCTCCGTATTGAACGGCTCGTCAATAAGGTGAGGAGCATTCGAAGGTTGAGGCAGCCATACTGATCCCGGACTGCGCGCCGCGGCCTCCAGAAGGCAGGCGGGCATTCGTTCGATGACAAACGGCGCCCTCCTCGCGGTCGCCGCGCTTGCTGCGCTCGTAGCCCTCGCCACGAGCGGATCGACGGCGCGGCTCTGGCTTGCGGCAACGCTCGCGAGCGCTCTGGCCGCGATGACCGCGGCGCTTCGCGTGCTGGCGGGGAGCGGGGAGTGGCAATGGCGCAGCGCAGCCACGGTAGCCGGCGACACGCTGCACCTGCGACTCGACGGCGTCAGCGCGCTCTTCCTCGTCCTCCTGTGCGTGATCGGGGCCGCCGGCGCCGTGTATTCGCGCTCCTATTGGCACGAGAGATCCCACCCGCGCTCGGCACGCATGGGCCGCCTCTGGTTGAGCGTGTTGCTGCTCAGTCAGGGGTTCGTGCTGCTGGCGTCTAACGGACTGCATTTCCTGGTCGGCTGGGAGTTGCTGACGATCAGCGCCTACTTCCTGATCACGCTGGATCGCAGTCGGCGCGAGGCACGCGCCGCGGGGTGGCTGTACCTCGCCATGTCGCACGTTGCCGTGCTGGCCCTTTTCGCCTTCTTCACGCTGTTGGCAGCGAAGAACGGCACCTGGGACCTGGGCCCGATGCGGGAGCGCGCGGAGGTCGCACCACTGTTCTGGCTCGCCCTCCTGGGCTTCAGCATCAAAGCCGGCGTCTTTCCACTCCACGTCTGGCTGCCCTCCGCGCACGCCAATGCGCCGACTCACGTGTCGGCCATTCTCTCGGGGGTGACAATCAAGGTGGGCATCTACGGGCTGGTGCGCTTCAGCGGCTGGATGCCGCTCCCGGGCGGCGCCGCCTGGATGGTTGCGATCCTGGGACTGGTCAGCGCCGTGCTGGGCGTGGCCTTCGCGCTGGGACAGCATGATCTCAAACGTCTGCTCGCCTATCACAGCGTGGAGAACATCGGGATCGTGCTCATCGGGCTGGGCTTCGCGCTCGTCGCGGTGGAGCAGGGTGAGGCCGCGTGGGGTGTGCTGGCGCTCGCGGGTGGCCTCCTGCACGTGTGGAACCATGGCCTGTTCAAGGCTCTTCTGTTCCTCGGCGCTGGATCGGTGCTCCATGCGACGGGAACGCGGGAGATGAGCCGACTCGGAGGTCTCTGGCGAGCCATGCCGTGGACGACCGGGCTGTTCAGCCTTGGCGCCGTGGCAATCAGTGGGCTTCCGCCGCTGAATGGTTTCGTCAGCGAGTGGTTGCTCTACCTGGGTCTGTTCGATGCCGCGACGTCACGCGCACCGTCCACCTGGGCCGCCATTGCGGCCGTCGTGCTCCTTGGCCTGACCGGAGCGCTGGCGCTCGCTTGTTTCGTGAAGGCGTGCGGCGTGACGTTCCTCGGCGCGGCGCGCTCACCGGAGGCGGCGCGCGCCCATGAGAGCGACTGGTGGATGCGAGGTGCGATGCTGGGACTCGCGGGGGCGTGCGTGGCGATCGGATTGGCGCCGGTCCTCTTCTGGCCCGCGCTGGCAACGGCTTTGGGCTCCTGGAGACCGTCGTGGGCCATTGTGGGAGTGCCGGCACCACTGTCCACGCTTGGATGGGCCCACGTTTCGCTGGCGATCCTGGCGTCGGCCGCTGCCTGGTGGTTGGTGCGTCGCTCGCGACAGCTCCTGCGGCAGGGCGTAACCTGGGACTGCGGCTACGTGGCCCCTACCGCGCGCATGCAGTACTCGGCCGGCTCCTTCGCGAGCATCGTCACCGGCTGGTTCGGCTTCATCCTGCGTCCCGAGCGGCACGCACGCCGGCCGATCGGGCCGCTTCCCATTTCGGCGAGTCTGGTCGAGCACACGCCCGAAACGGTGCTCGAGCGCGCGATTCAACCGGTAAGCAATGCGATCCTGCGCGTCGCGACGGCCGCGAGAGTGCTGCAGCACGGCGGGGTGCAGTCGTACCTTCTGTACCTGGTGATCGGCATTGCCGGACTGGGAGTCATCGTGCTGCTGGGCGGAACGCCATGAAGCAGGGCGCGCGCCTGCCAGGAGCACCACGTCGACGGCTGCTGACGCATGGACAGTCTTCGCCCGTTCCATGTACCTGAATCTCATTCAGATCGCCGAGTCGTTCGGCGTTTCCGAGAAGGTGATCGAAGGCTGGATCCGCGACGAGGGGCTGCCGCACACGCCCGATCGCGGGCGGTTGCTGTTCGATCGCGCGCAGGTGGCCCAATGGGCGGCGAAACGGGGGCTCACGTCGCAGGTTGGCTTCCTGGCACCCGAGCGGTCCGCGTTCGCGACCGGTGTTCGGCTGGAGCGGTTGCTGCGTGTCGGAGGCATCTGGCGGGACGTCCCGGCCGCGGATCTGCCTGACGCTTTCGAACGCGTCGTCGCCGCGCTTGCCGGGGCAGGTCCAGCCGTCCGGGCGCTGCTGGCGCAGCGGCTTCGAGCGCCCGGCGGTGTGACGATCGCTCCCGTTGGCGGTGGGTTCGCGCTGCCGCATCCCAGCGCGCGGATTTCTCTCGGGCGCGACGCCGGCACGGTGGCACTGATCTGTCTGCGTGACGCGCTGCCGCCGGTGGAATCGGCCGTGGACGACGCGCCGATTACGCGGCTGTTCTTTTTCATCGCCCCCTCACCGCGTGCACACCTCGACATCCTCGGTCGCCTGGGCCGGTTGCTGACCCGCGGACCAGCGCGAGAGCTGGTCCTGGCCGGCGCGCCTGACGAGCAGATCCTGCGGTCGGTGGCGGCCGCGGACGATGCCACCATGGGTGCGCCGTGAGCGAGGCGATCGACGTATTCGCGCGATTGATCTGGTGGCTGCTGCTTCCGCCGCTGTTGCCCGGTCTCATCACCAGGGTGAAGGCGTGGGTAGCGGGCCGGAGAGGGCCGCCCGTCCTGCAGCTCTACTACGACCTGGCCAGGTTGTGGCAGAAAGGCGTCGTTCAGAGCCGTCTGGCATCGCCGGCTTTCCTGGCGGGACCCGCAGTCGCCTGGGTCGCGATTCTGGCGGCTGCCATGCTGGTGCCGCTGGGTCCAGCCGGAACCACACTGAGTTTTCGGGGCGATGTTGTGCTGGTGCTGTATCTCCTGGCGCTGGCCCGATTCGCGACGACGTGGACGGCCATGGAAACCGGATCGGCCTTCGAGGGAATGGGCGCTGCGCGCGAAGTGAGCTTCGCCGTGCTCGCGGAAGCCGCCCTGATGGCCGCCATGCTCTCCCTTGCCGTGCAGACGCGGAGCGTGTCTCTCTCCACGATGCTGGCGCCGTTTCCGGGGCCGGGTGCCGTGCTGCTCGCGGCTGGCCTCTTCACGGTGCTGCTGGCGGAGAATTGCCGAGTGCCTTTCGACGATCCCAACACGCACCTCGAGTTGACGATGGTTCACGAGGTGATGGTGCTGGATCACAGCGGTCCACCGCTCGCGGTCGTCCTGCATGGCGCGGCGTTGAAGCTGCTGTTGTTCGCTGTCCTGCTCACCGAGTCTGTACTGCCAGTGGGCGCGATTCGGCCGGCGGTTGGCATGGTGCTGCTTGTCGTGGGGGTTCTCACGATCGCCGTCGGTGTCGGGCTGGTCGAGTCGCTCATGGCGCGCCTCGCCTTCCGGCGGGTGCCGCTACTGCTGCTGACGGCCGTTCTGCTGTGCCTGTTCGCTCTGCTCCTGGCGTGGCAGGGTGGGTCGGTGACACCGTGAACCTCAACGTCCTGATCGGCCTGGCGATGGGGCTGAACCTCCTGGCGCTGGGCAGCAGCCGGATCCCATCAGTCATCCGCGCGATGTCAGTCCAGGGCGTGCTGCTGGGCATCATGCCGGTGCTGCTGGCAACGGAACTCGACTGGCACGTCGCCATCGTTGCACTGGCGACGGTGACGGGGAAAGGACTGGTGATTCCCGCCCTGCTGCGGCGCGCGATGCGGGCGGTGAGCATCGAACGTGAAGTCGAGCCGATCGTGGGCTTCGAGTTGTCGCTCCTGCTGGGCGCCGGAGCGACCATCGGCGCGGTCGCTACGGCGCGGTGGCTGCCGGTCCTGCCGGAACACAGCGGGACGTTGCTCGTCCCGGGCGCGATGGCGACCGTCGCAACGGGCTTCATCCTGCTCGTCGGGCGGGTCAAGGCCATCACACAGGTCTGCGGGTACCTGATACTGGAGAACGGGATCTATCTGTTCGGTCTGCTGCTCATCCGGTCCACTCCGGTGCTGGTCGAAGCGGGCGTGCTGCTCGATGTCACCGTCGGCGTGTTCGTGATCGGCATCATCGTGGATCGCATTCAACGGACCTTCGACTCGCTGGACACGCGCAAGCTCACGGCGCTTCGCGAATGAGGGAAATCCTGCTGATCGTGCTCCCGCTCGTCGGTGCCCTCGTGGCGGCCGCGTGGCCGAGCGATCGCACCAGGCCGTGGCTCCTGCCCGTCGTGGGCGGTGCGCACCTGGGCCTGGCCATGTGGTTGCTGGCGAGTCCGCCCGTCGTGTCGCCCGGCGACTGGATGGGCTTCGATCCGCTGGCGCGCGCGGTGCTGCCCGTCGTCTCCCTCCTGTTCTTCATCTGCGCTTTGTATGCCGTCGCGTATCTGCGCATCCGGCGGGACCGGCCCAACCGCGTCTTCGTCGCCATGCTGCTCACGGTGATCGGGCTGTTGAGCGCCGGCCATCAGGCGCGGCATCTCGGCCTGCTCTGGGTCGGCACCGAAGCCGTGACCCTGGCAGCCGTTCCCCTGCTTCACTTCAACGACACGCCTCGATCGATCGAGGCGACCTGGAAGTACCTGCTCGTCGGAGGCACCGGCATCGCGCTCTCACTCCTCGGGTCGCTCTGCCTGGGTTATGCCTCGCTGCACGGTGGCGGCGGAGGTGACATGACGTTCGTTGCCCTGACGGCGCAGGGGACCGGCCTGTCGTTGCCGTGGGTCCGGATTGCCTGGGTGCTGCTCCTGGTGGGCTACGGGACGAAGATGGGGCTGGCCCCCATGCATACCTGGAAGCCGGAGGCGTATGGCGAGGCACCCGGCATTGTCGGCGCGATCCTGGCGGGCGGCGTCACCACGGTGGCGTTCACCGCCATCCTGCGCGTTCGGTCGGTGGTCGGCGCCGCGGGAGCCGGCGCGATCGCCGATCGCACGCTGCTGATCATCGGTCTCTTTTCGATGCTGGTCGCCGCGGTATTCCTGCTCGCCACGCGCAACTTCAAACGCATGCTGGGATACTCCAGCGTGGAGCACATGGGCATCCTGAGCATTGGTGCCTCGCTCGGCGCTGCCGGCGTGTGGGCGGCACTGTTCCACGTGTGGAGCAACAGCCTCACCAAGGGCGCCTTGTTCCTGAGCGCCGCCAACATCCGCCGAGCCACGGGCTCCGCCTCCGTGGATGACGTCCGCGGCGCTGCGGTGCTCACGCCGCGCTCGGCGGCCCTGTTCGTGGCCGGAATGTTCGCCGTGACGGCCGCGCCGCCGTTCGGTCCCTTCTTCAGCGAGCTGCGGCTCATCCGCGTGGCGCTCGCGGACGGACAGGGCGTGGCGGTGGCGATGATCCTGGGTTGCCTGCTGCTCGCTTTCTTCGGCATCTCGCGCGTGGTGTTCGCTATCGTGGACGGCCGGCCTCGGCCGTCGGCGAAGAAGGGCATCGGTCGTCTCGCCGAAGCGCCCGGCACCATTCTCCCGCCACTCGTCTTTCTGGGCCTCTCGCTGTGGCTGGGTCTTTTCACTCCCACCTTGCTGCAGGAAGTCTGGTCGGCCGCGGGCCTGCAGCTCTTTCCCGTCCCGTGAGCGGCGCCACGCCTTTTGCGTTGCTGGCCAACGCCAGTGCCATTTCCTGGGCTGAGGTCCCGGAGTGGCCGGCGCCGGACTTCGTCCGCCTGACTGCCGCTGAACTCGACCGCGGTGCGCGACTCTGTGCCTGGTTCGGAGTGACCGAGGTGGAAGGTCACGCGCCGACACGGCTGGTGGCGGTGCTGGCGTACGACGCGGACAATACGCTCGCTGCCGGGCGCAGCCTGCCGTTCACGGGATCGTATCCCGCACTGACCAGGACGCAGACCCAGGCGCATTTGTTCGAGCGCGAGGTCCGGGAGCAGCACGGCGTGACGCCGGAGGGGCATCCCTGGCTCAAGCCTGTGCGGGGCACGATGGGTGATGCGCCGGCCAACGCGCCGTTCTTCCGCGTCGAGGGTGGGGAGGTGCACGAAGTTGCCGTAGGTCCCGTGCATGCCGGCATCATCGAGCCGGGTCACTTCCGCTTTCAGTGTGCCGGTGAGGAAGTACTGCACCTGGAGATTGCCCTGGGTTACCAGCACCGTGGTGCGGAGCGAGCCATGCACGGCGGACCGCATCGTGCAACGATGTTCCAGATGGAGACCGTTGCCGGCGACGCGACGATTGCGCACGCCACCGCCTACGCAACGGTGCTGGAAGCGCTGGGCGGCGGGGAAGCGCCGCTGCGCGCCCAATGGCTTCGCGCGGTGTCGCTGGAACTGGAGCGTCTGGCCAACCACACCGGAGACCTGGGTGCGTTGGCCAACGATGTGGCGTTCCTCCCGACCGCGGCGGCGTGCGGGAAGCTCCGGGGCGATTATCTCAACCTCACGGCCATGCTCTGCGGGAACCGGTTCGGCCGCGGGCTCGTGCGACCGGGCGCGTCGGGCCACGATCTGGAGCCCGATCGCGCAGCTCGCATGGGTGACTTGCTCAAGGTCGCCCTGGCCGATACGGAGCAGGCGGTGGGTTGGTTGTGGGCGGCTCCGTCGGTCCGCGCCCGATTCGAAAACGTCGGACGCCTGGACCCGTCGCAGGCCACTGCGTTGGGACTGGTTGGTCCGTCGGCGCGCGCCTGCGGTCTGGTGCGTGACGTTCGCTACGATCATCCGGCGGGGTGGCACCGCTTCGCGCAGGCGCCCGTAGTGGTCTGGCCTGGTGGAGACGTCTTCGCCCGGGCTCGGGTGCGTTCGCTGGAGATTCAGCGTTCGGGCGAGTTCCTTCGCGAACAACTCGTCGCTCCACCGGATGGCGAGACGATCGGCGCAGTGCCGGAGCCGGGTCCAGATATGCTGGCGGTGGCGCTGGTGGAGAGCTGGCGCGGCGAGGTCTGCCACGTGGCGCTCACGAACGGCGCCGGCCGCTTCCGCCGGTACAAGGTCATCGACCCGTCCTTCCACAACTGGGCCGGTCTGGCGATGGCGATGCGAGGCGGGGCCATCTCCGACTTCCCCGTCTGCAACAAGAGCTTCAACCTCTCCTACTGTGGCTTTGACCTGTAGCCCGGCGGCGATACCCCATGCTTGTCACTGACCTGCTCCTCTACCGCCTGACGCGCGGCCGGGAGACCATGTCGTATCCGGATGGGCCCGCCCCTGCGCTGCCCGATCGGCACGGCGGCGCGCTCAGGGTTGATTCGTCCAAGTGCGTCGATGGTTGTCGCGAGTGTGTGGCGGTCTGTCCCACGGAAGCGATCACGCGCGCTGACGGCGGCCCGGTCGCGCTGGACCTGGGGCGGTGCATTTTCTGCGCCGCGTGTGTCAAGACCTGCCCGACGGGCGCGATCACGCAGACGGGGGATCATCGGATGGCCGCGCGCGAGCGGCACGACCTCGTGCTGGGCGAGCGTGGTCAGGAGGAGGTCCGGCTTGCCGCTGCGCTGGATGAGAAGCTGCGCCGGTTGTTTGGCCGGTCGTTGCGACTGCGGCAGGTGAGTGCCGGCGGGTGCAATGGCTGCGAGGCGGATACCAACGTGTTAGGCACGATTGGCTGGGACCTGGGGCGTTTCGGGATCCAGTTCGTGGCCTCGCCGCGTCATGCGGACGGGTTGCTCATTACCGGGCCGGTGACGAACAACATGAAGCAGGCGCTGCAGAAGACCTGGGATGCGGTGCCGGAGCCGAAGATCGTGATTGCGGTGGGGGCGTGCGCCGTCGCCGGCGGCCCGTTCGTCGGGCATCCGGAGGTCAATGACGGCGCGTCGTCAACGGTGCCGGTGGACCTGTTCATCCCGGGATGTCCGCCTCATCCGGTGACGATCCTGGACGGCTTGCTGCGTCTGCTGGATCGGCTGGGGGAGGAGCGTGTCGCGTCAGGACGCTCGGCGGGAGCGGCGTCCGACACGGCCGGGGCGGATCGGTCGGGTTCCTGAGCCATCCACGGGCCGGTGGCGTGAGCTTTGCCTTCGGTGTCGGTCGTGCGTGGGTGTTGGGCGCGGGCCCCCTGCCTGACGGCAACTCGTTGTGGATGACCGGGTCATCGTGGAGTTGAAAAGGCGCGGGGCACGAAGTGGCGCGGGGCACGAAGGGGCGCGGGGCACGAAGGGGCGCGGGGCAATAGGGCGCAGGGCACGAAAGGCGCAGGGCACGAAGAGCGCAGGGCACGAAAGGCGCAGGGCACGAGGGGCGCGGGGCACGAAAGGCGCGGGGCACGAAAGGCGCGGGGCACGAGGGGAGTGGGGCACGAGGGGCGCAGAAGAGCGTGGGTCTGCTGGTGCGAGCGCACCCAAACAGCTCCTGACGTATCTCGAGGTCACCGTCGCTGGTCGCCTGACAGCCCGTTGCCAGCCGTGCGGCGGCTCGTAGTCGCATCGGGCGGTTGAGTGCGCTCAGCACTGAGACTTCCAGCAGACGCGCCTGCGATGGCTTCACAGGAAGCATCAACGCGAGGCACATCGTCCCCTCGGCTGATCGTGTCAGGCGTTCCCCGACCGGCGCTGTCGATGGAAGCTGATAGCGGCCGCGAGACTGTCCGGCATACCTGCGTGAAGCGAACAGCGTCGAGACACGAGCGGGGCATCACGATGAACCTCATAGTCGCCGAGAATCTGACGAAGACGTACACTGCCGATTCAGTCTCCGTCGAGGCGATCAAGAGCCTCTCCTTACGGATTGATCGTGCGTCGTTTGTGTCCTTTGTCGGACCGTCCGGCAGCGGAAAGACAACGTTGCTCAACCTGATCGGCGCGCTCGACCGGCCCACTTCCGGCCGGCTCACCGTCTCGGACACCGACATCGGAGCGCTGGACCGGCGCGCTGCTGCGGCGTTCCGGGGCCGGACGGTGGGATTCGTGTTCCAGGAGTTCAATCTCCTGCCGGTCCTGACGGCATACGAGAACGTCGAGTATCCGCTGCTGCTCGTTCAGCACGTCGCCGCCGCCGAGCGTCGTCGCCGCGTCCTGTCGCTGCTGGAAGCGGTCGGCGTCGCCGACCAGCGCGACAAGTATCCCGCGAAGCTCTCCGGCGGCCAGAAGCAGCGCATTGCCGTCGCACGGGCGCTCGTCACCGAGCCGCAGATCGTCCTGGCTGATGAGCCCACGGCCAACCTGGATCACGCGAACGCCTCCCTGGTCATCAGCACCATGCGACAGCTTCGCGACAAGCTCGGCACGACCTTCGTGTTCTCGACGCATGATGCACGGGTGATGGCGGAGGCCGAGATCGTGTTTCGTCTCGAGGACGGCCGACTCAGTGAGCGGCAGGCGCAGGGAGCGGCGGCATGATGAAGCTCATACAGATCGCCGTACGTAACCTGGCGCGCTACGGCCGCCGGACCCTGTTGACTGCGTCACTCATCGCGATTGGCGTCATCGCGGTGATCGTTTTCGGGGCCGGTGCCGGCGCGTTCAAGGGACTGATCGTCGGCCAGATGACCGACGCGATGCTCGGTCATCTGCAGATCCACCGCCGCGGGTACGTCGCGTCGATGGACAACCTGCCCCTGACCTTGACGATGCGACCGCCCCGGGTGGAGGCGATCGAGAAGGCGCTCCGCGCGGACCCGGAGGTCGAGGCGTATTCGCGTCGGCTCAAGTTCAGCGGCATGTTCAGCAACTACACCCAGACAACGGCCATTCGCCTCAACGGCGTCTACCCGGAGGAGGAACTCCGGACGGTCCCGCTCCTGGCGTCGCGGATCACGCAGGGGACGGCGAAGCTCGCTACGGGCGACATCATCATCCCGGAGTTGCTGTCGACAGGAATGGGCGTCAGGCTGGGTGATCTCGTGGTCGTCGTCGCGACCAATCGAGACGGCTCGGTCAACGCGACGCAGCTCACCGTGAGCGGCGTGCTCGAGAGCGCGACGGGGCCGGGTGGGCGAGACGGGTACGTGCACATCGACGACGCGACGTCGTTGCTGCGCATGGACGAGCCTGAGATCAGCGAGATCGCCGTCCGTATCAGACACTTCGATCGGCTTGCGGACGCCGCCGAGGATATCCGCGGTGCCCTGGGTGTGACGGTACAATCCGGCCCGGCAGGGAACTCCCGCGGGAAAGGAGACTCCGGCGCAGCGAGAGCCCCGGGGCAGGGAGGCGCTTCAGGCCAGCCAGGAATCCAGGGCCCATCCGGCCAACTCGAAGTACACACCTGGGGGGCGCTGTCACCGTTTCACAACGTGGCGGTTCTCATCGACGTCCTGGTCCTGTCCGCGACGCTGGGGTTGGTCGCCATCGTGCTCATCAGCGTGATGAACGTGATGCTGATGTCCGTCTACGAGCGCGTGAAGGAGATCGGAACGATCGCGGCCATGGGGACCATGCCAGGCAGGATCCTCAGCATGTTCGTCATCGAGGGGCTGTCACTGGGAATGCTGGGCATTGTCATCGGGAACGCGATCGCGGCAGCGGCCATCCTGCTCATCGATGCCATCGGGCCGACCTTCGATTTCGGACGGCAGACCGGTCTGGTGTTGTCACCAGAACTGGACCCCGGCCGAATGTTCGTGATCTCGGCGGTCGTCGCGATCGTCGCCGTGCTGGGAACGATCCAGCCCGCCTTCAAGGCGTCCCGGATGGAGCCCGTCGAGGCGTTGCGCCATGGATAGGCGAAGCGCGGCGCTTGTCTGGCGATGGATGATCCCGGCGGTTCTTGTCGCCGCGACGGCTGCATCGGCTCAGAAACCGACTGGCGCGCCGATGGACGGTAACGCCCTGCTGCGGCGGGTCGACCGCCAGTTGAATCCACCCTCGTTCGAGGCCTACAAGCGGATCGTGAACGTCGAGCCGGACGGGCGGACCCGCGAGTATCTGCTGTACTCGATCAACGACGGCCGCGACAAGGTCGCCGCGCTGTTCCTCTCGCCGGCGAGCGACAAGGGGCGGAGCACCCTGCGGCTCGGCGACAACATGTGGATGTACGTGCCCAACGCCGGCAAGCCGATCCGGATCACCAGCCTGCAGTCGGTGATCGGTGGCGTCTTCAACAACGCCGACATCCTGAGCCTGGACTACTCGGCGGAGTATGACGTCGCCAGCGTGACGGACTCCGCCGATCAATTCGTGCTGGCCCTGAAGGCGAAGACCAGGGCCGTGGCGTACGATCGCCTCACGATGTGGGTGACTCGGAAGGACACCCTGCCGGTACGGATCGAGTGCCTGACCCCCACGTCCATGCTGATCAAGACGCTCACCTTCGGGACGATCAGGGATTTCGGCGGCGGGGTGATTCGACCGGCCACGGTCGAGACCGAGAGTCCGCTCTACAAGGGCTACAAGTCATCCATGACATTCGTGGAGATGAAGAGTCGCAGGTTCCCGGCCGAGGTGTTCACGCTGACCTACATGCCGAACCTGGAGTCGATCAGGCGCTGAGGTATCGTGGCCGGGTCGCAAGCCAGCGTGAGCTTCCTTCCTGCGGAACGCATATGACCCGTCTCTTCGGCGCGATCGGCATCGCCTTGCTGGTGTCGACATCTGCCGGCGGACAGGAACCGACAGTCGACATTCCCCCGATCGAGCGGAAAGCGTTCTCGCTTGGCGGGTACGTTGAACTCCGGCCGGCGATCGTCTGGCTCGATAGCAGCGCCGCGCTGTTCAAACTGCGGTCTGCTCCCGGTGATCAAGTCGAGAGTCGGAACACGCAGATGAACGCAAGGCTGCAGCTCGATGCAGGCTACAACCGGAGCTGGTTCAGCGCCCAGACGCGGACCCTCGTGGAGGGTGGGTTTGCGAACCGTGCCTGGTCGCGCGACGCTTCGGTCTATGAAGCGTATGTCTCGGTGAAACCCAGCCCGGCCTTCACGCTCGACGCGGGCAAGAAGACGCTGAAGTGGGGCAAGGGCTACCTCTGGAACCCAGCCGCGTTTCTGGATCGGGCGAAGAGCGCCGAGGATCCCGCGTTGGCGCTGGAAGGGTTCGTCGTGCTTTCGGCGGACTACATCCGGACCTTTGGCGGGCCACTGCAGGTGCTGTCGGTGACTCCGGTGCTGCTCCCGGTCTCCAGCGATCTCAATGCGAGTTTCGGCGATGGAGATCACGTGAACGTCGCCGGGAAGGTGTACCTGCTCTTCTGGGACACAGACATTGACGTGATGTATCTGTCGGGCGGCAGCCGGCCGGCCCGGTTCGGGTTCGACCTCTCGCGCAACCTGCGGTCGAATGTGGAGCTCCACGCCGAGTGGGCACGCGTACCTCGCGCCGTCACCATGGTCCTGGCCGGAAACGATGCGCTCATCGCACGGGAGCAACCGGCGACGAACGTCGTGTTGGGTCTCCGGTATCTGACGAAAGCAAACACAACGTTCATCGCCGACTTCTTTCACAGCGCGTCCGGCTACACGCCGGCCGAGGCGGAGCAGTACTTCGACCTCATCCAGCGCGGATACGACTCATTGACCATCGCGGGCGACGTCGGGCTCCTGGGCCTTGCCCGGCGAGCGACGGAAGCCGGGTACGGGCGCATGAATCCGATGCGGAACTACGCGTATGCCCGAATCAGCCAACCGGATGCGCTTGGCGTGCTGTACCTGATGCTCGGCGCCAGTGCCATCGTGAATCTCGACGACAGGAGCTACTCGCTGCTGCCCGAGGTCCAGTACAAGCCAGCCGGGAATCTCGAACTCCGCGCGCTCGCGAATATCCAGCGCGGTGAACCGCGGAGCGAGTTCGGGGAGAAGCGTGCCATTGTGCGGCTCGAGCTGCGGGCTCGCTACAGCTTCTGACGGCACTCGGGTGCCAGGGAGCACCCCTGCGAGGCGCGCGCCTAACGGTTGACGCGGCCGGGCCGGGCCTGTGGTGCGGGATGCGTCTGGCTCAGTCGACGCGCGGTTTCTGCCAGCGCCAATCGGGGCCCGGGTGCCGCGTCCTGCCAGAGTCGCTCGGCGGCGGAGAACGCCTCGCCGGCGGACTGCAGATCATCAAGCTGGCTCGCAATGAGCGCCTGACGAAGGCGTGAGGGAGCAACGTAGACCAGCTCGTGGGTCGCGCGCGCGCGATCGCTCGGTACCACGGCCGTGCTTCAACGTCGCGTCCGAGGGAATCCAGAACCACCGCACGCAGGTTTCGATCTGCGGCTTCCGCCTCGAAGGCGGCTTCGATGACCGGCGAGTCCGCCTGCTCGAGGTGAAGCAGGGCGCGGCTCATGTCGTTCGATGCGAACGCTGCCCGTGCACGAAAGTTGTGCGCCAGCGTGGCGGCGACGAGCGCACGATGGCGATCCGGGTCGCGACGAAACCGCTCAAGCGAGTCGGCTTCTGCGATCACCGCGCGGGTGTCGTTCACGCGGGCGCTCAGCAGCCCGAGCTGATACCGAAGCAGGAGACCATGGAGTCCTTCATGCGCGCCCGAGTGGGCTTCACGATCCGCCCTGTGGGCGTCCCACTCCGCGGCTTCGGCGCGCGGCGTCCACAGGTCAAAGTCCGGAACATGCAGAAAATCGAGAGACGCCAGGAGAACCCGCAACTCCAGCGCCGAGACGGCGTCGAAGCGACCGGCACTGTCGAGCGCTGCACTGGCTTCTTGCCACGCCTCTACCTCGAGCGCGTGAGCGG
This sequence comes from Gemmatimonadaceae bacterium, assembly GCA_036393555.1. GTDB lineage: Bacteria > Gemmatimonadota > Gemmatimonadetes > Gemmatimonadales > Gemmatimonadaceae > JABWBJ01. Next base: position 20,202 of record DASWGU010000281.1, read on the forward strand.
CTGCTACCTGCGCACAGGCGCTCGTGAACCGGGCGGCGAGCCAGCGCTCCAGCTTGGCTAGCCGGCCTGAGTCGTGAGTGCTGGACGCTCGACCTGCTTCCTGTCCTGGAGCTGGTGCTGAGCCAAACCCCCAGCGCCAGCACGTGTCACCCAGTTCCAGCAGCAGTACTGAGCACGCGGCGATCTCCCGTTCCGCGCTGCTCAGGCAACTTGCAGCTGGCATATGTATGTCTTACATTGTCATGCATGAAAACATCTACCTTGACTATTCGGCTCGACCGTTCACTCGCGCGTCAGCTGACTGCCCTGGCGAGGCGCTCGGGGCGTTCTCGCAGCGACATCGCGCGCGATGCTCTGCGGCGACAACTCACCATCCTGCAGTTCGAAGACGCCCGCAGGGCCGTAATGCCATTCGCGGAAGCTCGCGGCTACCTCACAGATGAAGATGTCTTTCGCGACATCTCGTGAGAGTCTGTCTCGACACGAATGTGCTCGTCGCGGCCTTTGCAACGCGTGGCTTGTGCGCGGATGTGCTACGCTCAGTGCTGGCCGAGCATGAGTTGGTAGTCGGAGAGGTCATTCTTGCGGAACTGCGGAACGCGCTCACCTCCAAGCTGCAGCTGCCGGCTGATCACCTGCAGACGATCGAGGCCGTGTTCGCGCCGTTTCAGGTGATCCCAAGGCCATCTGAGCCAAGCCCGTTGCCAGTTCGAGATCTGGCAGACCGGTGGATCGTGGCGACCGCAGTGGCTGGCAAGGCGGACGTCCTGGTCACTGGCGATCGCGACCTTCTGGCAGTTCGGGCCGAGTCGCCGGTCAGGATTCTCGAGCCGCGGGCGCTCTGGGACTTGTTGCGTTCGGGCCGGAGCGGATAGAACGTTGTTCCCCCTGCCCACGTGCTCTACGTCGCCCTCGTCTGTGCCACAGGTGCACTGCGGTGGGCGTCCGGTTGTCAGGGCTCGACACGCGGCTCCTCCCCGGGTTGATGAACCGGTTTTCTCACCGCGCGCAGCTGCTCCTCAGACAGGCGGGCGTAGCGCCCCTCCAGCGCGAGCAGCTCGTGGTCACCTCGGCCCCGCGCTCCACACCGGACTGAGGCGTGGCTATCGCCGGAGCACCGCGCCGTAGAGCGCGCCCGAGTAGACCGACGGCTTTGTCGCGACAATCTCAGGCGCCCGCAGTCCCGACTCGCTGGCCAGCGCGTGGAGCCGCTCGCGCGACACCGGATGCGGCACCCATCGGCTGGGCGGCCGACGGTCGTACTCGATCACCAGCATGCGGCCAGTTGCTGCCAGCCTCTCCGCCAGTGAGGTGAGCGCCCGCCCCTGCGCGTGCGCGGGTATGAAATGGAGTACGTTTGCCAGGAGGACACCGTCAAGCGACGGGAGGTCGGGAAGCGCGAACAGGTCCGCCACGCTGGCCATGATCTGCGCAGAGGCGGGTCGCTCGTGGTCCGATTGCGTGAGCTGCCACAACTCGCGAACGGCCTCGCGATCACGATCGAAGGCGTACACCACACCCTTCGGACCGAGCAGCTCGGCCAGGACCTTCGTGAACGTCCCGGTACCCGCACCGATGTCGGCCCAGGTCGAGTCGTCCGGTTCGATGGCCGGCCCAACAAGCTCCGCCGCGTCAGCCGCATCCATGTCGATATCGCCTGCAAGCAGTCACCAGATGGCACATCGCCCTCAGCGCCCGCCGCCGTCGAAGGTGTCGCACGTCGAGGCGGTTCCCACTGCGGGCGCGTCGGACCCGGCAAACGGGCTGCTCCGAGGATCCGTGGGTAAAACTACCGGGAACCACGGTGCCCTGCGATTGACGTTGCAATTGGTCGTCACCGATGGCAATCGCGGCGCCGCGGGCAATGGAATGGCCCCGAGGCCGACTGGCCCATCCCGCATGCCGACGCCAAGGATACCGGTTCACCAGGAGGGGAACCACCATGTCGCGCACCTTCGACACGGCATCAGGCGAAATGTTCACTGACGCTGTCGACCTCCCTCCGTGTGTACCGTGTCCCCCGTGGTTCAAGGTTCCGGGCGAACCGATGGTCAAGCGCTTTATCCGGCAATTCAAGCGAACCGTTTCCCGACGACGATCCCCACCTGAGATTCGCAGAAACGCCCAGATTCACCCACTCTATTCCCCGAAGACACGACATAGCTTGCGTCCGTGCCCAACGTCGTCCTCATCCTGCTCCTCGCGGAGAACCACCTCGGCCTCAACCTGCCGGCGCGCGAACGCATCCGCCGGCGCCGGAGCTGCCACGATTCCCTCGGCAACCACGCAACCCCATTTCAGCCGGGCCGGTCGTGTTGATCTTCGTCATCGGTATCGGCTTTGCGCTTGTGCTGGTGGCAGCCACAGCCTCGCAGCAGCGCCGGCGTGACGAACGACGGTGGCTCGGCGACCTGCTCGACGGATTCGGAAAGCCGGTCGAGCGGGAGCGAGACCTGACCCGGCTCCGCGCCCTGCACCTGGCTCGTCAGGCAGCCGAGCCGGCGTTGCCGCGGGTGGATGAGCGTGCGTGGACGGACCTCGATATGGATCTGGTTTTTGCCGCGCTGGACCGGACGGCGAGCCAGACAGGCGCGCAGTGTCTCTACGACAGACTGCGGCGGCCGGAGGAGCGCGAGCCGCGTGCGCCGGAGATGGAGGCTCTCGCGGAGGAACTGGGGGCGAGCGCCGGCGCGCGGGAGCAGTTGGCGCGGGATCTCATGCCGCTCAGGGAGTGGCACGCGAGCTACCTGGCGAATCTGTTGTGGGACGAGCCTCCGCGACCCCACCGGTTCGGGGCGCTCTTTCCCGTGCTGGGGTTGTTGCCGCTGGCGCTGGCCGTGGCAGGGTTTCTCTGGCCGCGCCTCTTCATCGCGGCGCTCGGCGCGGCGCTGGTGAACATGCTCGTCCGGATCGCGCTCCGTTCGAGCATCGATCCGTACGTGCCAGGGCTGCGTGCACTCCCCGCGTTCATCCGGGTCGCGCACAACGTTGCGGGACGATCCGGTGGGGCGGGGCACGCGCTGCGTGACCGCGTGCGGTTGCGGTTGCCCGAGTTACGATTCCTGAGGGGTGCGATGCGCTGGATCGCCTTCGAATCAGGTCGCGAGGCGTCGCTGCTCGGGCCCATCGCTGAGCTGGGCGGGTCGCTTCAGGAGTATCTCAACACGGCGTTCCTGCTGGACCTGAACGCCTTTCGCTTCGCCGGGCGGCGAATCCGGCGGCATGCGGGCGCGTTGCGCGAGGTTTTCGACGCCATCGGGTCGCTGGACGTGGCGCTGGCGGTGGCCTCGGTGCGTGCGGGTGCGGGCCTCCGCTGGACCCGTCCGGTGTTCACGAACGGGCCACGGCGACTCGAGGCGCGGGGCCTCGTGCATCCGCTGCTGCCGGAACCCGTGGCGAACGACGTGGTGATGGACGGCCGGAGCTGGCTGGTGACCGGGTCGAACATGTCGGGGAAGTCCACGCTGCTCCGAACCGTTGGTGTGAATGCATTGCTCGCGCGATCGCTTGGCACCGTGCTGGGCACGCACTGGGAGGGGCCGGCCTTCACGGTGCGGACGTGCATCGGCCGGGGCGACAGCATTGTGGCCGGCAAGAGCTACTACCTGGCCGAGGCGGAGGCGGTTCGGGACCTGTTGCAGGCGTCAGCGGGGGAGTCGCCCCACCTGTTCATCCTGGACGAGCTGTTCCGGGGGACGAACACGGTGGAGAGGATCGCGGCGGGGCGGGCGGTGCTGGCGTATCTCGATCGCGGGCCGCACCTGGTGATGGTGGCCACCCACGACATCGAACTGACGCGGTGGCTGGGAGAGCGGTACGGGACGTTCCACTTCCGGGAGCAGGTGGAGAATGACGAACTGACGTTCGACTACCTGCTCAAGCCGGGGGTGTCGTCGACGCGGAACGCGATCGCGCTGCTGGAGGCGTTAGGGTACCCGGAGGAAGTTGTGCAAGCAGCGGCATTGAGCGCGGCGAGCGACAGCCGGGACACCCTTCCGGTCGAGGCCAGGTCGCCGGCCGAGGGATAAGAGAAGGCCCTGCTACCGCCGCTCGCTTGTCCACTGCAGCGATTGTCATGCGGGCTCGCCAGGGCCGCTGATGATGCTCGCACGTCCAGGCCTCGCGCCACTGGGTTTGAGACGGCGCGCTTCCGGCCAGTGTCGTCCGGGTCGATCAAACAGCTCGCTCGCCGGCCTCCCGCTCCTGGCCTGGTGCGCGCTTGACCGCACAACCGCCTCATACTAGGTTGGTCTAGGCCTTGAGCAACCAAGGCTGACTCATTCCCGCGAACATGCCCAGCCCCGCTCCACGCGTTCTCTTTCCCGGCGCCCTCGAAATGATGGTGCTCCGGATCCTCACTCGCGAACCGCTGCACGGATACGCGCTCGTGCTGCGCATCCGCCAGGCGTCGAACGATCTCCTGCAAGTCGAGGAGGGCTCGCTCTATCCCGCGCTGCAGCGACTCCTCAAGGCCGGACTCGTCCGCGCAACCTGGGAGACATCGGCCACGAACCGGCGCGTCCGCGTCTACCGGCTGACGCCCGCCGGGTCTCGGAGGCTCGCCGCCGAGGTTTCGAGCTTCGAGCAGATGCTCGAGGGCGTTTCGCGCGTGCTGGCACTGGGGGACGCGTGAGGATGCTCCGCGTTCTCTTCCGCCGCCGGAGGGCGTTCGATGACCTGTCGGCGGAGATCCGCGCGCACCTGGAGGAAAAAACCGACGCGTTGGTCGCTGCGGGGATGTCGCGCGCTGACGCCGCAGTGGCCGCCCGACGGGCGTTCGGCGACGTCACGCGCCTGGAGGAGGCCGGTCGTGATGTCTGGCGAATGCCGACCTTCGACTCGCTCACCGCTGACCTTCGTCACACGCTGCGGCTCGTGCGTCGCCAGCCCGGATTCGCCGGCAATATCATCCTCATCTCGGGACTCGGTATCTTCGCCTGCGCCACGACGTTCAGCGTCGTCAGCGGCATTCTGCTCGCACCACTGCCGTTCCCGAGGGCTGAGCGGGTATTCGAAATCGGCATGCGCTCGTCCGAGGGGTTTTTCAGCGCGGCGCTTCCGGTCGACGCCTACCTGCGGATCGAGTCGGGCTCGCCGGTGATTGGTTCGATCACCGCCGGGTACCCGAACGATGTCTCGGTGGACTGGGGAGGCGAACCGGAGATTCTCGACGGCGAGCGGGTGACCGCGGGATATTTCCGAGTCTATGGCATCGCGCCAATTCTCGGCCGCGCCTTCACCGTCGACGAAGCCGAGCAGATGGCCCCGGTGGTCCTCGTGGGGAATCGTCTGTGGCGCTCGCGGTTCGGGAGCGATTCTTCGGTCGTCGGCCGCAGCGTGACACTCAACGACACCGCGTACACCGTCATCGGCGTGATGCCGCCCGGTTTCCGCGCGTTCTACACCGACGAGCCCGGTTTCTGGCTCCCGACCCGGGTGACGGCATCGGTCTCCCGTTTCGGAGTGAACGCCCAGGTGCGACTGAAGGACGGAATTGACGACAGGCAGGCTGCGGCCTGGTTCAGCGGCGCCGTGACGGCGCGGATGGGATCGCGCACCACACGCGACAGCGTCCCCGCCACGGCCGTGCTGGTCCCCATCGTGGAGCGCGTGAGCGGTGACGTGGCGCGACCGCTCAGGATCCTGCTCGCGGCGGTGCTCCTCGTGCTCCTGCTGGTCGCCGCCAATGTCGCCACGATGCATCTCGCCCGAACGGCAGCGCGGGAGCGGGAACTCGTCGTGCGCCGCGCCCTGGGCGCCAGCGCATTTCGCCAGGCACAATTGCTGCTCGTCGAGTCGCTCGTGCTGTCCACCATCGGCGGCGCCGTCGGCACGTTGGCGGCGTACTGGGCCGTCGGTGGAATCCGCATACTCGGCGAGAGCGTGTTACCAAGGATGGACGCGGTGTCTCTCGATGGACGGGTCATCGCGTTTGCGGCGGTGGCGACCGCCTTCGTCGGGCTGGTCGGCGCCCTTGTTCCGTTGCTGACCGCGCGCGACCGGTCGTCCGACTGGTCAGGCGGGCGCGTGACCGGGACGCGCACCTCGTCGGCGCTGGTTGTCGCGCAGGTGACGCTCTCGGTGGTACTCCTGGTGGGGGCGGGACTGCTCGTGAAGGGATTCATGCGCGTCCTGCCATCCAGCCCCGGCTTCGCGACCGAGAATCGCGCCGCGATCCTCGTGTCGCTGGGTCGACATCGGGACATCGCACCCACGGACAGCCTGGCATCGCGTCGGTTCGTGGCCGCGGTGACCGTCCGAATGCGGGCAGTACCTGGCGTAGCCGAAGTGGCCGCGACGACGTTTCCGCCGTTCTTTGGTTCAGTGTCCCGGTCGGAGATCGAGGTACCGGGCCAGCCCGTACCTGACCGGCCATTCTTCGCGTTCCGGAACGTAGTCACGGCGAACTACTTCTCGGCCATGGGCATCCCGCTCCGACAAGGGCGCGCGTTCGTCGAGGAGGATCGCGACGGGGCGCCGCGCGTGGCGATCGTGAACGAGGCCGCCGCGGCACGATGGTGGCCGAACGAACCATTGGTGATCGGGCGCCAGCTGTTGTTCACCGACGAACAGCGTACGGCGGTCACGATCGTCGGCGTGTCGCGCAACACGCGACTGTTTGGCAGCGATTCGCGCCCGAGGCCGGAGATCTACCTGCCGGTCGAGCAGCGCAATCCACGATACGTCACGTTCATCGCCCGGACGACGGGCGATCCCCGGCTCGTCGGTCGGGAGCTCCAGCGAGCCGTGTGGGCCGTCGCGCCGCGGCTGCCCATCGGTACCGTCAGCGATCTCGAGTCGATTGCGATGCGCTCGGTGCGGAGGCCGCGCTTCTACGCCTGGGCCATGGGTGCGTTCGCGGTTGCCGCAGTGGCGCTCAGCGCGCTAGCGGTGCATGGGCTGCTCGCCTTTGCGGTGGCCCGACAACGGCGCGAGATCGGCATCAGACTCGCGATGGGTGCGACACCGCGCCGGATCGGTGCCACGGTGCTCGGCCGCGCGGCGCTCCTGGGCGGTGTGGGCGTGGGCCTCGGAGTCGTTCTGGCGCGTGGACTCGGCCGCTTCATGGAGAGTCTGCTGGTCGAGGTGACGGCGACCGACGCCGGAGTATTCGTGGCGACGGCGGCCGCGGCGCTCGCTGTTGCCGTGCTGTCCGCCTGCGCGCCCGCGTATCGGGCGCTGCGGGTGGATCCGTCCGACGCTCTCCGGAACGACTGATCCGCGGCGTTGGTCCCACCATCAGTCGTTTGTGTGCGACGATCCAACATGTGCAGCCACGGACAACGGCTCCACCTGCTCAACATGGTCCCGCCGGCCGCAGCGGCTACCCCCATTGCAGCCGTTCGCCCCCACCCTTGGCGGGTGGCCGATTCGCTATCGCTCCGTCAGTTTCCGGGCTACGGGATCGATCAGGCGACGCCCGATCATTCGACCGTGTCCCGGACGCGCCGCCTGTTCTGGCTCTCGACCCACCGGAGTGTGTTTCGCTGGGTGCTGGGCGTGCTGAAGGCACACGGGCTGGTGACGGGGAAGACCATCGCGATCGATGCGACGACCCTGGAGGCCAATGCGGCGCTGCGGACGATCGTGCGCCGTGATACGGGCGAGACCTACGAGGACATCACCCGCCTGGCGCAGGCCGCTGGCATCGCGGAGCCCACGCGCGAAGAGCTGGCGCGGTTTGATCGGAAGCGGAAGAAGAAGGGGTCGAACACGGAGTGGACGCATCCGCATGATCCCGATGCCAGGATCACGCGGATGAAGGACGGGCGGACCCACCTGGCCCACAAGTCAGAGCATGCGGTGGACGTGTCGAGCGGCGCGCTGCTCGAAGTGGTGCTGCACCCTGCGGATGCGGGCGATACGACGACGGGGCTTGCCACCCCCGCGGCGGCCCAAAAGACGACGGCAGCGGTGGGGCTGGCACCGGTGACGGAGCTCATCGCGGACAAGGGTTATCACAGTGCTGCGGTGCTGGAGACCGTGGCGGCAGAGG